>NZ_JAFNOY010000003.1:0-293459 GCF_026536055.1 Lactobacillus sp. B4015
TGGTTCCGGCTCCAACGGCTCAGGCTCCAATGGCTCCGGTTCCAACGGTTCCGGCAGCAATGGCTCCGGTTCCAACGGTTCCGGCTCCAATGGCTCAGGTTCTAATGGTTCCGGCAGCAATGGCTCAGGATCCAACGGTTCCGGCAGCAATGGTTCCGGCTCCAACGGCTCAGGCAGCAATGGTTCAGGCAGCAATGGCTCTGGTTCAAATGGCTCAGGTAGCAATGGTTCAGGCAGCAATGGCTCAGGATCCAACGGTTCTGGCAGCAATGGTTCCGGCTCCAACGGCTCAGGATCCAACGGTTCCGGCAGCAATGGCTCAGGATCCAACGGTTCCGGCAGCAATGGCTCTGGTTCTAATGGTTCCGGCAGCAATGGCTCAGGATCCAACGGTTCCGGCAGCAATGGTTCCGGCTCCAACGGCTCAGGTAGCAACGGTTCTGGCTCCAATGGCTCAGGCTCTAATCAAAAGAATTCTTCTGAAGATGTTGATGTCGATCTCAATAATGGTCAGAAAGTAAAATTGATGCATAATGCGTACATTTACGACCTTCAAGGTAATCGGGCAAATCGGATTACTCTAGGGGCTGGCTCAGTCATTACCGTTTATGGCATTAAAAATATTGCTGGCAAAAACTACTATATTGTTGTTGATCGAGGGGCAAATAATAGTAAGTACCTCATTAAAGTAGCGAATATTGAAGCTAGAAAACTAGAGCTTAAGCACAATAGTTACGTATATGACAAGCATGGTAAACGGTTAAAGAAGGCCGGCGAGTTGAAGAAAGGCGCATTTATTGATACTTATGGTGCGGCTGTCACTATTCGTGGACAAAAGTACTTCATTATTAACAGTAATCAATATGTTAAGGCAAAAAATGTTGCTGCTAAGGCAAGCTCAGTAGGAACTTCTAAAGTTGAGGCAGCTCCAATCAGCACCCCTGTAGCTAACACTCAGAATCAAGATGTATTTGAAAAAGAAATAATTCATAATTCATATCTGTATGATGGAGAAGGAAGAATAGCTAATAAGTTAATTATTTTAGGTGGTTCCGTAATTAAGACCACTAATCCAAAAATGATTAACGGTAAATTATTCTATAAGTTAGATGATAATCTATATATATCTGCAAGTAATATAGACGGTAAAAAGAGTAAGTTAACTCATAATGCATTTATCTATAGTAAACATGGTAATCGAATTGGTAAAAAAGTTTTGAAGAAGCATAGTCAGGTGAGAACCTATGGTGCTGCAGTCAAAATTAACCATAAAAAGTTTTATCTAGTTGCTAAAAATAAGTATGTAAAGAAATCTAATTTTTAGTCAATAATTTGGTTAGTTGAGTAAAAAATGTCACAAGTTATTTTGTAATAGCTTGTGGCATTTTTGTTTTTATCTTTATTTATATAGTATATCTTTATAAAATTATCTATATGAATATATAAAATATAAAAAGTATAATAAAAATTTATTAAATAAATAAGTGATCTAAGAAGTTATTTGTCTTCTATATTTATTGTGCTGATAGTCGATAAATTTTTCTAGTATTTTCAGGAATAACGACGACCATATTTTCTTAAGTGATAAAAAAGGCTGTTTTAAAATAACAATAACTGTTGTATTTTTAATATAATAATAAGCAATATATTAGCATTTATTAGTCTTACCAATAAAATAAAAGATATAAAGTGTCTTTATAGGGAGGCTAATTATGTTAGGAAAAAATAATTTAAATGAGAAAAGAAAAAAAATGAATATGCAAAATAAGAAGGAGCGATTTTCAATTAGGAAATTCACGGTTGGCGCTGCTTCTGTTTTGCTTGGTTTTACTTTTTTTGGAATGAATACTCAATTTGTAAAAGCCGATAATATTAATTCTAAACAAGAAGTAAAAAAAGAAAATATAGATACAAAGCAGTCTGATGTAAAATCAGTCAATGAAAATAAAAATACAAAACAAGATTTATCTACATATTCTGGGCTTACTTCTTTTTTAAAAACAAATACTGGTAATTCAGAAAATGCTACCAAGCCAGAAACCGGTAAAACGCAACAGACTAGTTTAGCAGGTCAAACCGGTATTGATAAAGACAAGGCCACTCAAATAGACAATAATCAAAATAGTCGAACACAAAATTCTAATGGTACTGATACTTCAGATCAAACGGACAAATTAAATTCGAATGGTTCGAATTCAGACCAAACGGATAAATCTAATTCGAATGGCTTGAATTCAGACCAAACGGATAAATCTAATTCGAATGGCTCGAATTCAGACCAAACGGATAAAAATAACTCAAAAGGTTCCAATTCAGATCACTCCTCTGATATTACTGGATCAGGTGATAATAGCAAGGATAATGGTAAACTACCAGATAATTCAAAAGACAATAATAATCCAGCAAATACTGGTGATCAATCAGGAAAAACTCCTGACAGCATTAAGAAAAAAGACACTGACTTAACTGCTAATGATAATAAAACCAGTGATCAACCAACAATTGTTAATGGTGCAGCTCACGTCTACACTTGGGCACAATTTAAAAATGCTTATCAGAATAAAACTGTCAGTGAAATCGATATTATGCAAAATATTGTTGCTGACAATAACGTCAACTGGGTTGGATTCGACTTTGATGGTAGAACCCTACTTATTAAGAGTTATGATGCTGATAAAAGAACGGATAAATATACCATCAATTTTAAAGGTAATCACCCTAATTTAAAGGGATATACTTCTTTGGATTTAACATATGAAAACCTAAACATCTGGAGTGCCGACTTTTATGGTATTGCAAGGGCATATGATTTGATAGGTGATAATTATGCTAACATTACTTTTAAAAATGTTGATTTTCACGGCTCTCAGATGATATATACCAACAAAAATACGCATATTTTCTTTGTTGGCAATAATACTGCAGAAACAGTTAAGACACCATATGATGTTAATGGACCATCCGATGCAAATAACCAGCAATTATTTCAATATACTGGTGATAACAACTCAATTACTTTTTCAGGAACATTTGTTGGTAAAACATATGGCGGTAATGTAATTGAAATGTCTGGTGACTATAACAAGGTTACTATCGATAAGGGGGCAACAGTTAGCTTGTACCCACGTGGTAATGGTGATGGTACTAGTTTGATTAGTAATCCTGCAGAAACGACTGGAACCATTTTTGCAATTGTTTTAAGAGGTAATAATGAATCCGTTGATGTTAACGGGACGCTTAATATTGTAGTTCAAAATGATAAATATAAAGGGCAATATGATAATAACCAAGCTACTGCCATTTACATAAATGATAGTCCAACTTCAACTTTTAACATCTTAAATGACGCCACGGTAAATATAAATACTAACGGTGATATTGCCGATTATATGCTAAAAAGAAATGTTATTTACGACGGTGGTAATTTTAATATTAGACCAAGAGGGACACTGAATGTTACTGGTCAAAATATGGGTAACTATTCAGACACATTGGTTTACATTAAAGGTAAAGCTGATGTCGAAAACGGTGGTTTTAACATTAGATTGTTGGATAATGCAGGCACTGGTGCTATTACTTTAGTTGATGTCCAGGGTGGTACTTTAATTGTTAATAACCCCACTTCTTTAATTTTAGATGCACACTTAAATAAAAATCCTAATACCAGTATTATCGGTGCAATGCCAATAACTATTACTAATGTTAGACAAAAATTTGATTTGAGTGGATTAGGCATAAATATTAATGAGCTTCAGTTGCCACCATTCCATGTTTTAAAAGTAAGGAAGACTAATCAAACAATTCTTGTGGATAATATCGAATTACTGAATGGACTTCGTAAAATTACCCAAAAGGATTTAACTGATTTAAAGGACAAAATGGCCAACGCTGGTGTCAAGTTCGAGGCTTTACCGCCTGACGTAATCACTTCTTTACAATCGGCTGCAAGTACTAATGCCACTTATGACAGTCTTTTTAAAGATATCATTGAGAAGGCTTTTAATAACCAAAATAATTTCGGTTATAACAACATTAGTTTTATTCCAGCTAATCCGAGCGGATTTTTGGATATTGATCCAAGTAAAGTTGATGTTGTTAGAAATAGTGATGGATCCCAGACAATTTCTGGTGAAGCAGGAAGCGTAATTAATTATGATGCTGCCTTGGACGGGCCAGATACTGATTTGCAACATCCAAAAAACATTTTTAGTTTAGTTTTACCTGTAGCTACTAAGGCTTATATCACAGCAAACCTAGTTGACGGTAATAAAAATAAGTCTGTTTGGTCACCAAAAGATGAAAGCGGCAATGAGCTAATAGCTAATCCATATGCGGATACAAATGATTCTTTGCGAGATATAAGTAATAGCTCTCTTAACCCATTACCTAAACAATTTGCTGCTGTTGTTAATGATGACGGCTCCTTTGAATTTACTATTCCAGCTGATCAAGTACTTAAGTTGAATAAAGCGTATTCAGTAGAATTGTCACCAAGTGCCAATTTTATTGGCTATGATCCAACTGATGTTAATTCAGGAAGTAGGCCAATTTCTAAGTACTTAAATATTCAAACTCTTAACGAAGCGCGTAATCATGCAGCTCAAGAAATTAACGATGCTATTAATAATGCAAAAACTAATCTACCGAATAATCTGACTCCAGAACAAAATGCAGCATTTAATGATGCCATTGCTAAAGCAGCTGCAGCAGCTTCACAAACTATTACGGATGATAATAAAACTACCTCGGTTTACGATCCAAGTGCAAATACCTATGTTGAAGTTAATAATCGGAAGCAAGCAGCTATAGATATCATTGAGCAAGCACTAAAAAATGCCAAGTCATCTTCAGAAACTGAAACTAATCGTACAGATGCAATTAATGAGTTAAATGATGCTGCCAATAAACAAATTAGTTCTTATCCATCTCAAACCACTGCAATAAATCAAGCGCGGGATAATGCCATTAACCAAGTTAAAGCTGCAAAAACTCCTGAAGAAATTACCAAGGCAAAGGATACAGGTGTTGATGCAATTAATCATGTAGCACAAGAATATAAAAATGCTATTAAGGCAGATTTAAATAATCAAATTAAGCAAGTTAAATCGGCTTTGCAAGGTATTGCAGAAGATACAAATCTAGATCAAAAGCAAAAAGATGATATCTTAGCACTGGCTGATCGACTTAATCGACCGCAGGCAATCATTGCAGATAAGGGTGACATTGATAAAGATGAAGATCAGTCGTCCGTTGAAAGTCATCAAAAAGAGGCACAAGATGCTATTACTGCTTTACAAAATACAATTAATGCAATAACCAAGCTTGAAAATTCTGCTAAGGATCAAATTACAAAGCATACCGATAAAGCTGAACAAATAAAGGATGCACTAAATAAGACGGTTCATGACGTCATAACAGGGGATGATCCTGATGGCTCTAAAGGTCTAGAGGTAATTGATAAGGTATATGCTGACCAAGAAGCAGAAAACATTATTAATGCTGCACAGGCAGCCAAAAAGCGTGTGCAAGAATCAGGGTTATCAGCTGCTGATCAAGCTAGCTATTTAACCGAAATTGATAATGCAGTTAAATTAGCTACAGCACAGCCTGGAACTGATGGTTATGATGCTAATGAATCTATCTATGGCACTTCGAATGAAAACGCTATCAAGCAGAGAATTGCCAAGGCACAAAATGCTTTTGCTAAAGCGGCAGCTAAGGCTGAATTGGTAGGATTTGGTCAAACAAGTAACACCAATATCGGTGTTACTACGACTCCTGCAATTGACCAAGCAATTAAAGCTGGCTTGACTGCTATTGATCAAGCAACTGATATTGATGCTGCAGAAGAACAAGCAAAGAAAAATGTTTTGAAAGAAATTTCTAAGAAGAAGTTAAATGATGCTGAATCAGATTTTGAAAATCAACTAGATAATGTTACTGGCTTGACTGCAAAAGATATTGATGATGTCAAAGAGCAGGCAAGAAAATTAATCAATAACGAGCAAAAGCCAGTTGGCTATAATCAAAAGATTGATCAGGCAGATAGTTTAGAAGCAATTGATTCTGTCAGAAACGATGGAATTGACGCTTTAAGCAAATTGCTAGCTGCTCAAACAGAAAAGGGTCAACTTAATAAGCAAATCACTGAAGCTACGCAAAAGATTCGTCAAAAGCAAGAGCAGGCCAATCAGGTTATCGATAATATTAATTCTTTAACTGACGAACAGAAAGCCGCATATCATAAGCAGGTTAATGATTTAGCCGATCAAGGAGTTAATGATTTAGCAACGACACAAAGTTCTAAGATTGATGATTTGGTAAATACAGTTAATGGCAACATTGATAACGTGGTAACCAAAGCTCAAGGTAAAGCTAATGAAGTAGTAGAAACTGCTAAAACTTCAGCTAAACAAAAACTTGCAGATGAAGCAACTGCTGCTAAGAATGCAATTGACCAAATTCCTGATAGCCAACTTAGTCAAACAAGTAAGGATTACTACAAGGACTTAATTGATAAGCATGTTAAGGAAGCTACAGATAAAATTGATGCGACTACAGTTGTTGATGCAATAGCTTCAATTCAAAAAGATGGTGAAGCTAATATTAACCGTGATTTGAATGATGCTCAGATTTCGGCTGCTAGGTCAAAAGCTATTAAAGATTTACGTGATGCCAAAGAAGCAGCTAAAAAAGTGCTCAATGATGCGCATGATGCAAAATCAATTAGTGATAGTAGTTGGCAAGATAAGCTTAATCAAATTGATAAATACTATGATCAAGCTACCGAGGCAATAGCTGTAGATTACCAGCTTGGAGATATCACCAATCATGCTACAAAAGGAATAGCAGATATTAAGAGTGTAGCTGATAGTATTTCATCGGATATTGAATCGCAAAAATTAGCACAACAAAAGCAAAATGCGCTTAATGATTTACAAAAAGCGGTAGACAATGTTCGGAATCATATTACAAATGATCCTAATTTATCACCTACAGAAAAGACTAAATATTATAATCAAATTACCGAAAAGTTTAATAATGCTCAATCTGCTATTCAAGCGGCTGATAAGGATCAAGTACAAGCAGCTTTAAACGATGGTAAAGCGGAATTAAATAAAATTCAAGAAGATGCTGATATTCAATCAGCCAAGGATAAGGCAATTTCTGAATTATTAGCTGAGAAAAACACAATTTACCAAAAGATCGGTAACTTGGATGAAGTTACAAGCGCAAACAAAGATCAGCTGCGGAAAAAAGTTGATGCTGCATATGATGCTGCAATAAGTAAAGTTAATAATCCTTCTCCTGCAACAATTGACCAAATTACCTCGGAAAAAGAGCAAGGTAAAAAGAATATTGACGATGTTATTACAGATTTAAATATCAACAAGATTATTAATCAACAAAAGCTTGATCAGTATGCTGAACAAGCTATTAATCGGATTCAATCTTCAACGGACATTTCGCAAGATCTTAAGAATCAAACCATTACCGCAATTCAGTCAGCTCGTGACAGTGCGAAAGCAAAAGTAACTAACCAAACTGATATCGCTTCAGCTAATAGTGCTGAAAAAGACGGTGAAAAAGCAATTGATTTGGCTGAGGCACAAGGCAATGGCTTAGATACTCTTAAAAATAATGCAAGTAAGCAAATTAGTGATGCCGCTGATTCGGCCATTAAGCGCTTAAATGATTTATATAACTCCTTAAGTGATGAGGCTAAAACTGAACTTAAATCTACTTTTGATGACGTCACTAATAGTATTAATACAACTGCGCAAAATGCAAAAGCTCAGATTAAAAAAGCCACAAACAAGCAAAATGTTTCTGATATTTATAATGACGCAATTAATTCTATTAGAAACGCGGAATCAAAGGCAAACCTGTCAGCAACTAAATCGCAAGCTAAAGAAGCTATTCAAAAAGCGGCAGACGAAGCTAAAAAGAATCTATCTGATCCAAAAGATCAAGATGCTATCGATGTTGTTGCCAAACTAGGAGTATCTGATGTTGACGCAGCGCAAGATATTGATACTGTAAACAAGATTAAGGGTAATGCTATTGATGGCATTAAGAATATCACATCAATTGCTCAATCAAGTGATGCAGAAAACACTCGGAGATTAAAGCAAGAAGCAATCGATGCTTTAAATCAAAAACTAGGAGACAAGACCCAAAATACTGGTGCATTAGGTGATGTTGGCAATCTGATAGACTTAACTGACCAGCAAAAAGCAGATTACCAAAATGCATTGCAACAAGCGCATGATCGTGCAGTTGCAAATGTTGAGGGTGCTACTAAGGAAAATATTGATACTGAAAAGAACACGGGATTAAAGAACATTGATGACATTGTTACAGCGGCAAAATTGCAAGCAGCAAAGAATAGGGCAAAAGCTGATTTGGATCACCTTGCTCAAGATGCTGTTAATAAAGATAAGAAAGATGAAACTACAATTAATGCTGAACGTGACAAGGCAAAAGCAAATGTTGATCAAGCTCAAAACCAAGATGAAGTTAAGACAGCTAAAGATAATGGGACAACCACAATAACTAATATTGTTAATACAGCTGATAACGAACAGCTTACTGCTAATAAAACAGCAGCTAAATCTAGTTTTGAAGAAGCAGTAAATAAGTTGCAAACTCAGCTTAATAATGATTTAGCGAATAAAAAGATTGGTCAAGATCAGTTTGATGACTTAAAGAGCAAGCTTGACCAGGTACGTAGTGATGGTGAAACCAGAATTACTTCTTCTACAAAGCAAACAGACCTGGATGATGCGATTGCTAAAAATACATCTGATTTGAATGACATCAGCTCTGCAATCACCAGCGCAGAGAACTTAAATGGAGCACTAGCAAAATTACAAGATGCAGTTAATAAAGCAACTGCTTCCGCTAATAAGATCGCTAACGATGATCCTGAATTAGCTGGAAGAATGAGAGAACAGATTGAACAAGAACGTTCTAAAGCTGCTAAAAATATTCAAGCTGCTAAAAATAGTTCCCAAGATGCTAATGTAGCCATAAATGAAGCAGCGGCTAACGGTGTTAATGCATTAAATCATTTAACCGAACGCTTTGAGCAAAAGAATAAGGTAATTAATGATTTAAAGCAGTATTCTCAATCTGCTAAAACAAGTTTACAAGATCCAAATTTGTCTTCGACAGAAGTTGCTACTGGTGAGCAAGCTATCAACCAAGCATTACAACAAGGAATTACTAATATTTATCAAGCAACAGATACTGATGATTTGGCTATAATTGAAGATACAATTAAGCAAAACATTGATAATGCTAAATTACCAACTAGTTTATTAGCAGAGAAGAATAAGCAGATTAGTGCATTAGATCAATATGTAAAAGATAAGGGCGATATCAATAGTATTGCCAAAGATCTAAGCGATGAGCAAAAGCAAGACTTACAAAATCAGGTTGATCAGGCAGTTAAAAAGGCAAAAGAAAAGATTCAGGCAATTAATTTACCTGAAAACGCGCAGGCTGCTGACTTAGAAACTGCAAAGAATAAGCTTTCAAATGCTGAAAAAGGTATTCCAGAAAACGGAGAAACCGCCGACTTTGGTGAAGCAGGTGTTGACAAAGTTTACACTTTGGCTAAGACAAAAGAAGCAATATTCCAAGCTAAACAGGAGGCAATTGTTGAATTACAACAAAATAAAAATGCAGCTAATAAAGCTGTCGAAGATTCAGGATTGTCTGCTAGCGATCAAGCCAAACAAAAGCAAAAGATTCAAGATATCTTTGATAGCAGTAAGGATAAAATCAATAGTATTTCTGATAAAAAGCCAGATGGTACTGATAAGACCGTAGAAGAAGTCACGCAAGAAGCGAAAGCCATTGTTGATGCCGCTTCTAAGGGTTATCAAGGACCAAATGGTGAAAAAATACCAGGATTTGATCAAGTCAAAAATGATGCTGATCTTGCGGGTGCCAAGACTACTGCTGAAGGAATCCTGCAAAATAAACAGACTCAGGCTAAGCAAACAATTGATCAGTCACAGCTGACCCAAGAGCAAAAGACTGCTGCTAAAAATGCAGTAGATACTGCCTATGAAAATGCCAAAACTGAGATTGAAAAGCAAACAGATATTAGTAAAATTCCAACTGATGAAGCACAAATTGGTCAAGAGATTGATAACATTATTAAGAATTCATCTAGTTGGGTTAAAACTGATCAAACCAATGCACTGAATGGTACTGAAGGTATTGATGGTTTGCAAGAGCAATTTGACAAGTTAACTGCCGAACAGAAAGCAAATCCTGAATATAGTGGCAACATTAAGGACATTACTGATAGCATCACTGCAATTAAGCAAGCTGACAACATTCAAGCAATCAGTGCAGCCTATGACAAGGGAATAACTGCCTTGAATAAGCTCAAGGGAATGGAAACTATCAATGAAAGCCTTAATAAAGCTAAAGCTGATATTAATGCTAACAATGATTTGGATCAAGATAAGAAAAATGAACTTATTCAGAATGCAGAGAATCATGCTAAGGAAGGTAAGCAGAATATCGCTAACGTAACTGCTCCGACTGGTGATCCTGAAGCAAAGAAGAATCAGATTTCGCAGGCAGCTGACAATGCGGTAAATGATATCCAAAGCGAAGTTAACAAAGCAACTGATGCAAGTAGAACTAAAGCTGATGATGAACTAAAGCAAAAGTATCAAGAAGCAATTGATAAGCTTCATGAAGAATACGGCGCTGAGGCTATCACGAGTGCAACCGATAGTGCTTGGAATACTCATCAACATGTTACTGGTGATACTCCTGATGAGATTCAAAAGAGTAAACTCGATGCAGAAAAGGCAATTGCCAAGGGTGCAGTAGATGACGCTGCTGCCAATGCCAAGAACAAGCTTGATAAAGATGAAACCAAGAAACCGGATGGTTCGAAATACACTGACAAAGAAAAGCAGGATATTAAGGATCAGATTGATAA
Organism: Lactobacillus sp. B4015; assembly: GCF_026536055.1. Lineage (NCBI taxonomy): Bacteria > Bacillati > Bacillota > Bacilli > Lactobacillales > Lactobacillaceae > Lactobacillus > Lactobacillus sp. B4015. The sequence continues at coordinate 10,973 of NZ_JAFNOY010000003.1, forward strand.
AAATTCTAAGGATGCTAAAGACAAAATAGATCAAACTACAGGTAAGAAAGACGATAAAACTGGTAAAACTGATACAGATGATGCCCGTGATGAAGGAATTACCATTATTGGTGGATCTGAAGTTGGAATTGATAAAGCTGCTGCGCAAACTAAATTTGATCAAGAAACTGCTAAATTGCAAAAGCAAATTGACGATGATTTAGCTGCTAATAAGTTAAGTCAAGATCAATATAATCAATTAAAGAATCAGATTAGTCAGGTCAAACAAGATGGTACAAAACGGATTAGCGATTCAACTACTGCTGAAGAATTAGCTAAAGCACAGGAACAAAATCAAGCTGATTTAAGTAATATAAGTTCTGCTATTGCTAGAATTGAAGCAATCAATCAAATCAAGCAAAATGCAATTAATGAATTGCAAGTAAATAAAGCTGCTGCTGATCAAGCTATCGAAAAATCAGGATTGTCTGCTAGCGATCAAGCTAAACAAAAGCAAAAGATTCAAGATATCTTTGACAGCAGTAAAAGTAAAATCAACAGTATTTCTGATAAAAAGCCGGATGGAACAGATAAGACGATTGATGAGATAACCCAAGAAGCAAAGGCCATTGTTGATGCCGCTTCTAAGGGCTCTCAAGGATCAAATGGTGAAAAAATACCAGGATTTGATCAAATTAAAAACGATGTTGATCTTGCAGGTGCCAAGACTACTGCTGAAGGAATCTTGCAGAATAAGCAGGCTCAGGCCAAGCAAATAATTGATCAATCACAGTTGACTCAAGTGCAAAAGACAATTGCTAAAAATTTAGTAGATACTGCCTATGAAAATGCTAAAACTGAGATTGAAAAGCAAACAGATATTAGCCAGATACCAACCGATGAAGCACAAATTGGTCGAGAAATTGACGATATTATTAAAAATTCTTCTAAATGGGTCACTATTGATAAAAATAATGCGCTGGTGGGTGACGGTGATGTTGCAGGTCTGCAAACGGGCCTTGACGAATTAGCTGATAGACAAAAATCGAATCCAGATTATGCTGCTGATATTAAAGATATTACAGATAGCATTGAAGGAATAAAAAATGCTAGTGAAATAGAAAAGGTCACTGCTGCATACAATAAGGGTATGACAGCTTTGAACAAGCTTAAGGGTAAGGAAACTGTCCAAGTTGCTTCTGATAAAGCAATCAGCGAACTTATTCAAAATGATGATATTGACGAAAACACGAAAAATCAGATGATAGCTGCGATTAAAGACCAAGCCAAAAAAGGTAAGGAAAACATTTCTAACATTTCTAATTCAGCTAGTGATCTAGAAACGATAAAAGGTCAAATTAGCGATGCTGCTATCAATGCGGTAAATGAAATTCAAAGCATAGTTAATAAAGCTACGAATGAAAGTAGAACTAAAGCTGATCAGGAGCTGCAACAAAAGTATCAAGAAGCAATTGATAAACTCCACAAGGAATACGGTGCTCAAGCTATCACGAGTGCAACTGATAGTGCTTGGAATACTCATCAACATGTTACAGGTAATACTTTCGATGAGATTAAAAAGAGTAAGCTCGATGCAGAAAAAGCAATTGCCAAGGGTGCAGTAGATGATGCTGCTGCCAATGCCAAGAACAAGCTTGATAAAGATGAGACCAAGAAACCGGATGGTTCAAAATACACTGACAAAGAAAAGCAGGATATTAAGGATCAGATCGATAAAAATTCTAAGGATGCTAAAGATCAGATCGATAATTCCGACGATTCTAGTTCAATCGACAAGCATCGAGATGATGGAATTACCATTATTGGTGGATCAAATGTTGAAATTGATAAGGCTGCTGCGCAAACTAAATTTGATCAAGACACTGCTAAATTGCAAAAACAAATTGACGATGATTTAGCTGCTAAGAAGTTAAATCAAGATCAATATGATCAGTTAAAGGAAAAGATTAGTAAGGTCAAACAAGATGGTACAAAACGGATTAGCGAGTCAACTACTGCTGAAGAATTAGCTAAAGCACAGGAACAAAATCAAAATGATTTAAATAATATAAGTTCTGCTATTGCTAAAATTGAAGCTACAAATAATGGTTCATCTAATAATTCTAATTCGGGTGGCTCTGGAAGTTCATCAGACGGTTCTGGTAATTCACAAGTACCTGTAGCAACTAAGCCAGGAACTGGTGGAGATAAGGATGTTGATACCTCTGTAGCCAATGCCGAGGAAGTTACCTTAATGCATAATGCTTATGTTTATGACCTTGACGGTAAGAGGTGCAATAAGATTATTCTTGGAGCCGGTTCAATTGTCAAGACTTATGGTATAGAAAATATTAATGGCAATCAGTACTACATCTTAATTGATCGGGGCGATAATAACAGAAAATATTATTTGGCGATTGGCAACGTTAAGTATTTGGTACAAAAACTAAAGAATGATGCTTATGTATATGATAAGTATGGTAATAAGCTCAAGAATCTGGGCGTTATCAAGAAAGGTAAGACTGTTAATACATACGGCGATGTAGTCAACATTCGTGGTCAAAAGTACTTTATCATTGATACGAACAAATACATTAAGGCAAGCAAGGTTGACATTAAGAAAATCATTCCTAAGACCGAAAATGTTAAGGTTACGCCAGTAAGCGTTCCTGAAAGCACGAAAGAAAACGCAACGGTCGAAAAAACAATCATGCATAATGCATATCTATATGACAAAAAGGGAGTGAGATGCAATAAGTTAATTTTCGGTGCTGGTTCCATCATTGACACGGTCGGCATTAAGCGCATTAATGGTAAGCTCTACTATGGTTTGGCTGATGGAATGTATATAGCTGCTGGCAATATTGATCCAAAGCAAATGAAACTAAAGCATAATGCCTTTATTTACGGTCAATATGGTAATCGCTTAAGTAAGAGAATTCTATGCAAGCATAAGAAAGTAAGGACTTATGGTGCACCAGTAAAAATTAAAAATAAGCTTTATTACATTGTTGCTAAAAACAAATATGTAAAGAAGGCCAATTTTTAAAAGCTAAATAGATAAAATAAAAGTGGTACAACTTGTTGAAAATACAGGTTGTACTATTTTTTATATTTGATTTAGTTTTGTCTTATATTATATGTATACATAGATACGTATAAACAAGATTTATTAATAAAAAAATAGGAAAAATAGGCCTATGATGATAATAATTTTGGCGTTATAATAACTACTTTTACTATAATCTTTTATAAAATATATTAAAAAAGCTTTAAAATTGACTTTAATAATTACAGATATTACGGTATAGATGTATAGGCTATGGTTAATAGAAAGGATATCTGTATGTTAGGTAAAAATAATTTTCAAGAACGATTGAAGCAAATGGAAATGCAAGATAAGCATGACCAGTATTCAATTCGCAAATTGAGTATTGGTGCAGTTTCTGTTTTATTAGGCTTTTCATTTTTCGGTATAAATGCTGAATCTGTTAAGGCAAGCGAAATTAGTCCTGAACAACAAACAAGTCAGGTTGCCACTGATTCGACTACCAAAACGGCAAATAATGTAGTAAAAGAAAATAATCATACTGACTTAAATGAAGAAAAAAGTAATAAGCCAGATTTAACAACATATTCTGGTTTAAGCTTGTTTTTTAAAGAAAGCAATGTAGATCAATCTTCAGCTTCTCAAACAAAGCAGAACAGTAAGGTGTCGAAAGTCACCCAAAAAGCTATTAATGATTCATCTGCTCCCAACCATGAAGAGACAGAAAAGAGCAATTCTTCTACTGAAGTGGCCGACTCTAAGGAAAATAATGATGCAAATGACAATGCTTCTGCTAACTCTGGAACTAGTAATAGTAACCAAAAGCAAGATAAGCAAAATAAAGGCGACCAAACTAATAATGATTTAGAGCAAAATAAGCTGCCAGATGATTCTTCCAATAAGCAACCGACTAAGCCGGCCAAACAACAACCTAAAGCTAACCAAAACCTAGGCTTGGTGGATATAATAGGTGATACACCGCAAGTAGAAGGCAATGTTGCTAAGGTATATAATTGGCGTCAATTTGTTAATGCTTATCAGCAAAAAAAGATTCCTGCTAATACGACGATTAACGAAATCGATATTATGAGTGATATTTCAGCTGACCAAGATAATGGCACTACTGGTTTTGATTTTACAGGAAGAAAATTGCTGATTAAATCGTCTGGTTTGGGTAGACACAAAATTGATTTTAAAGGCAACCATCCTAACTTAACTTCTGCTAATTCTCTAGACTTGACCTATGAAAATTTAGATTTATACAGTGCTGATTTCTTTGGTGTTATTGATACGGCTAATGTTGGTAATCAAAAAGAAGCCGTAATTACATTTAAAAACGTTCGTTTCCATGGTTCACAGATGGTTTATTCAAGTTCTAGAACGCACATCCATTTTGTGGGTGACCAAAACGTGGCGGAAACAATTCATTGCCCATATCCTGGTACTACTGCTTCCAATGGAGATAACCAGCAATTATTTGAGTTTACCAAATCTGATAACACAATTGATTTTGACGAAGGTAACTTTATCGGCAAAACAATTGCGGGTAACATCATTCAGATGGATGGTAGCAATAATACCGTCAACGTAGCTAAGGGTGCAACAGTCAACTTAGATCCTCGTGGTAATGCCGATGGTATTAATGCGACTAAAGCTAATCCAGCAGAAGGTACTGGAACTGTTTTTGCAATCGTAATGCGAGGCGATAAAGAAACGGTTAATGTTCAAGGCGATTTGAATATTAATATTGGTTCAGGTATCTTTTCAGATTACGATTACAAACAGGCTTCTGCCATTTATATTAATAAAACTACTAAGGGTAACACTTCCGCCTTTAATATTCTAAATGGCGGAAATGTCAAAATTAATACTAATGGTGATATTGCTGCTTTCAATAAGAGAAGAAATTTATTGTATGATGGTGGCGACATTAATATTCGACCAAGAGGTTCTTTAACTATCATTGGCCAGAACATGGGCGTATATAACGATACTTTGGTTCTGATTGAAGGAACTGCTACTGTTCAAAATGGTAGTTTTGAAGCTCGGCTAGAAGGAGCAGATACTGGTAGAAACGCAATTATCTTGGTGGATACTGGCCAGGGTGGTTCAATTATTGTTAATAACCCTCGTTCCTTAATATTGGATGCACATTTAAATAAGAATCCAGGAACCAGCATTATCGGGAACAATAAGATTTCAATTACTAACGTCCGCCAGGCACTTGATCTAGGTGACTTACTCAATGGGATTGGTCTTACGGGATCAATTGCGCTTCCGCCGTACCATGTTTTGCAGGTTCAAAAGGGTAATGACACACTCAACGTTAATAAAATTGAAATGTTGAATGGTAATACCAAGATTACATCTGATGATGTAAAAGAGTTAGAGAAAAAACCTGTTGTTTCAGCTATTTTAAACCAGATACCGTTCTTAAAGACAATTTTAGAAGATGCAGGTAAACAAAATTCAACTTTTGATACAGTCTTTGCTCAGGTAATTTCTAAGATTTTTGCCAATAGCTTACTTCCTGGATATAACAACGCTCGCTTTATTCCAGCTAATACAAGTGGTTTTTTAGACATAGATTCAACTAAAGTTAGTGTTGTCACCAATGAAGATGGCTCAAGAGAAGTCGTTGGTGCTCCTGGATCTGTGCTAAATTATCAAGAAAGCAAGGATGGACCCGAAAGTGATGGCTTATTCAATAAGATTCTTCCGGGCGGAACTGATGCCTATATTTTAGCTAGCCTAAAGAGCCCTAGTGGCAAAATAACTAGCTGGTTCCCGAAAAACGAACAAAATGGCAATATGATTGAGAGCCCATATGGTAAAACCGCAGACTCAGATGGAAGTCTTAAACAAAAGCAATTTGCTGCCAAAGTCAACAATGACGGTTCCTTTAGGTTAGTTTTACCGACATCAACTACAGCTAATCTTGATGAAAAAACTCAAATTTTATTGACACCGCATGCTAACTTCGTTGAATATGATCCGCTTGCTCTTGATGAAGGATCACGGCCAGTTGCAATTGACTTGAAAATTGCTTCATTAGCTAATGCGCAAAAAGAAGCGGCACAAGCAATCAAAGCAGCAATTACCCAAGCTAAAAATAATTTACCGGCAAGCCTAACTCCAGAGCAGGCTGCTGCTTTCAACCAAGCAATGGCCCAGGCAGATGCTTACACGAAACAACCAACCGAAAAGGGTTATGATGAAAATACTTCTGTATATGGGGTAAAAGATCATTTGTCCGTAAGTAGTAGGCAAAAGAAAGCGCTAGCAATAATTCAAGCGGCAATTGATACGGCTAATGCCCATGATAATTTACAAACCCAAAAGTCTAAGGCAATTGACGAATTACAATTATTAGCTAATGATCAGTCGGCTGCTTATCCATCAATTAAAGACAAAATTAACCAAGCGTTGGTAACTGCTACAAACAATATTAAGTCACCTACTACCACTGCAGATAATTTAGCTGACATTTTGGCTAGTGAAAAAGAGAATATTAACGGAGTCGTAAAATCTTATAAGAATAGTTTTAAACCAGAACTGAGTGAGTCGTTAAGGAGAGTTAAAGATGATTTAAAGACTGCAGGGGCAGATAGCAATTTAACTGAAACGCAACAAACTGCAATTAATGGATTGATTGATAGCCAAGAAATTATTGCGGTCAATGATGCTATCAAACAAGACGGTGCCATTGATCTAGCTCAAAATGAAGACCAAGTTAAGACTGCAGTTGAACAAGCCAAAGGTAATTTAAAATCAATTCAAGATAAAATTGCGGCTATAAAATTAGTTGAGCAAGAAGCCAATAAGCAAATTGAGCAGCACAGCCAAGATGCTAGTGAGATTAAGGACGCTTTAAATCAAGCTGTTAGTGCAATTCTTGCTGGTAATGATCACGATGGTTCTGCAGGAAGGGATGCTATTGCCAATGTCCATAATGAAAAGACACATGCCGCTGCTAAAATCGAAATAGCTAATGCTGCCAGTGCTGCTAAACTGAAATTGCAAAACAGTGGCTTAAACGTTGATGAACAGCAGAAGTACCTAAATGCAATTGATCAAGCTGTTTTAGTTGCGACTGCTCAAAAAGATTCTCCTTCTTTTGATGAAAATAAATCAATTTATGGTAGTAACAATGATCAAGAGATAGCAAATAAAGTTATGCAGGCCAAGAATCTCTTTGAAAAGGAAGTTGCTAAAGCTGAACTTGCCGCTTATGTTAATGAGATTGAGCAGGCATTAGAAACAACTACTGCTGAAAATGACAAAATTAGCACCGAGCAAAAAAATGGTACTGCCAATATAGATGCAGTAAGCGACAAGAATGAAGATGGTTCTATTGCTGATATTGCCGAAAAAGTTTCTGCAGCCAAAGCAACTGCAAAAGAAAATATTTTAAATGAAGTTAAAATTCTCGCAAAAAAGAGACTTGAGGACAAACGTGATACTGTCTTAGATAATATTAGAAATATTTCTGGTTTAACAAGTGAGAATATTGCTAATAACGAAAAAGAAGCTAATAACTTATTAACTTCACAAGACAAAACTGGCTATAGCGATTTAATTGACACTAGTCAAGACTTTAGTGAAATAAAGACGCATATTAGTGAAGGAATTAAAGCATTAGCAGATTTGCAAGCAGCTGCTAATGAAACTGCTCAGCGCAATAATGCCATCAGTAACGCCAATAATGCAATCGTTGCTAAGCAAAATGAAGTCAATAAAAAGATTGACGAGTTAGATGTTTTAAATGATCAAGAAAAGCAGAGCTTTAAAGATCAAATTGCTGCTGCAATTGTTAGTTACAATAAAGCGGTAGAAAAAACGCCAACTTCTGCTATCAGCAAGTTAGCAGATGCACTGGTTTCACAAATTGATAACATTCTTCAAGATGCAACTGGAAAAGTTTCTACCGAATTTAAGGCACAAAAAGAAGCTGCCTTATCTAGTATTAGTAAGCAGGCACAGGATGCTCGTGATCAAATCAGTAAAATTAGTGATGAGCAATTAAGTTCCACTAATAAAGAATATTATAATGATCTAATTAATCAAGCTGAACAGTTGGCAACAACCCAGATTAAGGCCGCACAAAATACTACAGATTTAAATGCGGCTGCAAATCAAGGAAAAGTTGATATTCAGGATGCTCTTACCAAGGCCTTAGTTGAGGCTGCAAGATTAGCAGCAATCAATGATTTGTTAACTACCAAAAAGAAAAATGTTGCAGTAATTGAGAAAGCTTCAACGGATCATAAGATAAGTAAGGAAAGTGCACAAAAATACATTGATTCAATTACGGGCTATTATGATAAGGCTGTTGGTCTAGTTAAAAATGATACCAGTATTGTTGACATCAATTCAGACAGTACGCTGGGTATTAATAGCATGAACAATGTTGCTAATAGTATTGCCGATGATGAAGAAGTTCAGCAACTAGCAAAGCATAAGCAAGATGCTTTGGCTGAACTTGACCGGTTGGCTAATTCTACAGTAGCCGAAATTAAGGCTAATGCCTCACTGTCTGGCGTAGAAAAAGATCAGTATGAAAGCCAAATTACAGATGCACTTTCTCAAGCTAAAATAGCAATTGAGGCTGAGACTGCTATTGACGGTATTGATCGCCAAAAAGATGTTGCTAAGGCAAAATTAGCTAATATTGGTACGACGGCAGCATTCCAAGGAGCTAAAGAGGAAGCTTGGAACAAGTTAAATACTGCTAAGAGCATTGTGACTGATCAAATTAATAAGCTTGATAGCATTGATCTTCCAACTAAGAATAAGTTTTTGAAAGAGGTTCAAGATAGCTATGATAAGTCATATGCTGCAATAAAGGACCCTAATCCGGAAACGATTGAGCAAATTAAACAAAGTGCCGATGATGGGGTAACAGAGCTTAAAAACATTGTTAGTGATGTCAATGTCGCTATTGCCATCAGTCAGCAGAACTTAAACAATCACGTTACCAAGGTAATTCAGGAAATTAATAATTCTAGCACTCTAACAGATGATGCTAAGAAAGAAACAATTGCAAAGATTGAAGATGCTTCGGCAACTGCAATCCAAAATATCGGAAAGGCTACTTCCGAACAAGATGCTAAAAAGGCGGAAACTGACGGAGAAAATGCAATTGATAAAATTGCTGCAGATAGTTTAGACCTTGCAGGCTTAAAAGAGCAGGCGAAAGCTTCAATCACAACAGCGGCTAATAGTGCTGAGAGCAATCTAAAAACTCAATATGATCAGTTTATTAAAGACTATAATGATTTTATTCAAAATAATCCTAATTTGACTACTGCTGAAAAAGCAGCAATTAAAGAAGATTATGATAATGCAAGTAGTGCTTACGAAAAAGCGACAAGTAGCGGACAGTTAATCGATACTGCATTAACAACTGCTACGACAAAAATTGATAAAGCTAAGAATAAGTCTGAAGTAAGCGATGCATTAGTTGATGGCAACCATCAAATTACAACTATTGAACAAGAAACATCACTAGCAATCATTAAGGCACAGGCAAAACTTAATATCAGAAAGGCCAGCGCTGATGCCCATACTAAATTAACAGATGAAAAAGATATAGCTGCTTTAAACGATGTGGTTAACCAAGGTTTGGCTAACATTGATGCTGAAACTGATGCTGGACTTGTTGCTAAAGATGAAAAAAATGCGATTAATGGCATTAACAACGTTATTTCGATTGCTAATTCTGAAAATACTAAGAAACAGCGAGAAGCCGCTTTAAATGAATTGGCTGCTATTTTGAATGGTGATCCTGAAACTGGCACGGAAGGAATTCTTAAGCAAATTGCTGATCTTTTAGATGAGAATGGAAAACAGGGATTAACTCCAGAACAAGTAGCTGCTTTCCAGCAAAAAGCACAAAATGCTTATGATACTGCAAAAGGTATTATTAGTGGTGCTGATGCAAAAGATATTGCCGGTTTAAAGGCAGAAGCAATCGCAAACATTAATCAAACATTGATAGATGCTAAGTTGCAAGTTGCTAAAAATAAGGCAATAACTGAGCTCAATAACATTGCCGAGAAGACGCGCGATAATGCTCCCAAGGAAAAGGATGCAATTGAGCAGAGCCTAAAAGATGCAATAGCAACTATCAATCAAGCCACTGATGTCAATTCGGTTGATGCTGCTAAGTCAGCTGGTGAGAAGGCGCTTAACGGTATTGTAGCCCAAGCCAAAGATTCGGCACTGAAAAATGAAAAAGTGGCAGCTAGGGATGACCTGACTAAACAGGCCGGTAAACTCAAAGATCAAATTAGTCAATCGTGGCAAAATCATTTGATTGATCAAACACAATATGATCGCTTAACCAATCAAGTTAACGAAGCACTTACAGCTATCAATTTGGCTCTTGATGGTGCAGGCAGTATTGATGAAGTAAGGCTTGCTAAAGGAAATGGGCAGACAAGTTTAGATCAGATTAAGACAGATCTTGATCAATCTGAAGCGTTAAACAAGGCCCTGAGTGATTTGGATAAGGCAAGTCAGAATGCATATCAAATCGTTGATCAGGTGGCAGCTCAAATTGGTAAGACCCCTGAAGAAATTAGTCAAATAGCTAATACAATGAAGGGTCTGATTGACAAGGAACACGATAAGGCAGTTAACGATGTCAAGACGGCTCAAACCGGCGTAAAGCCAATTTCAACCATGAAGCAAATTGTTAAAGATGCCCAAGATGCTGTTACCAATTTGACTGATGGCTTCCAGCAGAAAAATGAGTTGATTGGCGAGTTAAATAAACATGCGGATGAAATTAAAGCAGCGCTGTCTGATCCGAGTTCCAAACTTGATCCACTTCAAATTACAGCTGGTGAAAATAAGATTGATCAGGCACTGCAAAATGGTATTTCTGCTATTCTAAAAGCAGATAAGACTGCTGATTTGCAATCATTAAAAGATAATGCAATTACAGCAATCGATAATGCTAAATTACCAAGTGATCTCTTGACTGAGAAGAACACTGCAATTGCAGCGATTAATGATTATGCCGCTCAAGCTAAGAAGATCATCGATCAAAATCAAAAATCTGATGAAAATCCGAATGGTTTGGCAAAAGAATTGATTGATTCGCTAAAAGATCAGGTTGAACATGCTAGAAAGAAGACCATTGATCAGATTAATAACGTTAACTTAACTGCCTTAACTCCAGATAGTTTGAATGACGCCAAAGCTAATATTAGTGCAGCTTTAAACGGTAGTGTACCTGAAGGACAAGCTCCTGATTTTGGTAAAAAGGGAATTGACGTTATTGTTAATTTGACGAAACAAAAAGCGGGAGTTGTACAGGCAAAGCAAGAAGCAATTGCCAAGCTTGAAAATGAAAGAGCTGCTGCTTTAACTGCTATTATTAATTCTAAACTGTTGCCAGATGAGCAAATACCATTTAAGAATAAAGTGCAACAATTATATGACAGCAGTAAGCAAGCTATTAATGATCTTACTGATTCAGATGAACAGGAAGTTAAGAAGAAGGCAGATGACATAATTGCTAATGCTGGTTTGGCTGATTTAATATCGCAGGCAAAACAGCAAGGCAATAAGTCAACTGCTCTGCGTGACCTTGTTTCTAAAAAGGCCAAAGCATCTAAAATTATTAATGCTTCTCAACTATCGCCGGATGATAAAAAGGATGCATTAGCAGAAATTGACCAACTATTTACTGCTGCTAGTGATAAGGTTAATGAAGGTAAAGAAATACCAGAAGATGTTGGTAAGGAAATTGATGAATTATGGCAAAGTGGTCATATGCCAAATGACTGGTTCGCCAAAGCAAAAGAAAATGCTCTGAATGGATCAGATCAGATTGGCGGCTTGCAAACCGAATTTAATAAATTGACTGATGAGCAGCGTAATAATGAAGCTTATAAACAATATCTTGCAGATATCAATGACAGTATTAGTGCATTTGGTCAAGCTAATACGATGGAAAACATCAATGACGCTTACGACAAAGGAATGACCGCAATTAACAAGCTAAATGCACAGGAAGAGATTTCACGGAATCTTGAACGCGCTAAAAATGAAATTAACTCTCATCAAAGCTTGAGTCAGCAGGATAAGGATGAGTTAATCAAGAAAGTAAACGATTATGCAAAAAGCAGCCGGAATGAGATTGATAACATTGTGGCTCCAGTCGGCGATACTACAGGTAAAGCTGAGCAGATTAAATCTGCAATTGATAATTTTAAAGCCAACATTGAAAGTTATATCAATCAAGCTAAGATCCTTGCCAAAAACAATGCAGACCAAGAAATCAAGGAGACATATCAACATGCATTAGAGCAACTGAATGAAAAGTTTGGTTCACACGTAGTTACTGCAGCTACTGCTAAAGCAAATAACAATCATGAACATGTAACAGGTGACACACCTGAAGCAATCGAGGCTGATAAGCTAACTGCAATTAAGGAAATAGCTGATGCAGCAATTACGGACGCAATCAGTAGTGCACAAAAAGTTGTGGCTGAACTCAAGCATAAGGACGGATCTGATTATTCGGCTGCTGACAAGGCAATTCTTACTAAGGAAATTGCTAAGCAAGGAAAAACTTTAACTGATAATCTTGCTTCGATATCCGATCCTGAGCAAATTAAAGCACTAATTACGCAAGCAGTTAGTCATTTATCCTTAATTAGTTCTGACCCTAAGACTATTTCTGAGATTTTGCAAAACAATTATCCAAAAGATAGCAATATTAGTAATCCAGTTGTTAATCCAATAACTAATCCGGATAATAAGAATCCTGAAAATAAGACAGAAGAAGTAATGTTAATGCACAATGCATACTTGTATAATGCTAATGGTCAGCGTGATAATCAAATTATTTTAGGTGCTGGCTCAATCGTTACCAGTCATGGCATTACCCGAATTAATGGCCGCGATTTCTACATTTTGGTAGATCAAGGTGCAAAGCAGAAGAAGTATTACTTAGCTGTTGGTAATGTGCAATCTACTAGCCGGATTTTACGTCATAATGCCTTTGTCTATAATAAGCATGGCAAACGAATTATGAGTGCAGGTATCCGTTATAAGGGCAAGCAAATTAAAACTTACGGCTCTCAAGTTACAATTAAAGGTAAGAAATACTATATTATTGCCCATAACCGCTATGTCAAAGCAGCAAATGTTGGCAGTAAATTTATTCAAAATGCTCAAACGACTAGTGTTGCCGCATCCAGCGCTTTAACTAGCCAAAATATCATTGAAAAAAGAGTTATGCATAATTCATATCTGTATGATCAAAGTGGTATTCGAGCTAACAGATTAATTGTTTTGGCAGGCTCAAAGCTTAATTTTGAAAAACAAACGACTATCAATGGTCGTCCATTCTATCGTTTGAGTGATGGCTTGTATATTGCTGCCAACAATATTGATGGTCAAAGTGTTGGCTTAAAGCACAATGCATATATTTATAATCAACACGGAGAGCGTCAAACTAGAAGAATGCTAAGAAAGAATCAGCAGATAAGAGTTTATGGTGATCCAATCAAGATTAATGGTCACAAATATTATATTTGCGATATCAATAAATTCGTGAAAGCTGCTAACTTCTAGTTTTAAATAAGCGATAAAAAAAGAAGTCGTAAACCGATAAAGTCGGTTTACGACTTCTTTGTATTATAAAAATGCATGACTGGGCTTAATTATGAGACTTTTTACGTAATCCTTCGTCTTGCATTTGTCGTAAAATCTCGTATTGCTTTTTAAGGGCTTTTTCTATTTTTGAATTTCCTTTGGGCGCAAAATATTGTTTACCAGTTAATTTGTCTGGCAGGTATTGCTGAGCCACCCAGTCGCCGGAGTATGAATGCGGGTATACATAGCCAGTGCCATGTCCTAATTTTTTTGCTCCAGAATAGTGTGCATCTTTTAAATCATCAGGGATACTGCCGTAATCAGTACTTCGAACATCGTTTAAAGCGGAATCAATTGCGCTAATCGCACTATTACTTTTGGGCGATAACGACAATTCAATAACCGCACTGGCAAGAGGTATTCTGGCTTCGGGAAAGCCTAAACTTTGCGCAGCTTGAATGGCTGTAATGGCATGTTGGGCAGCAGCGGGGTTAGCAAGACCAATATCTTCATAGGCAATTACGCTAAGCCGGCGGCAGATTGAGATTAAATCACCAGATTCAATTAAACGCGCTAAATAATGTAAAGCAGCGTCCGTATCAGAGCCGCGAATTGATTTCTGGAAAGCTGAAACTAAATCATAGTGACCATCACCATGAGCATCAAAATTTTGACTACGCATTTGAATTGAATTAGCCATCTCGTCTTGATTAATAGTAAAACCTTTTTCGGGATCTTTTTTAGCCATAATGAGTTCTTGCTTTGTAGAACGCACAGCTAATTCAAGTCCATTCAGGGTAGAACGAAGGTCGCCATTTCCTTTTTGAATTAATAATTGCTTGGCATCTGCAGTTAGCTTAACTTTATATTTGCCTAAGCCTTCGGTCTGATCGCTTAATGCACGGTCAATTGCTTTAGCAACATCAGTTTCAGCAAGCGGCTTAAGTTCAAAAATTTGGCAACGTGACCTAATGGCAGGCGAAATTGAGATATAAGGATTTTCAGTTGTAGCACCAATCAAAATGACTTGACCGGATTCTAATAATGGTAAAAGAAAATCCTGCTTAACTTTGTCTAAACGATGAATTTCATCGAGCAGGAGGATTACTGTTCCGCTCATTTTACCTTCAGCTGCAACTTGTTCAAGCTGTTTTTTACTATCAGTTGCTGCATTAAGTTTACGAAAAGCGTATTTGGTTGAACCAGCAATTGCACTAGCGATACTTGTTTTACCTATGCCTGGTGGCCCATAAAGAATCATTGAGGAAAGAAGTTTGGCTTCAACCATTCGGCGAATTAACTTGCCGGGCCCGATTAAATGTTGTTGTCCCACAACTTCATCTAAGTTTTGTGGTCGCATTCGATATGCTAAAGGTTTCATTATTTGTCTCCATGAAAAATCCGTTTCCAAAAACCGACTTTTTTAGGTTTAGTTGGTTGGCTCAGCTCCGTTTTAGGTATTTCTGGTGGATAAACTTGCGCAATTTCGATTCGCATTTTATTAATTGCTGTTTGCGCAACTACCAAAATCGCCGTATCATCTGGGCCAGTTTTAGCAGTTTCGTCACTGACAATGGTAAATGGAATGTTATTTTGACTGCATTGGGTTTCTACTTGACTTAAAAAGTCATCATTTACATTGCAGTTAATTAAAAGTGAATATTTAAGATAGTCCTGAAAGTGAGCTGAAAATAGGTCAGTTAATTTTTTATTTTCAACTTCCGCATTTGTCATTCTGACAAAAACCCGCTCACGTAGTGATCCTAAAAATTGCCGGCGTTCATCAGGCTTTGTTTGGGGGGTGATTCCTTGTGCTGCATTGGCAACTCTGGTATTTAAATCATCGGACATTGTTTGCTTGTTCCTTTCGAGTAACAAAAAACCCTTTCCATGTAGGAAAGGGGATTTGCGGATAAAAAATTAAAGTAACTTGTTGTAGTATTCAACAACTAAAGCTTCATTAATTTCTGGTTCCATTTCGTCACGTTCTGGAAGACGTACAAGTGAACCTTCCAATTTGTTGTCATCAAATGAAACAAATGATGGACGGGATGCAGCTGCTTCAAGTGCATCTTTAACTTGTTGTAAGTTCTTTGACTTTTCCTTAAGGCCAATAACTTGACCAACTTTAACTTCGTAAGATGGAATGTCAACACGTTTGCCATCAACAGTAATATGACCGTGGTTTACTAATTGTCTAGCTTGTTCTCTAGTAGTAGCTAAGCCTAGACGGTAAACAAGACTGTCTAAACGGCATTCAAGTAAAATCATGAAGTTAGTACCGTGCTCACCTTCACGGATTTTACCAGCGCGCTTGAACAAAGTTCTAAATTGACGCTCGTTTAAGCCGTACATCCAGCGCAACTTTTGCTTTTCGTGAAGCTGCTCACCGTATTCTGACAAACGACCACGTGAATTAGGACCGTGTTGACCAGGAGCATAGTTACGACGGCTAAGTTCCTTACCAGTACCTGAAAGTGAAATACCTAATCTTCTTGAACGTTTCCAACTTGGACCTGTATATCTTGACATAAAATCCTCCAATAAAATCTGATAACAGTTTTTGGAGTAAAATATTACGTATAAGTTCAACATTCGTGCATCTTAATTTTCATTTTCGCCTGTTGCAGCGTCGGTTACTCGTTCACTTAAACGTATTAAGATGTTGACGTTCTTGTCACTTATAGCTGCAAATATTTTACAACCCTTACATTATAGCGAGCTGTTCCTACTAAATCAAGAAAAAAGTTAAATGAATACTAATTCTGTAGTAAAGTCGTAAGTACTAAATTTTTACTTGTAACGAAAATAATCGCAAAAAACTATTATATAGGTAAATTTTAGTAAAGAATTAGCTCTGATAATTCATGAACTAGATACTTCTGGCACTTCTTAAGATCAGGTTCCCACACTGGTAAAGAAGTTTGGTATAATTGGAAGTAGTTTTGGAGGAAAAATATGTCATCAACTCAGTCAATTATTGTAATAATTGCAATTTTAATCATCATTCTAATTATAGCATTTATGCTCATCGTTAATCGGAAGCAGCTGCGGGAAATAATTGAGCTTGACGACTTGATTACCAAGATTGAGAAAATGAACTTGGACGCAGACATTATCAAGCTGGATAAAATGGACCTTGCGGGAGAGAGTTTAACGACATTAACTACTTGGCGCAAAAATTATGATCAAACCACAACGAAGAAGATTCCAGAAGTACAGGATTTGATTGAAAAAGCTGCTGAACAAAATGGTCATTATCAGCTTTTTAAGGCTAGGAAAAACATCAATCAGGCTCAGGAAATTATGAGACCGACTTTTGATGATGCAAAAAATACTAAGGAAGTATTTAATGAACTCCTTGAATCAAACCGCGAAAATCAGATGCTACTTAATGATCTAAATAAAAATTACCAGGATATGCGCAAGCAGGTTTTAGCTGATTCCTTTGAATATGGTCAAGCATTAGACCAAATTGAAAGTGATCTGTCTGCAATAGAAGGTGACTTTACCGAAGCCAAAAGTCTAACTGCACAAGGTGATCAAGTTGAAGCAAAACGAGTCCTGTCAAAAATCAAGGTTGCATTAACTGGTGTGAAAACTAAATTACCAGAAATCAGAAAGGCTCGTCATGAACTTGATACGGTTTTCCAGGATCAACTACGGGAAATTTCTGATTCATACAAAAAAATGATGTCGTCTAAGTATTACATTACCAAGATTGATATTCTAGCAGAAATTAAAAAAGTGCGAACTGAAGTTGATGATGCGCGTAAGTTGTTACAAGATCTAAAAATCGATGAACTTAATAAGAAGATTAGTAAAATTCAAAAAGAAATTGCCAACTTATACGATGTCTTAGCGAGGGAATACAAGGCTCGTCCTTTTGTTGAGGAAAATCAGGACAAAATTCAGCGCCTTCTTTCTCATGAACAAGTTGAATCGAAAAAATTAGTTGAGAAGTTGCGTCATATTGATGAAAGTTACGAGTTAACTCACGGTGAATTAGCTGAAAGTCGGCAGTTAGAGCAAGAAGTAAATAATATGAATCATCAGTATACAGTTGACACTCAAAATATTGCTGATGGAAAGGGAGTCTATTCCGCTATTAAGGCTTCTTGGTTAAGTATGCTTGAACGTCTGCGCGAAATTGCTGATAAGCAAACCAAGATGGGACAAGATGTTGATGGCTTATATGATTCCGAAAATGTTGCCAACGACTCAGTCAATCGCTTTAAGCAGGAAGTTTCATTAGTATATCGCCGCTTGGAGCGAACAAATCTACCAGGTAACCCTGATACTTTTGTTCAAATGTACACTTTGGTAGTAAATGAGATTGGCCATGTTGCCAAGGAACTTAGCGAAGTAAGAATCAATATGGAAAAAATTTCTAATGAATTAATTCAGATTTCAGATGACGTTGAACGTTTGAAAAGAGAAGCGGATGATATCATTAATTGTGCCGATTTAGTAGAGCTGACCTTGCAGTATTCTAATAAGTATTCAAACAATGAAGCAGTCAAAAAGGCGCAAACTAAGGCAATGGAATTGTATAGCCAAGAATTTAATTACAAAGATGCTCTTGACACCATTGCCACTGCTCTTGAAAAAGTGGAGCCAGGATCATATCAACGCTTAGAAAATGCGTATTATTCAGATAAGAAAAATAACTAACCTTAAATTCGAAAAAGTACTGTATCAATGGCAAAATACGGTACTTTTTTGTTGTCAAAGTAAAATTTTTGAACTATTCACAAAAATAGTGTTACTATTTTAGAGCAATTTTCCATCTAATATTAAGGAAGCAGTGGTTCTTTCTTACTTATCACTGCAAAAAGAGAATTATAATTTCCTTATCTAAATTGCAATTGAAGCGTTGGAGCTTTTAAGTTACAATTTATTAGTTAACAATAGCTATTTAGAGCTTTTTGAGGGGGAGTAAAGTTTGTGATTTATTTTGACAATAGTGCAAATAATTTTGTAAATGCTTATAAATAAAGGCTTTTATGGGCAAAATAACTTAAACGGGAACACAAAAGGGACAAACTAAAACCAGTTCTTAATTGAACTGGTTTTAAAATTTTAAATTTTTTATTTTATCGTCATATGTTTTATGAGTTTGTTCTGTAATATGCAGATAGATTTGACGTGTGATACCTTCACTAGAATGGCCAATTCGCTCTGAAATAATACTTAAGGGAAATCCTAGCTCGGCTAATTTAGAAACGTGTGTATGACGGAAAATATGCGATGTGACGTTCTTTTTTATTTTGACATGCGGACGCATTCTTAACAGAAAAGTTTCTGCTGATCGACTTACAATAACTTTATGATTTGTTGAATTGGTAAAAAGGAAATCATTAGAAGTTTTATTTTTAGAATTTCTATGATAAATATCAACAGCCTGGTTTGGTAAAGCGATGGTTCTTCGACTTGTTGCAGTTTTCGGGGTGTCTTGCTTAACTTCGCTATGTCCAACAACAGAAATCATTGTACCTGTGACACTTGCATACCAAGTATTTTGCTTAAGATAAATATTTTTTAGCTGAATAGCGCATGCTTCACCGATTCTCATACCAGTAAGATAAAGCCACAGAAATAGGTCCGCATATACTTTTTTATGCTTGGTCAAACAATAATCTATAATGATTTTTACTTCATCATCAGTTAAATACCAATTTTCTATACGATAACGCTTTTTAGCCTTTTCATCTTTATAATTAATTTTAACATCATTTATAATATTATTTTGAACGTAGCCAAATTGTTTAGCATAATCAAATATTTTTGAAATGACATTAAAATAAATACGTGCAGTGCTGTTCGATAAATTATCTTTGTAAAGTAAGTCGTTAAAAAATTTATTAATTTGAACCGTAGTGATATTGGAAATAATCTTATCACCAAATTTTTGGTTAATAAGGTTAAGCGTAGATTCATAGCTTCGAACAGTTTTATACGCTAATCCTTGCTTTTCCCATTGATCCTTTAATTTTGGTGTTAGCTCATTAAAGGTGATAGGAGTGTACGAATATTGTTCTAATTGTTCTTCAACTTTTTTCTTAACAGCTTTTTCAGCTTGATTTCGAGCAAATGTAGTATTCTTAGTAATCGTGATTGATTTTTTTTTAATTCCTTTAAAAGAAGAATCACGGTAGCGAATCGAATATTTAAATTTGCCATTATCAAGCGGTGTAACTTGCGGCGAATAATATTTAACCATTACTCCTCACATAATCGGTAAGTAGGTTTTTAGGAACATAGTAAAGTAAATACCAAACTTGCAAAATAAACAAGCAAAGATACCAATTTTAATTAGCCACAAAATTATTGTGCCTAAACAGCTTGAGTCTGTGGCAGCAATGCCTGATCTTATAAGTGATGGAGCGGACGGATTATTGCGATCCTCTCTGGTAAAGCCCTCGTCATATTCGCCTTTAATTCTTAGAATTATGCTATGAATAATCAAGTAAACGTAACCACCTAGGAGTACGCCCCAGAATATCATAGGTAAAATTATATGATACCAATTATTCATGATGGTGCGCCCAATTAAACGTTGTTGGTTTCACAGTAATAGATTCTGCTTCTTTAAAAGATACTTGCTTCATTTCAGCTAGATCATTCTTGTAATGATCATAAGATTCTTCCGTATCGCCCCTATCAAATACACATATCATGCTGGATAGCTCCATAGATACATTATCATACATTTTGCTCATTAATGCACTGGAGGTATCTTCATAATCATATGCACTATCTATAAAATATTGCTTTGTCATTAGTATTACTCCTTTATTTATTTAATATCTACTGACAATTCCACCATAAATCTTTGATCATACAGTCATAAGAACAATAATTATCATCATCATTAAAATCGTTATAGTAGACTTTATCAGTGTTTTAAGTATTTTACCACAAACAATAGCCACACCTGAAACAATCCTCTTCATATCGTGCCTGTTCTATTATATCATCTGTAATAATTTCGCCATTATCAATATCAATTAATTCTGGTAATTGTTTTAATTCTCGATTTACTAGTTTAAAACCGAATGATTTAGATGCAAGTAATTACTCTTGAATTGTCAAAGGTGGTTTTAACGATTTTATTTTACTTTGTCCTTTTTAATTAATCTATCAATGTCGCTACTCATTTTTCCTTCTTACTTAAAAATCGCCTAATGTTTAATGTCGCTTATGTGTTGGACAGAAAAATAAGCGTTTTTAAATTTTTATTCCATGATCACCATTTTATTTAAATCGTTTTTCGTTTTCTACTAAAAATGCTGCAGGTTAAGCGATATAGTCATGTCAGATGGAAGAACTAATTAACTTTGCGACGTATTTCCAACACTTTTCCTAAAATTTTTCCAGGATTTTCTTTATTCAAAATAATTGGTGAAAATCCGTCTACATTATCAGGCATCAATATTATTTGATCTTTCACGTGTTTTACACGCTTTAACGTTGCTGATTCATCATCGTCTACTAAAACAGCAGCTATTTCACCATCTTCTACAGTTGATTGTTGCTTAACTAGAACAATATCGCCATCTTTTAAAGTTGGCTCCATAGACTCGCCCTTACATCTTAGTCCAAAGACAATATCATCTTTAGTTCCTGTATCAAAGTACATAGGTATATAGCCTTCTATATTTTGATCTGCAAGAATTGGAGTTCCACAAGCAATAGTTCCTACTAGAGGCACATGACGTAATCGACTTTCATCAATAATACTTGCATCTTTTAGAACTGGGAAAAAATAATTGATATTTATATTAAATTTTTGAGCAATCTTAAAAAGGATATCTTGATTAGCTTTTCTACTACCAGTTTCATATCTTGCAACATTTACTCTTGATGTACCGATTTTGTCTGCAAAGGTTTGTTGATCCATACCATGAGACTCACGCAATTTTTTAATCTGAGATCCAATATATTTAGACAAATCCATATTTTTAACCCCTCTTTTTCTAAAGCATATTATAGTATACATTTTTCCAAAATGGAACAAAATTGAAAAAAAGCAAAAAAACAAGTTGTAAGTGTTCCAAAAAGGATATATACTTTAATTGTTCCAAAGAGGAACAGAAAGGAGGTGGGAATATGCAACTGCTTTTGTATGGTTTAAAGAAAAATAAAAATAAACTTACACAAAAAGATATTGCTCAATATTTAGGCATTAGCACAAAATCATATCGCGACAAGGAAAAAAGGCAAGCAAGAATTCACTCAAGATGAAATGTTCAAATTATCAAATTTTTTTAAGAAGCCAATAGATAAAATTTTTTTGCCTAGATAGTTCCAATTTGGAACTGGTAAATTAAAAACATAGATTTTAAATCAGAAAAATGAAAAAAATCAGAGTTTATAGCGTTGATGAGGTAACTGGCTAATTATGGAACTCTTGTTGTCAAAAAAAGAAATAATGAAGAGATACCACTACAAAAATACGACGTTTTACGAACGTAGAAATGAATGCTTACTTTCAGAATATAGTGATGCTGTGATTTTGGACGGATTACGACACACTTTGATTAAAGCAGATCGTTGGCAAGAATTTATAGAAAATAGAAGCGAAAAGAAAAAACGCGAATTAATGGGTTTGGAATAATGAAATGGATAGTTTTATACAACTTCCTGTTTCAGCTATTTCAGGATGTTTTTTAATATATTCTTCCCCAATAGCACGATACATGTCCTTTAAATCCCTAGGAATGTTACCTTCATAGGTCATTCCTAAATCTTTCTAAGTTATCTCATCATTGCTATATCCAGATCCAGGTCGGCTTAATAAATAATCTATAGTTACATTAAAGTAGTCTGCAATTCGGGACAGCATTGCGATATTTGGTTCTCTTTTTCCAATTTCGTACATCCCGAGTGTACTTGTTCCAATTTTAATAATTTTGGCCAATTCAGCCTGATTAAGATTTTTGCTTTTCCTGAGATAAGCAATTTTTTTCCCAAGCCTATTTTTTTGTAGATCCATGTTCCAAGCTCTCAGGGTGTTTTTTTACATATTCTTCAGCAATAGCACGATACATATCTTTTAGTTCGTCAGGGATGCGACCACCATAGGCCATTCCCAAATCTTGCCAAGCCAGTTCATCATCACTGCTAACAGCACGACCCAATAAATAATCAGTTGTGACATTAAAATAGTCTGCAATTCGAGACAACATTTCATTATTTGGCTCTCTTTTTCCAGTTTCATACATTCCAAGTGTACTTGTAGCAACATTAATAATTTTAGCCAATTCAGCCTGACTAAGATTTTTATTTTTTCTAAGACTGGCAATTCGTTGACCAAATTTATTTTTTTGTGGATCCATGTTTTAAGCTCTCAGGATGCTTTTTGACATATTCTTCAGCAATAGCACGATACATGTCCTTTAATTCGTCAGGGATGCGACCACCATATGCCATTCCTAAATCTTGCCAGGCTAGTCGATTATCTTCTTTTAAATTTGAATTTCCAGCTAATTGATCCATTGAAATATTAAAAGCTTTAGCAAATTCTTGAAGTTCATCGCTAGATACCTTTCTGTTACCTTTTTCAATTTTATTCACAACAGTATTATCCATTTTCACTCTTCTTGCTAATTCAGCTTGGCTCCAATTTCGTAATTCTCGCTGATTAATAATGTTCTGAGCTAAATGCTTAATAGACATATGTTCACCTCAGATAAGTAATTCGTTTTCTAGCTTATTTTTTGCGATATGATTCAAACTTTCTGGATGTTTCCTAACGTATTTTTCTGTCTAACTTTTTCTTTTTAAAAAGGATCATTGTATCGTCATACATCCACGCTGGGATGTCAAATTGATCTATAAAATCACACGGTTCAGATGGAGCATCTATTTGATTCATTGCGTAATCAAAAATCATTTTTAGCGAAAAAATATCGGCATTGTGTTCTTTACTGCCTTTACTACTAGGCCCAGATTGATATTCCCAGGTACCAATGTCCCCGTTAACTAAATGTCCCATTTCATGACCAATAATAAATGGTATTTCCCACTGATTTTTCCAATTCAAATTAATATACATTTTATTAGCTTTGTGAAATGAAATAGATGGAAAATCTGGTGCTTCGTATATGACTTCGAAATTAATCCCCAAGCTTGTAGCAACCTTAAATAAGTAATCAATTATATCAATCATATATTTTATTTACCTTTTCGTGAGTCAGAATCCATTAATTTTTTGATGATTTCCAGATATTCGTCAGGGATGCTTTTTCCATGATAGGCAAGAGGAATGTCATCATCAATATCAAAAGATGAGTTAGCAGCATTAATTGGAGAAGAATTATTTGTTTTTCCTAACAAATAGTCTGTTGAAACATGAAAAATATCAGCAAGTTTACCAAGGGTAGTTGTATCAGGACTGCGAACTCCTTTTTCCCACATAGAAATAGTTGATTTTGCCACATTAATCTTTTTTGCTAACTCAGCTTGAGTCATATGATTATTTTTTCTAAGTTCATTTAATCTAATTGGTAACATAAATCCACCTCTTAACTAGAATTATAGCGTTCACTATTTGTGAACTCAATAAGAGTTATCAAAATGTGAATATTTATTTGACAGTTCACAAACTGTGAATTATATTATTAATTAGTTAAGGAGGGACAAATGAATCAAGAACTTAAAAAAGTTAGATTATCTAGGGGATATTCTATTGCAAAACTTGCAAAAAAAGTTGGCATTTCTAAAACATACTGTTTTTATATAGAAAAAGGGAAGAGGAATGTTAGTTATCATTTAGCAATTAAATTTGCAAATGTTCTAAAGACCACTCCTGACGCTCTTTTTTTGCAGTTTGAGTCCACAAAATGTGAACAAAGTGAATAGGTTTAAAAGGAGGCAGCTTGTGATGAACAAAATTATGGAATTACCAATTTCAATTGATCCTTTAATTAACAAAATTGACCAAATCATGGCTGAGAGAGGCTATGTACCTGCTGATTCTTTAGTAGGCAGAACGATTAAGATGCCAGAGTTTTCCAAAAAGTACTGCGGCAATAAAGCGGATAAGTGGATTAGGTTATTCATTTTTGACCAGTATCCAGAAGTTGATATTCAGAATGGTGGATGGGTTGTTAATCCACATTGGACCGATAAAGGCAGGAGAACAATTATTTTTGAAAATCCGGCTAGCGAATGGATGGAGAAGCATCGTACCGAAATAGATTGGAACGCTAAATTACCTAAATAGACAGTCAAAGAATTAGGTGGATAAGAATGAAATTTTTAACTAGATGGACAGATTTTTTAAATAATTGTTTTGATTTTGGTGAAAAGACATTATCAAACACTGGCGGATTGGCAATACTGGCAGGGTCAATTATTTTCATTGCTCTGTTAATAGTATTAACAGTAATTGGTGGTCCAGAACAATTACCTGGAACTTGAAGGGAGGATAATAATGCTTTACGAAATGCTTTACGAAGAACGAAAGGCCAGAATTAAGGAATATGAGAAGGTAGCTAATAGGACAATCAACTGGTTTATTTTAACTATGATTGCAATAGCATGGTGCTATTTTTTTAGAACAAGGATTGCTGAATTTTTAGCAATTGCATTTTTTATTATTTTCGCTGGCTGCTACGGAAAACTGGGTATTTTATATTACTCAATCTTTAAGAAAAAGAGGTAGTCGTTATGTTTGGAAACAGAAAAGGCGGTATCAAATTATTTAATACAGGTGACTTTTGGATACAAAATCAGTCTTACGAAAATGGTGAGATAGATTACGGAATCGAACCAATGATTGCTGGTGAAAAATTTGCCAAGGATAATCTAATTGATAAAAAGGTTATCAGAAAATACAAAGGTAAGCCAGTTTGGGTTGCTTTTGATATTGATCACAGGCCTGTAATTTACGGGGGATGCATATCTAGCAATGTTGAATGTGATTATATCAATGCACATTCTTTTATAATGGCTCAACTCATAAAGGTTGATAGTATTAGCAAGTTTGCAGCAATGATGGGTGAAGATGAACAAGGCGTTGACTTTTTGAGATTGCTAAATAAAAACGACCGGAACTTAGAGTTTTGGGAAAATCTAGCAGTTAAATGGTTCTCTGCAAAATGGATGGGTGAACAAGATGAACGATAATCTATTAATCAGCGAGCCACCTATGCTATTTGAGCCTAGTTTGGCGAAAGAACTAGGTAGCTCTGACAAAGCGCTAATATTACAGCAATTACATTACTGGCTTAACCGATCAAATAACGTACATGATGGGTACAGGTGGGTCTATAACTCCATTAAAGATTGGCATAAACAATTCTCGTGGATAAAAGAGCGAACACTGCAAAATTATTTTGCTGACCTTGAAAAAGGCGGATATATCATTTCCGGTAATTTTAACAAAGCCAAGTTCGATAAAACAAAATGGTATCGAATTGATTATGACCGATTAGAAAAAATTTCTAATCGAATAACCGAAAAACAGATAATCGATGAACCGAAAAATGACGAATCGAATAGCCGAAAAACAGATAATCGAATAACCGAAAAACTGCCAATCGATGTACCGAAAAACTGCCAACCAATACCAGAGATAACACATAAGACTACACAAGAGAATAACAATATTAAGTCCAAATCTGACAATTTGGACAAGCCTGATTATGAACAAGAATTTAATTTTCTCTGGAATCTTTACCCTAAAGGAAAAAAGCAGGGCAAGCAATTAGCATTGCGAAGTTACAAGCGCTGGCGAAAGTCGCACAAGTCTAATACGTTTAAACAAGCCAAGATACAGCTTAAGAAATATTTGAAATATATAAAAGTCCAGCACGTCCAGGTTCAATTTATTAAGGCAGCTAAGACGTGGTTCGGCAATATTGATGACGAGTACGACATTAGTGCACCACCAGTCAACCAGAGTTATAAACCAATTCAAAAAACGATTGAAAAGGGTACCGACTGGAGCAAACAGAAACCTGAGGTTAATAACAGCGTAAATGCTGACCAACTGACTGACTTTTTTAGGGATTTTGAAAATAAAAACGGCTTGACCTAGAAGGGAGGCTAACAATGCAAGATTTACAGATTTTTGAGTTTGAAAACCAAGGCGTTCGAACGTTAACAATTGATGATGAGCCTTACTTTGTGGGCAATGATGTAGCAAATATTCTTGGATATAAAAAGGCTCGGAATGCTATTGCCAGTCACGTTGATTTTGATGACAAAAAGGACGCCCCAATTCAAGGCCCCCTTGGAGGGATGCAGAACGTCACGGTAATTAATGAGTCTGGTCTATACAGCTTAATAATGAGCAGTAAGTTGCCAAGTGCTAAAAAATTCAAGCGCTGGGTCACAAGCGAAGTGCTTCCGAATATTAGACGACATGGAGCTTATCTTACAGACCAGAAAGCTATTGATATTATGACGAATAAAGATGGATTGGCCAACTTATTAAAACAAGCAGCTAATCAGTTGGAGCAGAAAGACATACAGATTAAGAATTTAGAGCCAAAGGCAAGATTTGCTGATACGGTTTCAGCAAGTGATGACACTATCTTAATTGGCGACTTGGCCAAAATTTTAAAAAGCAATGGCATTGACATTGGTCAAAATCGATTGTTTGAATGGCTCCGAATGCATGGCTATTTGGCAAGACGGAACGGTAGCTCACGAAACATGCCTACACAGAAGTCAATTGAGCGCAAACTTTTTAAAATCAAAGAAACAGCCATCACTCACGCTGACGGGCATATTACAATCCAGAAAACCCCAAAAGTAACTGGCACGGGCCAGCAGTATTTTGTAAAAAAGTTTTTAGAAATCAAAGAAATTTTGGAGGAATAAAAATGAGTGTGACAGCGCAAAATTAATCTTAAAAGGTGATAAAAAATGAAATTAGCAATTATTGTGTTACCAGTTATTGGCTTAATATTAGGTGTTTTAGGTATATTAATTTTAGATAATTTTTTTGGCGAATATACCAAAATTAAGCAATTTATCGCAATTGTGTTAATAGCAGTTGGTTTTATATTAGCCATTAGCGCAGGCGTTATTGAACATTTCATGTGGTGGACTAGCTGGGGGTGGTAATTAATGAAAATTCTGAAAACACCTAAACTCCCTAAAAACAATAAATTTAAGAAAATAGATAGTAAGCTTTCCTTAAAAATTGATAGGAAGTATAGTTCGAAATTTGCAAACAACAGTGATCTAATCATATCAATACAACCTGTAGATAAAGAGAAAGTGTCTTACTTGATTGTCAAATCTTCAATTGAAATTAACAGAATCAATCCCGGTCAGCTACTAGAACAATTTTTGTTAATTAACTTAGAAAAAATGATAGTAGTAGATGGACCAGATTCCATTGAGAATTTGATTAGCCATCTTGAAACATTTAGTTTACATGCGGATTTTTATGGCTTAAATAGGGTTAAAAAAACTATCCCATTACACATTTTAAAGAGCAAATAGAGAGGGTAAAACTAAATGATAAATAGAGCAGTAATTACAGGTCGCTTAACACGTGATCCTGAATTAAAGACTACACAGAGTGGGCTGTCGGTTGCTACGTTTACCCTTGCAGTTAATCGGCAATATTCAAAAGTCAAGAACAAGAGCATTGCTGATTTTATTAGTTGTGTTATATGGCGTAAGGCAGCCGAGAACTTTTGCAATTTCACAAAGAAGGGCTCATTGGTTGGAGTTGATGGTCGTATTCAGACCAGAAGTTACGAAAATAAAGATGGCCAGAGAGTTTATGTGACAGAAGTAGTTGTTGATAACTTTGCGTTGCTTGAAGCAAAACCGGAACAACAGAATAATGTCAATACGAGTGATTTGAAAAAGGAGGATAGAAATAGCGCCAAAACTAATCAAGATATTCAAAAAGATCCGTTTGAAGGCAATGGTGAAACGATAGAAATATCGGATGATGATTTGCCATTTTAGGTAGAAATTAGCAAGTAGGGATGTGGTGAGTAGTGCAGTTGGATAAGGTAGCAACGGCCAGCAATGTTACTGAGTTTTTACATAATAATTTAGCAGAATATCTAGCCAACGCAGGGATGAATAAAGCAGACCTTAGTTCACCACAATTAAATGGGACTGGTGTCAGTCATGGCTTCGAGAATTCGGCCGAAAGTAATATGTTAAAGATTTTTGACTACGAAAATAAATGCTGGGCGATTGGATGTGCAATTAATAATTGCAGCAAAGTTAGCAGACAAATATTGCAATCAAGTATCCTCGAAGATTTAAATGATTACGAACAAATCATGAGATTAAACTATTCTGACAGAACGTTTTATCGAAAAAAACAAGAGGCACTTTGTGAGTTTGCTACCAGAATTCAATTCTGGGCTTACAAATTCAATACGAATATTGCTGAACTACGTATTTATCAAGAAAAGGAAAATAAAGCTTGAAATACAAATTTACAATTCCCGGGAAACCAAGAGGCAAACAGCGACCACGTGCCACTCTTAGCCATAAGCAGTTCTACACTCCATTACAGACCAAGCAATATGAAGCAATGGTTAGGTTTATAAGTTTAGAACATGCAAAAATGCTGACAGGTCCTTTACGTGTCGATATAATTGCTTACTTTCCAATTCCCAAATCATACTCTAAAGCAAGGCGAAAGAGATGCTTATCAGGCGAAGAAGTTCCAACCAAAAAGCCTGATAAGGATAATATTGAGAAAATCATATTAGACGGTTTAAATCCACTGTACAAAATTAATAGGTTTACTCACCATCGTGAGATGTGGACGCCAGGGTTCTACAAGGATGATAGTCAAGTTATTGCTGGCGAGACAAAAAAATTATATGGAGAACCAACAAGGGTTGAAGTCATAATTACAGAATTGTGAGTGTGAAGAGATGGCAGACAAGTGGCAGATACCTGGCAGACAGGTGGCAGTTAAAGCATGCTAAATTGATATTGTCGAAAGATTGGGGGATGGAAAAGCTCAGTCTTTCGACACCTCCTTTCTGATATATTTTAAAAAAAGTAACAGATGGCAGGTACTTACTTAAAATACTTGCAAAAGAGCTGCGGTAATGGTTGTAGCTGGGTTCAAGTCCCAACACCGCAATAGCAATGGGTAAACACTTATTGCATTTAAAAATTATTGTTTGAAGAGGTTGCTGCCACATTAGTAATTGAATTATTATATCCAATTATTACGGCATGCATTTTCTTTTATGGTTGAAGAGAAAAAGTCAATTGCAGAAAGAGTTCGTTTATAACTGTCTGACAATGACTTCATTTAACAACATTAGGTTCGAATCCTAATGCTGTTATAGACACGCGATGACCTATGTGCTGACCTAATAATGTCAACAATTAGCTGCTTAGAGAGCGTGTCAGAACGTGTGCCACAGAATTATCTTTATTATCAGAAATACACTATGTTTGGTTGCATGTGGCAGGCTGAATGGAAAGTCAAAAAATATAGAGATAAGAGTAAAGGACTAAACCATCAACTTCAGGTTCGATTCCTGGCACGTTTTTATGCTAATAATATTTAGCAAAATAAATTAAGTCGGATTAACGTCCGGCTTTTTTGTTGGAGTGATATAAATAATTCGTTTAGAACAAGGCGATTGCCTACAAATTATGGAGAATATTGATGACAAAACCGTAGACATGATTTTAGCAGATCTACCATATGGTGTAACTGACAATAGTTGGGATGCACTTATACCGTTTGAAAAATTGTGGAAGGAATATGACCGAATAATTAAAGATCATGGATGTATTGCATTGTTTGGGCAAGAGCCCTTTAGCAGCCAGCTCAGAATGAGCAATAGAAAAATGTATCGCTATGATTGGGTTTGGGTTACACCAGAGATTAGCAATTTTTTAAACGCTCATAAAATGCCGTTAAGAGCACATCAGGATATTTGTATTTTTTATAAAAGATTACCAAAATACAATCCTCAGATGCGCACCGGTTTTAAACCATACAAGTCTAAGAAAACAGGCTCATTAAGTAGTAACTATAGGCTTAATGCAAAGGATGCTAGCAAATATAAAGGTTCAACTTCTAATGGTGAAAGATTCCCAATTGATGTTTTGAAATATAGCAGAAGTTGTTCTAAAAGATTACACCCTACTCAAAAACCAGTACCGTTATTAACCTATCTAATAAAAACCTATACTACCGAAGGAAATTTAGTGTTGGACAATGTGATGGGTTCAGGTTCAACAGGTATAGCAGCTGTTGAAACTAACAGAAACTTTATAGGCATCGAACAAGATGAGAATTACTTCCGTATTGCTAAAGAACGAATAGAAGCAAAGATCAAGGGGAATAGTGATGAATAATCTATACCACCATTGTGGCTATCCAAATTGCATGAACTGGGTACAAGGGCAAGACAAGTATTGCAATAAGCACCATGCTATGCGACAAGCTAGCTATGAAAAATATAAAGAAGAACGAGAACGGTTGAAAGAAAGTCCATTATATCGTGAACTTTTAGACAACAGGGCTAAGGGCAAACAACGGCAGTACAATCAAACTAAAAGAGATGCCGAGTCTGTTAAGTTCTATCGCTCAAAACAATGGCAACAAGTAAGAGACTATCGAATAGCTTACGACCAATACGTTTGCCAATGCTGTGGTAAAAACTATCAAGTCAATAGGCTAACAGCTGATCATATTGTCATGCGGAAGCTTTTAAAGCCTCAGCAGCAGTTAGATTGGCATAACCTTTGGACGCTTTGCAATCGATGCAATACTATTAAACAGCAGATTGAGATTGATTATCAGCACAAGCAACTATACGGTCAGCTTAGGGCAATGACCAAAACAGATTGGAAAAAACTAATTTTAAAAAAAGATAATTCTAAAAATACCCCCCGGCCTATCGCTTAGAAGAGAGCTATCACACAATGCTGGTCTTCTTTTTTCGAAGTGCAGTTTGATTTTTTTGAGGTAGGGGGGCTAGCCAAAATAAGAATGTTGAAATACAAAGCTTTCGAACTGCATTAGGTGTCAAAAATAGTCTTAATATTTCTAAATATTTTAATGAAAAAGTAGGAGGTGGTAAAAATTAGGAAAACCAAACTGACAACTAATAAAGCAAGAGCTCCAGCACGGCAACGGAAAAAAACCGAAAAAATGTTAGACAAGAATGGCGACCTAAACAACCTACCTACGCAGCCACCTTATTACTTAAAAAGTTACGCGCGAGCAATGTGGACTAGGGTTGTCCCTTTCTTAAATTCAACCAAAGTAATTAAGCAGCCAGACCGTCCACTTGTTGAAGCGTTCTGTATTAACTACCAAATTCTAAGAGAGAGTTATAAGTCACTTGCTGAAGATGGCGTGCAGGTAAAGATATTTACCAGTTTACAAGATAATACTGGTAAAGTTGTTGGGCATGATTTTACTGGTTATAAACCAAATCCTGCCGTAAAAGCAATTGATTCAGCTAGTGTAAAAATAAATTCACTAGGAAGTCAATTAGGACTGTCTCCTAGTGCTCGGGCGGAACTGGCTAGTCTTGATATTGATGAAGATGATGCGGACGTGCAAGAGGTACTGAAAGGTGGCAATGATGAATTCTAAAAATAATCGCAAAGTAAAAGAGTTTGACTTTACTAGACGCGACACAGATTTGCTGCAGACATTTAAAACGTTGATGGACGAAGGTTATTTCAACGAAATTTTCGAAAAGTATCGCGATCCAGCAACGAGATATGCATTTAAGGTTCTAACACTAAAACAGGTGGCTAGTTATAAAATTCAATTAGCATGTTTTAGGCATCTTAATGACTTGAAACGCAGCATTTGTGATCATGATTTTCCTTTTGAATATGACCTAAATAATTGTCACTTGATTTTAAACTTTGCAAAGCTGTGTCCTGACGTTAGCGTAAATAAGCCAGTGCCATTAATGTTATGGCAACAAGCAATTTTATGCCTTAATCAAGGGTGGCGAACTAAAAGCAATAATCAGAAACGTTTTACATATGCTTTGATTTCGGTAGCTCGTACAAATGGCAAGACTTATTTGACCAACATTCTATTAGCTTATTCATTTCTAATCGAAAATGCTGAAGAATACAATCAGGACTATCTTTATTCAGCGCCTGTTGATAAGCAATCGATTAAAGGCTGGCGTTATATTAGACAAACATTTCAACAACTTTCAAATACACCTGGTTTCAAAAAATTAATTAAAAATCAACGTATTGAAGTTAATGACGAAACGGTTAAAAACCGCAAGACGTTCAGCAATTTGCAACGCTTGACGGCTAATAGTGGCCAATTTGATGCATATCACTTTTTACTAGCAATTGTTGATGAATATGGAGATCCGCATTATGCAAATGGGGCAATGGGTAAAATTACTTCTGGCCAGGTTCAAAAGGTAAATCATGAAACTCTTGCAATCTCGACTGCTTACGATAACCCAAACTGTCCAATGTTTAAAGATGAAAAGCGTTTGACCGAAGTTCTAGAAAAAGACAATTCGCGCGAAGAAGATAGGTCATTATTACTGGTTTGGGAACAAGACGATATTTCAGAAACAGACAGGCCTGAAACGTGGGTTAAATCTAACCCACTATTAGACTTACCTTCAATGAAAGAGACACTATTAAACGGCCTCCTTGACGAAAAGGCTCACCGTTCTAGCTCAGGAGACATTTATAAGTTTCAAAACAGGAACCTAAACATGTGGCTTGCAACTAGTGCGAATAAATACTTGCGACTAGATGATATTCAGCAATCAGTGGTCAGCAATTTCAATTTTGAAAGCCGCGACTGTTATGTTGGATTCGACTTATCAAGATTTAATGATGACACTGCTGTTGCCTTTGTTTTTCCGTATACGGACGAAAAAGACCAACGGTTTTTTATCTATCAGCATTCTTTTGTTCCAACAGCACATTCACAGAAAAGCATAGTTTTGAAAAGTCAGCAAGATGGGATAGATTATGAAGCAGCGGAAAAGCAAGGCTTTGCAACAATTTCAAAAAATCGTTTTGGCGAAATAGACAATGAAGTGGTTGGCCAATGGTATTTAGATTTTGTTAAAGCACATAATCTAAACATTAAGGCGTTTATTTACGATGCTCACTTGGCAGCTCCTTTGATTGAATGGCTAAGTCAGCAGTGTCCAAATGTACCATTTGTGACCTTACGACAAGGGACGCTATCACTTGATCCACCGACACGAGAATTGCGAAAAATGTTCGAAATGCGCCGAATTAGCATGCTAGATGATCCAATCATGCAATACTCACTAATAAATGCTTCTCTTTTTGAAAATGCATATGGCGTAAAAGTGGATAAAGAAAGCCGTTCGGCCAAAATAGATGTTGTTGATGCGATTATTGACGCAATCAGTGAGGCCCAATACTGGTTTACTAACCCAGAACGCAATGAAATTGACAGCAAACAGCCTTTTGCCGGCTGGTCGCAGGAGAAAATAGATGATTACTACAAAAATGACTTTAGTTTTTAAAAAAATGCTGCAATTTATACCTCTAACATTAGTAATTTTAGGGGCAATTTCAATGGCTTACGCTGGCTTTATTATTAATAAAGCGCTTGGCTATTTTGTAACTGGTGTTTTGCTAATAATTTTTGGAATTGTTTTTGGATATTTGAGAGGTGGTGAGTAGAATCAATATTTTTAAACAGATAGCAAACGCTATTAAACCTGACAATTTTGTTAGAAGTCAGTCCTTGCCGTCAAATAGTTTTTTCCCTAGTTTTACAATAAGTCATGGGCGGATAGTGCCCAACGTGATGGCCAATGTAACTATTGCTGAGGCGACGAAAATTCCCGAGCTTTTTAACGCTGTGAATTTGATTGCTTCAGACGTAGCTAGCTGTACTTTTGAAAATACAGCACCCTACACCGATTTGTTAACAAAACCTAGTAAGCTAATTAGCTCCTTTAATTTTTGGCAATCGGCGGTAGCGCAGATGCTTTTAACAGGTAATAGTTACCTGTTAATTCATCGTTGGCAAGATAATAAACAACCGGCTTATTTGGAACAGATACCTACAGCTAATGTTGAGCTTCTAATATTAGACGATGGCACAGATTTAATTTACAAAATTAACTTTGATGATGATCGAAAATCAATTGAAGTTAACAGTAGCGAAATGATCCATTTGCGGTTAATTGCTACTGGCGAAGGTGACAATACACTAATGAGATTTGTAGGCATTAGTCCTTTAGACAGCTTAGTACAAACCTTGGATGTAAACCAAAACAGTGACCGACTGATTTTAAAGCAATTGCAAAAAGCTATTTTGCCGGCCAATATAATAACCTTACCGGAAGTTCAGGTAAACAAAGAAAGAAAAGCTCAAATTCGCGAAGATTTTGAGAGCCAATACACTGGTGACGGTGCAGGGTCAACAATAGTATTAGATCAATCAGCCAAGCTATCACAATTGGACATTAGCTCGGATGTTTCCAAATTTCTTAGCACAATCGATGCTAATGCTGGCCGTATTGCAACAGCTTTTGGAATACCAGCTGGTTATCTTAGTCCGAACAAGTCAGATAATCAATCTAATGTTAGTCAGATTGAGAGCTTATACATTAACAATCTAACAAGATACATTGATCCTGTTGTCAGCGAGCTAAGGATGAAACTACAGCTTCCAAATTTGGAGCTAGATGTTAATAGTGCGATTGATAGGGATGGACAGATGCTAATCAATAATATTCAGAAACTAACGAGTGGAACAAATCCAGTTTTGTCAGCAGATGAAGCTAAGAGCTTAATGTCAAATAGAGGTGTAATCAATGAGAAAGAAATTAACTAGGAAAAAAATCAGGGCAAAGCCGGAAAGTAATTTAAGCACTAGATCCTTTGCAACTGAGTTAGAAGTTAGAGATCTAGACAGTGGAGGCCATGAGATTAGTGGCTATGCAATAGTGTTTAATCAACCGAGCGAAGACCTAGGTTTTATTGAATACATTACTCCCAATGCTTTGGATAAGGTTGATTTAAAACAACTGTTGTTACTTTACGGCCATGATTTCAACAACATTTTAGCAAGAGCAGATTCTGGAACATTAACCACGAAGGTTGACGACAAGGGTCTGTTTTTTAATGCAAAAATTCCCAACACAACTTTGGGAACCGATGTTTACAACAATATTGAAAATGGAAACATCAAGGGTGCGAGTTTTAGATTTGATGTAGCTGAAGATGGCGATGAGTGGAAAACCGATGAAAATGGCCAGCTAATTCATACGGTAACGCAAATTGCTAATTTGCCAGAAATTAGTTTGACACCTTATCCAGCTTATTCAGAAACGAGCGTTCAAATTGAGCGCTCTAAAGAGAACTATTTAAATGAAAGAGAGAATACACAAATGCCAAAAGATGCTTTAGACAACTTAAAAAATAAAGAAAATACAAGAGATGCTGAGACGAGCAATGAGAGCCCGTCAAAAAGTTTAAACCTAACAACTGATGATATTCAGGCCGTAGCAAGCGCTGTAGTTTCTTTGTTAAAAGCAGACAATACTAATGATGCTTCAGATGATGATCTGAAAGATCCAAAAAATGAAAATGGTTCTGATACATCTGACAATACAGGTGGAGAAAATCATGATGATAAAAATGAGGATGAAGATGACAAAAAGCGCAGCCAAAATAGTAAGAAAACTTTTGTTCGTCAACGTGGTGTTAAAGGAGGAGCCGTTAGAGTGACTAGTTCGGAGACCGATAAAAAAGCACAGACAGCAATCCGTAGCTTTGGCCAATATGTCGAATCGCATGGTAATGTGCGCGACAATTTGACCACTGGCACCGAAGGCGAAGTCTTAATTCCTAAAGCAGTAATGGATGCTTATCAACAGCCGGAAGATACTGACAAACTAACTAGTCAAGTGCGCAAAGTGGCTGTATCAGAGCCATCAGGTAGTTTACCAATTATCAAAAAGGGAACGGCAAGATTTACCACGAAGGCTGAATTGGCGGCTAACCCTGAACTGGCAAAAATGGAAATTAGTGCGGTGGAGTACAGACTACAAACCTACGCTGGTTCAATTCCTATTTCAAATGAAATGATGAGTGATTATCCGCAAATTGGTAACATTGTTTCAGACTACATCCAAACAATGAGAGCTCTGACTGAGCAGGATAAAATTGGTGCAATCTTGCAAACTGCACCAGCTAGTGTTGCAAATGATGCTGACGGTCTTAAGACAGCTGTCAATATAGGTCTATCAAATTATAGCAAGACTTGGGTTGTCTCTGAATCAGCCTATAACTTTATTGACCAATTGAAAGACAAACAAGGTCGTTACATGTTTAACGACAGCTTAACCTCACCATCAGGCAAGAGCTTGTGTGGATATGGTGTAATTGTTGTTCCAGATAAAGTTTTAGGCAATGACGGCCAAGCACATGCATTTGTTGGCGACCTAAAGGCCTTTGTTCTTGAACCGTACAAAGATGAAGCGTCTGTCAAGTGGATGGACAATGACATCTATAGCCAGAAGTTGGCTGCATACATTCGTGCTGATTTCCAAAAAGCCGATGAAGATGCTGGTAAATTCTTAACATTAGATGCAGCTAAGCCTACGCCAACACCATCAACAACTACTAAATAGTTAATCTTTAGTCGCTTAATAAATAAACAGTAGCCAGTTGGCAGCGGCTAATATTGCGGGGTGAACAGATGAGTGAGAGCAATCAATTAATTGAGCCAAAGCAGTTGCTTGCCGAATTGCACATAGATGATACTCCAGAAGAAGAGGCCACAATTGGCAATTTAATTAGCATGGCCAAAGCAATTGTCGATGAGGCTATTTCAGATACTAATAACTCTGAATTGGCTCAAGATGAATTATATCTATCGGCGGTTAGAACTCTGACCACGCAATTGTATTACGACCGGACTCTGTCCGAAGGCAAAGCACCAGCAGTACAGTTACTAATTGCGCATTTACAATTTAAATATGGTGGTAGCAATCATGGCGCTTAATAACATATCAATATCGAGCCTTAATAAGAAGGCTATTTTTTGTACTACGGCAGTAGTTCATAACCCTAAAACGGGTGTTAATAAAGAACAACTAGTACCTGCGTTTACCTTATGGTGTATGCCATATACACGAACTATTGGTCAACAAGCTAGTCTTGCACCTGAACAGTTGGACCAACCAATAATAGTGGTCCGGCACAATCGCCAGATTACAGCCCAAATGAAGGTCAAATATGATGGCATAGTTTATAACATTGCTAATATATCGCCAGATGATAGTAACAAAATTATTACATATGACTATATAACGCTGAAAAAGGTTGCCAAATGAAGTTTGAAGATTTTGCTAATCAATTTTTGGCTGACGCAAAAAAGAAAATACCAAACAGCCAAAATCAAGAACAAATTACACAGGCTGGCGCTGAAGTTCTAAAAAAAGAGATACATAACGCTGCCATGCAACACCATCATAGCAACAATTCAGAAGTTACCCACCTGGCTGATGACATTCATGTAGTTTCTGGCGATATTGGTGGAGAACATAATGGTGCGTCAACAGTTGGGTTTGCCAAAAAAGGCCATATTGCACGTTTTTTAAACGATGGAACCAAATATATTAAAGGCGATCATTGGTTTGATGTTGCAGTAGAAAAAGCTAAGCCAGACGTAATAGCTGCGATGGAGAAGAAGTTTAAAGAGGTGACTAGAAATGATGCCGGTTGACATGCTGGCAAAGAATATTATTAGTATTAATTTGCCATGGATAGAACCAGCTAATGTGATTTGTACCAATATGACGGCTGATCAAAAGAATGATGTTGATAACACCATTCTTTTTTTAACCGAAGCTACAAATCAGCCAGCAAATTACTCCAATGACACAATTAAGCGTTGGCAACTTGTTGTAGAATTACAAATCTTTTGGGGTTCAGAACCTGATGTTGATAATATTCAAACAGCTGAGATTGAATTAATGAGAAAAATAATTGACCAGGGTTGGTTGGTAGAGCAGAGCTCACCACATACAACAGACCCTGATACAGGACAAATAACAAAAACAATTTATTTAATACGAAATGAGGAAATAAAATGAGTGCACATGGTATTAAAGATGTTACATTCGCATTATTGGACGATAATGGAAAATTGATTAAAGGCGCCGATGGATTAAGTGATACAGGCTTGTATTTAGCTGATGATACCGGCGAAGGTTTTACCGCCGTAAACTTCACTGGCTTAGAGACAGAAGGCACGCCACAATGGGCTAATGACAAACTCAAGAGAACAAGCTATGCTCCAACACAGCCAAAGGTTGCGCTGACTGCTCTTGATATTGACGCAAAAATTTTAATGAAATTAAAAGGCTACAGCGATGATGGTAAGGGTGGATATATTCGCCATTTACCCAAGCCGCATGTTGCGATGCTAGTTCACAGTAGAAGTTTAGACAATAAAATTGATCTCTACGAAGGTGTTGCAAATTGTGAAGTTATCGAAGAGGCAAGCAATCACTCAACAGATTCTGGCTCTGGAGAAGCCGATGCTGAAACAACGTTGTCTGCAACTGTTCTGACACCAATTGACAAGACAGTTTTTGCAGACCCTGACGATCCGACAGTTCAACAACCTTATAAGTATTGGCTGAACAACGCCACGGGTTTTGACAAGGCAGCTATGCTTAAAGAAGTTTTCGGAGGCTACTCTGCAGTTAATAGTGTCACACCAGCAAACAATTCAAACGATTAATAGTAGGAGAGAATAAATGAAAAAGATCAAGATTAACCTTAAACCGTTGGTTGGAATAGACAGGAAGATAACTGTATTTCCCTCAATTAATCTAATGCTAGAAGCCCTAGATTTATCGGCAACTATAGAATCACACACTAATGGTAATAATGTATCTAGTATGGATGATATTAAGTCAACTAAAAAAGCTTTTACAACAATGCTTGATTTTATTCAAAAGGTTCTCAATCTCTCTGATAAAGAGATGGAATATTTCAAAAATCATAGCACGCCAGAAAAAGTGGGCGATGTTTTAGGCAGAATTGTGATGGTAATTAGAGGGACTGACCCAGAAACAGTTGAAAAAGTTGCTAAAAAACATGAACTACAACAAAAGGCAATGTCAAAAAACCCAAAAAAATAGCTGAGTTTACTTTGCAACAGAAAAAGGCTCTGATGCAGTTAAAAGATGAACGTGAAGATTTGCTTTATTTGATAAAGATGTTGCTGGCAGAAGGTGCTATGCCGTCAGAAGTTGGCAAGCAGAACTTTTACGACTTTTTAGAAGTTCTCAAAGCGCGACCGAAGGATAGACGGCCAGAATTAATTGATCCAATTGATGCAGTCATACATTTGTAGAGAGAGGGGTGCTGAAAAATGATTGAATTACAACATGATATGGCGTCACAGGTCTCTTTAGATGTAGACAGAGCAGTCAAAAGTTTTAAAACACTTACAAGTGCAGTTAATGCAAGTACATCTGAATGGAAAGCTAATGAGGCAGCAGCTAAACGTAATGGCGATGGTCAAAAAGCGCAGCAAATTAAAATTGAAGGCTTGACCAAGTCTATCAATTTGCAAAAAGCAAAGTTGGAGGACTTAAAGAAACAGCAAGCTGCTGTGGACACCTCTACTGAAAAAGGCACAAAACGCTATTATGACCTAACTAATCAGATTACCAAGACCAATGCCCAAATAAATAAGCAGTCTGATCAGTTAAGTAAAGCTAAATCGGGGATGACTTACTATACTAGCGGACTGGCAGACCTACAAAAGGGCTATAAGCAAGCCACGCAGCTGTCTCAATCTTACATTTCACGACTAGAAGCTGAAGGTAAAACTGAGGAAGCCAACCGAGCAAAATTAGATAGCTATCGTAATTCAGTCGATCACTTAAGCAAGCAGTTAGCAATTCAAGAGTCAGAATTGTCTAAAGTAGCAAGCGCTAATGGCAAAAACTCCGAAGCATATCAGCAACAGCAAATTCGTGTAAATAAGACTGCAACGAGTTTGGCCAAAGCCAAGACGCAATTAAACGACTTTTCGACAAGTCTTGAAAAACCACGTCCAATGGGCTTTTTTACAAAAATAAAAGCACAGTTGCATGGAACAGAAGATGCTGCTAAGGAAACTAAGACTAGTATTGGCGATATTGTAAAAGGTTCAGCTATTGGTACAGGAATTACTAATATTCTTGGCGGTCTTAGTTCAAGCTTAATGGACGCTGCTAAACAGGGCTTTAACCTTGCAAAATCAGGCAAAGAAATTAGCGAAAACTGGGAACACATTGGCGTTGCTAAAAAAGGTGTCAAAGAGTTAACTGGCCAAATTGGTGAGATACGTGGCGTCAGCAATGCAAGCGGTGCTGCAATTACTAAACTACAGACGGGGCTCTATGGGTTAACTAGTGGCAATATTAAGCAAACCAAAGCACTTACTAATGAGCTGTATGCTTTTGGTAAAGCTGGCGGTGCCAGTGAAGATCAAATAGTACAGGTTGGTGGCAAACTAACCCGTATTTTTTCAGCTGCTAAAGTAAATCTAGGAGCGTTTAACAAAACTTTCGCAACGATGCCAGGCTTAAAGGTTGCTATTCAAAAAGCAAGCGGTATGACCAAGTCAGCATTTAACGATGCTCTAGCTAATGGCAAAATTTCTGGTGCTCAAATGAAAAAATACATGCTCGAAGCTGCGAATGGCAGTGGCAAAGCATGGGAAAAATTCGGTGAAACAACCGAAGGCAAAATTGCCAAAACCAAGGGTACCTGGACAAACTTTACAGCTGCAGTCATGAAGCCCTTAGCTAATACCGCATTAGATGGCCTGAGCAAAGGCTTGGATCGGATAATTGGTAAAAACGGCAAGCTAAATGAAACCGGAAAGCATATCCAATCTATTGCAGGAGAACTTTCTAAAAACGTCGGTAAGAGCTTAATTAATGCCATTAACTTTATTGCCACGCATACAAACGCTGTAAAAGCAATGGGTGTTGCATTTGCCACCTACTTTGCCGTGTCCAAATTTATGGCAATGACTACCACGCTATCATTATTTGTTACCAGAATTCAAAAAGTTATCTCAGCAATTAGAGAATGGACTGTTGTTCAAAAATTACTAGACATTGTAATGAATGCTAACCCAATTGGTATCGCTGTTGCAGCAGTTGCAGCATTAGCAGCTGGTTTTATTCTTCTTTATAAAAATTGCAAGCCATTTAGGACTTTTATTAATGGCATTGGAAAGCAGATACAGAAAGCCTTTTCTAATGTTCCATCGATAATTAACAAAGTAATTAAGTGGTTTTCAAAATTATTTACCAACGTTAAATCCACGTTTAATAAAATTATAAAAAGTATTAAAAATGCTTGGAAGTCGGTCACAAAAGGATTTAATTCATTTAAAGCTGGTTTTAAAAAAAATTGGGATAAATTCTGGGATAAAATTCATGACACCGTAAAAAAAGTTTGGAATAAGATGCTGACAGCATTTAAGAGTTGGGGAAAAAGTATAAATTCCTTCTTAAATACTTTTAGTAAAGATTTCAAAAAAGTCTGGTCCGGTTTATGGTCTGGCGTAAAGTCAATCTTTAATAAAGCATGGTCGGGGATTAAAAGACTCGGTCGCAATGCAATGAATGGATTAATTGATATTGTAAATAGCGGTATTAGTGCTGTTAATAATGTCATTCATGCCTTTGGGGGCGGAAAGCAAACTATAAAATTGCTTGGCCATGTAAAACTAGCCACA
Source organism: Lactobacillus sp. B4015 (assembly GCF_026536055.1). Classification (NCBI taxonomy): domain Bacteria; kingdom Bacillati; phylum Bacillota; class Bacilli; order Lactobacillales; family Lactobacillaceae; genus Lactobacillus; species Lactobacillus sp. B4015. The sequence goes on from NZ_JAFNOY010000003.1 coordinate 53,341, forward strand.
GGTACTGACTCAATTCTAAAATCATTGAGTAATCCAATTACAAAGCCAGTAATTGCTACGCTTAATGACGGCAATGATAGCCCACAGACTGGCAACAAAGAGATGCTAGTTGATGAAAATGGCAATGCTGGAATTGTGCAAGGGCAGAATACTAAAGCGCTATTGTGGCCAGGGATGCATGTTATCAATGCTCGTGAAACGGCCATGCTTATGGGACTTAGTGGTGTCAAACATTTTTCAAAGGGTACCGATTCGATATTTGGACAAATTGGCAATGCTGTTGGAGGGTTTGTCAACGGAATTGGAAGTTGGGTAACTAAAACGGCTGGCAACTTAAAAAAATATTTTGACCTTGCCGTAAAAATTGTTAGCCATCCGATTAAGTATATCGAGAGTCTCTTTAAATGGACAGACTCAAAAGGCATTGGCGGTGCAATGACAGACCTGACCCACGGAGCTTTTAACAAGGCTCAAGACTCCGCAAAGAGCTGGTGGTCTGCACTGTGGCAAATGGCTGGCGGTGACCTTAATGGGTCAAGCTCCAAACTGCTAGAATTAGTAGAAAAATATGGTGAAGGGCACCAGTATTTTTGGGGTGCAGAAGGTCCAGACAAATTCGATTGTTCTGGCCTGGTCTTGTATGCTCTTAAGAAGGGCTTTGGCATCAATTTTCCGCATTATAGTGGTAGTCAATACTCTGAGACGCAGCATATTAGCAAAGCGCAGGCCAAAAGCGGTGACTTAGTATTCTGGGGCGATGGCGGAAGCGAACACGTTGGCGTTTATGCCGGAGGTAATCGCTACTTTAGCGCACAGTCGGTATCACAAGGGATTCATATGAATACCTTAGATTCTGTTGTTGGGTACGGTGCGCCTAAATTTGGGCGTGTAAAGGGACTAAAACAGGATAGTGGAGCTGATACTCATGCGACTAGTGATTTGCAGAAATATATCAGAAATCAAGTCGGTAACGGCTTTTTTAGTTTTATTAGCAAGTTAGGTTCAATGTTTGGCGGCGGAAAGCTTGGCGGTGGCCAGCCTAGCGGATCGCACAAAAACTGGTTAGCCGAGGCAGGTTTTAAACCAAGTGATTTTGGATATATTAGCTATATCGTGGATCATGAATCCGGCTGGAATCCGAGAGCTCAGAACCCCAATTCGCCAGCTTACGGTATACCGCAATCATTACCGGGTAATAAAATGGCAGCTGCTGGTAGTGACTGGCGGACAAACCCAATTACCCAATTACGCTGGATGAAGAAATATGTAAATGAACAATATGGTGGAGCTAGACAGGCTTATAACCATTGGTTGCAATTTCGTTCTTACGCAAATGGTGGTCTCGTTAATCAATATGGCCTTTATCAAGTGGCCGAGCAAAACAAGCCAGAAATGATAATTCCACTAGACACAAGCAAACGCAGTCGTGCTACTCAGCTGCTTGACGAGACAACCCGTATTGTTAAGGGCAACGATGAGTCAATTTTAAATTCTAATATCAAGAATGAACTTGAGACCATAATTACGGTACTTGGCTCCATTGCAAACCCTGAAAAGATTAATAAAGTCATTGATCAATTGCAACTACTGTCACAGAATCCGGTTAAGGTTGATACCAAAGTCAACCTTGATGGCAAAACTTTAGCGAAACAGTTAGAGAAATATCAAATAAGACGTGCACAAGGAGGCCAGGCACATTATGCGTTCTAATCAAAAAGGACAGATTATTTTTAGAAACCGCAGCAGTGCAGACTTTGGAATTTATTGTAAAACGCCAATAACAATACCAACGCCACAGCTGGATGTTACAGCGACTCACATTAATGGACGTAATGGTGATTTGCTGCAAGCGTATGAATCGTTTAAAAACATTGATTTAGTGATTGATGTTACGGTGTTTAAGCCTAGACAATACCCAAATTTGTATCAGTTAAAAAATGAAATAATTGATTGGCTAACCGGATTTGACTATGACTACCTAAAATTTAGTGAAAATCCCAATTGGGTTTTCGAAGCAATTGTAAGTACACCACCTAGTTTAGTTCCACTCATTGAAGATGGCGCTGAAGAGGAGTTAACGGGGCAGATCGCCTTTAATTGCAAGCCTTTGATGTTAAAAACGCCAAGTATTCGATGGCAAGAAGTAAAGCCAGTCGTGTATAACACCGAAAAAATGCCAGCGATGCCTGATTGGCACATAGTTGGCACGGGAAATGTTAAATTAACCGTTAATGGTTTAGATTATCAGTTCAATAGTGTTCAAAAAGAAGTATTTGTTGACGGCGAAAACTGTCAGGCTTATTCCATTGATGCCCAAGGAAACAAAGTTAACTGTAATTCGGACGTGATTTGGGAAAATAATGACGCCCCGGTTTTAGTAACTGGCAAGAATGTTATTAGTTGGACTGGTGACGGTATACCTCAAATTGAATATAAGCCAAAATTTAGGAGGCTTGCATGATTAAGTATTTACGATTCCCAATTTTGTTCAAAAATGTCAGTGATAGTTCTACAAACAACGGGATTGGTGCTTTAAGCGATGCAATAAAAGTTGAAGTTAATTGTGCAGCAAATGCAATTCAAACGCTATCAATGGAATACAGAATAGATGGCGTGTTAGCTAAAGAAATTAAAGGCGGAGAAGTTATCCTAGCAGATGCTTCTCCGGTTTTATTAAGACAGAAATTTCGAATTCAAGAAGCGACCAAAAGCCTAGATGTAATTAACGTTCAGGCGGTTGGAATTGCTTCAGATTTTACAAACAGGGTTATAACAAAAGATATTAGCTTGCCAAACATGTCGGCGAGCCAATGCTTTAATGCCTTACAAGACGCATTACCACCTTTAGAAAGTATACCAGGTGTTGAGTTCACCACTGATATTTCAGATTTGGCCAATATTAACTACACGGTTGACCAAAATTCTGATATGAGTGCAATCCTGATTGGTGATGATGCCGAAGGGGATGAAGCCACTCAATCAATGCAGACCTTGTATAAGGGTAATTGGGTTTTCGACAACTATCACTTATATTTGCTTAAAAATCCTGGAAAATACACTGGAGAAGTAATTAAGCATGGACGTGATATGGGCACTTTAGAAAACACTGATAACATTACTCAGTTATATACTGGAATTTTTCCATACGCAAAATATACTCCCACACCTAAAACGCCTTTACCAACTGATATGACTCAGGCAGGGGATGAATTAGATGGTATGGGAACAGTACAGTATCTTGGGAATGGTGATTTAACAACATTTGACAGCCCTTATCCAGGCCATAACGTAGTTGGTCATGTTCAGAATGGCCAGCATTTACAACTGGTTAGAAAAGTTGATGGTGGCAGTGATCCGGCACCGATGAACAACAACGACTGGTATATGTTATCGGATAATAGTTGGGTTGATGGTAATTTTATAACTTTTGACAAAAAAGGCGACTATATTGTTAATTCGGGAAATGGTCAAGGCCACACTACAACAGGGTCAGACTCAAAAGGAATTATATATAGTGAAAGTGGTACAGCCTCAGTTGCAATTGATGTTATTCACGTCTATCGGTCTCCATTCCAAGGCAAAGATCACTATCGCCTTGACTTCACATTCAAAAAAGGTGATCGAATTAATTACCGTCACATTGCAATTGATGAAAATGGCAACAAATGGTACGAAGTTGGAGTTAATGAGTGGGTCTATGGCCCACATTTGGCGTTTGGTCAAAAAAACAGCATTGTTTATTTGCCAGCTTCTGGCAAAACCTATGTCAAACCGGGTGCTATATGGTACGCAGTTCCAGGTACTGCTAATCAAGAGATAATTCGTGAAGGCTATTACAGCATTCTTGGTCAGGCTACAGTTGGCAGCGATACTTATTATAAGCTTTCGTCTACAAAGTGGGTTAAGTCGTCAGATTGTGATTTTAGCCATAAAAAAACGGCTAAACCAAAAAAGCCAAATGATTATGTTAGCCATGAGGCCAGCAATACTGGAAGAATTGCTCTGCATGATAAACCATGCGGTTCAATAATTAGCGATACAATACCGGCCAAACAACAGGTTCAAGTCAATGCAACAGCTGATTGTAACGGTGAGAGCTGGAGTCAGATAACCTGGAACGGCAAGACTGGTTGGGTGCCCAGTTCAGCGCTAGATTACAGCGCTGATGATGACGTTGAACCTAATTGGGGAGCTGATAATACTAATGATGATGAAGAAATAGATACCGATGCGCAACAAGAAATTTACGTGACACTCCCAGACAGTATTGTTTACTCTGATAATCAAATTGGCCATGAGTTTCAACGTATTAAAACCGTTGACTTAAGTCAATACTGGACGCCTAACAATGACAATGATTCGGGTGCGCCAACAGCCGATGATATTGCTCAGTTGCAGAGCTTGGCTGAAGCCTATATTAAAGAGTATAGGATAGGCCTACCTGACCCTTCATGTACTCTAACTGAACAGCAAGTTGGCAAGATTGAGCAGGCTAACCTGTACGACTATGTTGGGGTTGATTACGAAAACATAGGCGTCAGGGTTACAGCCAGAGTTACTAACACAACATTTGACTCTTTAGGCCATAAGTATATTTCAAAAACAATTGGTAGCTTGCCGGTTAATTATGAACATGTGTTATTACAGACGGCCAATAGCAATGCCAATGCTAAATTTGGACGGGCAAACAGCAAGTTCCAAGCCCAAAGTGATTTGATCACTGCTATACACAAGGCACTTAAACAAGAGGGTGCTGACCGATTAAGTGCTGAAAAAAATATTGCTAAAGAAATTGGTGTTATTACAGATGACTTTAACGGTTTGAAAGGCCGAGCAGATGAATTCGACAAAGATTTAGTTGACATCAACCATCAGTTTAATGACGTGCAAAGCTGGATAGAATCAGGCGGCTCTGCAATATTGCAATTTGTAGACGCATCTGGCACTCAAACGTACAAAAATCCAGTTGAAATTCGTGCACTCAATAGTGATGGCTCTTATATGCGCTTTAACAGTAACGGGTTGGAATATGTCAATAGTTCTGGCTATGCAGATGCTGCGATTGACAGCCGTGGTAATGTAATAGCCTCACATCTAACAGCTGATACTATTCAAGCTTTAAATGTTAGGGCATTTCAATTGGAGGGTGCGCTTTACTGCAAGACGGCAGACGGAAGTATGGCCGTTTATGTAGGTACAGATAGTCCAGGACAGCTTTACCCACAAAATGGTGGACATGCTATCTGGGTTAAATCTGACAATTACATTTCAATGCTTTCATCTGGACAAGTAGAAATCAGTGACGGCAGTCATGTGACTAGTATTGGTCCTAATTCTGGTGTCATTGGCGATAGCACCATTATTACAGAGTCTAACTTAAGAGCATATGCTGGACCATATTACACGACCGAGTCAGAGGTGCGCTCAATAGTTCGAGACATGGTGCCGTCTAAATATAGAAATTAGGTGAAGAAATGAGTGATGAAGTAGTTAATATTCTAGCCGGTAACATTGCTAATCAAGCGATAACCATAGCAAAACAACAAAGCGAGATCAATCAATTGAAAAGTCTTTTGGTTAAAGCAAATGAAAATTTGGAAAAAAATAAGGAAGTGATAGCTGATGAGCATACCAATTCTAACGCTCGCAACGGACAAAAATAGCACTACTGTTGATGCTGACAGAATTACTATTAGGCAAAGCGAAGCGGGTTTGGTAATTAACGCTAATATCATTGATGCTGATAATAACGCTTATAATCTAACCAATTGCAAAGTCTTTTTTGGCGAAAATAAAGATGGCGGCAAGATGGTAGACGATGAGGATGTTGAAATTGTCGACAGAATCGGTGGGCAGATTAAGTACAAACTTAACACGGCGGTTTATCAGGAGTCTGGAGATGCTTGGTTTGAAATTACTGACAATACTAACAAATTGATTGACACTACAACTAATTTTCATATTGATGTCATCAAACAGGCCAATTTGCCAGTTGAAAATGAAAACTACTGGTCCCGAGCGGAAAACATGCTAATCCACGTTCAGGCTTTCGTGCAAAAAGTTGAAAACGATTTTAATTCAAATATTGCCAATAACGATAGTCAATTAAACGATTTGGTTAAAAAGTTTAACCAGCAGCTAGAAAATTACGAAAAAGAATTAGCTGATTATGATAGTAAATATCAAAAACTGTCTAATGATTGGGCGGATGAGTTAGGCAAAATTAAGGCTAACGCAAATGATCAGCTTAGTTCATTAAAATCAGATTACGATGCGCAAAAGAAAGCCATCCAATCCGCTGCGGATAATCAACTGTCTGCTAATAAAACAGCCAGTGATAAAGCAATTGCTCAAATTGAGACTGACAAACAAGCTGCAATTAAGCAGGCTAATACCGATTTTCAAAACAAATTAGCAAGTATTCAATCTAATTACAACACTTGGAAAGCCAATGCAATTGATGACTTTCAAAGTCAGATTAATAAGCTTGCTAGCGAACTGAAAAACGATGAGGATGCTCAAGCTAAATTACAGCAAGCCATTGATTCTGCAAATAAGGCTATTGCCAATATCAACAATGTTGATTTTACTAAATTTGCACATTTAAGCGATTTAGAAAACTATTATGATAAAGAAACCATGGACCAAAAGCTTGCTCAAGCTGGTAAGTTAAAGCAAATTAGTGTTAACGGTGGTGATCCAATTAACCCGGACGCAGACGGTGTAGCTAAGCTAAATATACCGCAGCCTGATTTATCAGATTTAGAAACTAAGACAGATGCTAAAACTGCACATGATACTCTAACCGCTGATATTGCTAAACGGGTTTTGTCTATCAATGACGTCATGGCTGATAAAGATGGTAAGGTGGTATTGCCTGACTTTAATCATCCAACAAAGATTTTTAAAGATGCTAAAGTTGATCCGAACACACTAACCACTACAGGTATTTATGAGCTGAAAAACTCTGACATGCAGATTAGCTTAGACAGCTTACCGGGCTTCACACAGACTAATGCGACATATGGTTACATTTTGGTTGTTAATAACGCCGCTCTTGATAACACATTTCAGGTAATCATTTGCCGGCAAATGCAGGATTTTGTTTTAGATTATAGATACATTAATAAGACTTATAATGACTATCCTAAATTCAATCGGTTGATTAATACACAAGATTTAAGTAATGTGCAAAATCAGATGATTGAAATGAAACAGTCGATGATGAGATCATGGACTGGCACATTAACGCAGTATCAGGCATTAACGAACTATGACCCAATGACAATCTACTTTATCTTAAGCGACTACGAGGTGGTGGTTAAATGACATTAAGTAATATTTTTTTCGGCAAGAAAGTAGTTCAACAAGCATATCTCAACAATGCGCTAATTTACCAGTCGAAAGGTTGGGAGACATTGCCAAGCACTTGCAGTGAAGTGTGGACGAAAGAATTGGGTATGGTAGATGCAGACACAATTAATCAATGTATGATTGATACAAATAACAATATTTATGTGCTAACACATTACAAAGTTTTTAAATTAAATTCCGAGGGCACTTTAATCTGGTCCAAAAAATTTGCCGATATTCAGCGAATTGCAATTGATACTGATAATGATGTCTATATAACCTTTGCAGATACTAATTATTCATATATAGCTAACTTAGATAATAATGGAAATATTGAAAATAAATTTAAAGCGAGTGGCTATTTATGCAATGTAATAACTAATTTTACCGTAGATGATAATTATTTTTATTTATCAGGTAATTATAATAATGATACTAATCGTTGGTTTTATGAGATTGATAAACAAGGAAAATTAATTAAACAAGCTTCTTTAAATCTAGACAGATCAACTTTAGTTGCAAACGATTCATTTTTATACGCAGGATTGGGAAATCAATTAATAAAAATAGATAAAAGCAATATATCCAACTATTCCCCCTTATGCACAACACCATCTAGTTATACCGTTGGTAACGTTGTCTTAGATGGAATTGGAAATGCTATTTTTACCGATATATATGGATCAGTCTATAAATATGATTTTAAAAATAATGTAGTAACTAAATACAGTCGAAAAATAGTAGATTCTAATCCCACTATTGCCTTAGATTATCAAAAAAATCTCTACTTTATTTCAGACGAATCAAATGGTGCAGGTAATATATTGGGTTTAATAAAATATAGTTCTGATGGTACTTTGATTTTTGATACACAAATTTTAACTAATCAAAATAAGTCAATGTTCCACGGTAAATTAGATGTCGATAATAATGGCAACATTTATTATTTATATAATAAATATAATAGTGACTTAAATTATAGTTTAACGGTCAAAAAACTAATTAATATCGAAAAGAAAGGAAATTAAACAATGGCTGAATGGCAAGACGATTTAAAACAACAAGAAAAATTAGTGGATGAAACAGGCTACTTCAAGCAGATCGTTTACGTTTCAAATGATCAATTTGACTGTTTACCTATTCCGATTCCGGCAAAACTAAATGCTGATTTTGCATATCCTTTTATTGCAAAAGAACCAACCGGTATGAACAATCCAAAATATGATTGGACAAAACACGTGTGGGTTGACCAGGATGCTGCAAATACCAGCGTCCGCTTAACGAATGCTGAAAAAGCAATTCAAACGGCTCAAGAGCAGGCTACATCAGCAACTAATGAAAATAAGGACTTAAAGAATAGTTTAGATGATATTGCTAAAAGCCAAACTGAGCAATCAAAACAGATGGCACAGATGTTGCAATTGTTAGCGCCTGCTGTTGTTAAAAATGGAGGTAACACTAATGCTTAATATCTTTAAAAATTTAGCAACACAATTTTATAATGCAGGTTGGTATGACAAAACAATTATTGCATCTTTTGTTCAAGTAGGAGCACTAACAGCTGATGATTATCAAGAGATTACGGGTGAAAAATATGCTACGCCGAATGCTTAATAATGTTAGCAATAACTTCGAACAAGCGTTAGCCAGTGTGGCTGTTATTGCAATTGGTGCATCCCTCTGGATTGATCGCAATTATTTTTTCTGGCCACCTGAACTGACTAGTACCATGAATGATCAAAGAATAGACATTACAATTTTAATATTGGGTATAGGTCTATTGATTTCAGCTTTGATTGATAATAAAAGTAAATTTTGGCAGCATCTACTATTAATCTTATGTGGCGCTGCTATTTTTATGCTCGCATTAACGCAATTATGGCATGCATTTTTAGGTGGACAAATGCGGATGGCACATCCAGTTATTGGCGATTTCGTTATTTTTTGTTTAATCGTGAGAGCAGCATATAAAAGTTAGGAGGGTGATCACTTGCATGATTTAATCAATTTGCTACAAGTGATCGGCGGCTTTGTTGGTGCATTTGCAACAGCACTAGCCGTTACCCACAAATCTAATAAAGCAGATTACGAAGCAATTATTAAGGAACTGACAGCAGAAAGGGATGAGTTTAAAAAGGATTACTACAAGCAAAAAGAAAAAACAGAAAAGCTAGAAGAAGAATTGAGAAAGCGCCAATAGGCGTTATTTTTTTGGAGGAAATTAAAAAATGAGCGTTAAAGAAATTTTTGATATGATCTATGCATTACTAATTGTTGTTGCAATCATTGCTTACAGCGTAGTTAGACTATATAGTTTAAAACATGAAATCAAAAATAAGTGGATTGCACAGATTCCTGATTTAGCGGCCGGTTTTGTTCATGAAGCTGAAACTACTGGTGGCAATGGTACCGCTAAGATGGATATTGTAGTAACTAGCGTATGCAATATTTTGCGAAACTCTGGTATAAAAATCACTCCTGATATTGAATCGGCAATTAAGGCGTTCGCAGAAAAAGAAGTGGCCAAAATGAATGCTGCTAAACCAGCTTCTAACAATTCAGATGAAGCTCAATCCGTTGATGATTTTGATGAGTCAAAAGTGATCGACAACGTTAAAGGCTCTGATACCAATGCTTAACGTGATTGACGTTTCAAATAACAACGGTGGTCTTAATGTGGCCAATGTTAAAGCGGATGGCGTTATTGCTAAGGCAACGGAAAATAACAACTTCACTGATGGATTAATGCCAGTGTTTATGAGTCAGGCTAAAAACTCTGGAAAACTGACAGGGCTCTACCACTTTGCTCGGCCAGGTAGCTGGCAGGTACAAGCCGATTATTTTCTAAGGTCAGCTAAACCATATCTTAAACATTCAATTATTGTGTTAGATTATGAAAGTACTGTTGTAACCTATGGTGGTGTACAATGGGCACTTGATTGGCTTGATTATGTTTATAAACAGACCGGTATTAAACCAATGATCTATTTAGGATTGGCTGATGAAAACTATTACAATTGGTCGTCGGTGGCTAAAAAATACAGTGTCTGGATAGCACAGTATAACGACATGGCTCCACATTATGGTTTTAAACCACGTGATTTATACGGAATTGTGCGTCATTGGAATAAAATGGCCATGTTTCAATACACGGCAAATGGCCGTCTAAATGGTTACAACGGCCCACTGGATTTAGATATTTACTATGGCAGTAAAAATGACTGGGATAAGCACAAAAACAACGACAAAGGAGTTGACAACAAGTTAATGGATTGGAAAATCAAAGTACCTGTTACTGCGTATGGCGGTTTCTTGGTAACAAAAAAGAAAGGCGCTACATTATGGGCAGGACCTAACAATGATAAGAAATTAGGCATGTTAAATTACAATAAAACTATCGAAATTATGGGTTATGAAAAAGGGTTTTATAAAACCAAAAAAGGTTATATTGACCCTCGAACTGGGGTTGTTAAACGCAATCCTTTATTAGACAACCCTGATATTCATTCCGTAATTGAAGTTACTGGCAATGCTAAAGGCCACGCCGAAGCAGATGGTCCAGTAACTGGACGCAAATTCGCCAAGGGTTCACGTTATAAAGCCTATAAATTACGCAAGGGTTATTTGCTAATTGGAGCAGGCAATGATAAATGGATTAATGGTGACAAAGTAAAAATTATTTTGTAAAACAATATATTATTAACTATCTTTTTTCTATCGAATAAAGCCACTCTAGGAAAAACTAGGGTGGCTATTTTTTTGTGCTATAATAAATGCAAACTAGTGTTTGCAGAGGGATAAAAATGCGCAAAAAATACAATCAAAAAGAGTTTGATCAGATCCTTGATGATTTTTTTAAAACTTATCAAGACCGGGGGATGAAAAAATGGCAGGGTCTAATGCTAAGCGACCACACTGCAGCTATTAATAGAGATAAGCAGCAGAGAGCAGTGGTATATTCTAAAAAGCCGACTATGTCAAAAGAGCAGGCAAGTGAGCTATTAATAACGGCTTACTCTAATCATAAGCAAGTTTCTGTTCAATTAAAAGAATTAGACATTGATAATCGTGTCCAACCGGACATAATTGGACATGTGCAAGGTTATTTTCTCGATAAGATCGTGATTTCAGGATCTAAGATAGAATTAAGCAATATCAATCACGTTGAGCTGATATAATTATCTGTGGGAGTAATTTTCCCAACTTCCTTTTTTTAGCTATGACACAAAAACCTAGATTAATTTCTAGGCTTTTTGTTTATCCTGCTTATACGCGTTAATTTATAAATTTGTAATAGGCCATTAAAATGATAGAATAACTAATGGCAAAGTTTTCCAATGACTTCAAAATATTTAACAATTTTGGGGACACAAAAGGGACAAAAATATCGATTTTTTACGAATTTAAACGAATTTAAGCGAAGCAAAAATACCTGAAAGAGTTGATGTTGAGCAAAAAAATCAGATATACATGGAGATGATTTTATTAAATGATTTATTTTGACAATAGTGCAACGACTAAAATTGATCCGTCTGTTTTAAGTACCTATGATCAAGTCGCGCAAACTATTTGGGGCAATCCGTCAAGTTTGCACAAATTAGGTGACCGGGCGTTTCAATTATTAGAAAGCTCCCGAAAACAAATCGCTAGTTTATTAGGAACACAAACCGAGGAAATCTTTTTTACTTCTGGTGGAACTGAATCTAATAATTTGGCGATTAAAGGGACGGCTTTTCAGAAAAGAAAATTTGGCAAACACTTGATAACTTCTAGTGTTGAACATGCGTCTGTCACAAATGCTTTTAATACTTTGGAGTACCTCGGCTTTCGGGTTACGCACTTGCCAGTTGATAAACAAGGGCGAGTTAATGTCAACGACCTTCGCAATGCAATTGATTCAGATACTACCTTAGTTTCAATAATGGGTGTTAATAATGAAATTGGCACCATTCAGCCAATTGATGAGATTAGCGATCTGTTAAGCAATTATCCGACTATCAATTTTCATGTAGATAATGTTCAGGCATTAGGCAAAAATATTTGGTCACGTGTATTCACCCCGCGGGTCGATTTTTCCAGTCTTTCGGCGCATAAATTCCACGGACCACGCGGCATTGGCGTTTTCTATAAAAGAGAAGGTAAGATGCTTGCACCCCTTCACGATGGTGGAGGGCAAGAAAAAGGCATGCGTTCAGGAACCGAAAATTTACCGGCAATTGCGGCAATGGCGAAAGCGATGCGTTTAGTCTTAACTGATGAAAAAACTAAGGCTGATAAAGAAGCAGCAATTAAAGCTAAAATTGTTGATTATCTGCAAAAAAAGCCAGGAATTAAAATATTTTCACCAGTTAACGATAATTTTGCTCCGCACATTTTATGCTTTTCACTAGAAGGCATTCGGGGCGAAACACTTGTCCATACTTTGGAAGAACATGATATTTATACTTCCACAACCTCTGCTTGTGCTTCAACCAAGGTAGATGAGGCAAGTACTCTTATTGCTATGCATATTGATGATAAAATCGCGACTAGTGCCATTAGGCTGAGCTTTGACGAAACAAATACACTTGAAGAAGCGGATGAATTTATCGCGGTTTTTGACCAGATTTACCGTCACTTTGCTCGAATTAATCATTTAGGAGAATAATTTTTAATGAAATATACTGAAGTTATGGTTCGCTATGGTGAACTTTCAACTAAGGGAAAAAATCGCAAAGATTTTATTGGTCGTTTGGCTGGTAATGTTACCAAAGTATTGCGCGACTATCCGCAAGTTGAGATTCACCCTAAACATGACAGAATGCACATCGTATTGAATGGTGCACCATTTGAAGAAATAGACCAACATTTGAAAAAAGTGTTTGGCATCCAGACATATTCACCGACAATTAAGGTTGATAAAACGCTTGAGGCAATTGAAGAAACTGCTCTTGCCTTGATGAAAGAAATTTACCAAAAAGGCATGACATTTAAAGTCAATACCAAGCGTAGTGATCATCATTTTGCTTATGATACCAATGAATTAAATTTAATGATTGGTGATTATCTTTTTGACCATATGTCTGATTTAAAAGTTGAAATGAAACATCCTGATCTTGTTTTACGTATAGAGGTTCGCCAGGACGCAGTCTATCTTTCAAACCAATTATTGCGCGGTGCAGGCGGAATGCCTGTTGGAACAGGTGGGCGTGCTGTTATGATGCTTTCTGGTGGGATTGATTCTCCTGTCGCATCGTATCTTGCCTTAAAACGTGGCGTTGATATTGAAATGGTCCACTTTTACAGTCCGCCTTATACGACAGAGAAGGCTTTGAATAAGGCCAAGGAGTTAACAGGAATTTTGGCTAATTATGCCGGACGAATTAACTTTATTGCTGTTCCGTTTGCGGAAATTCAAGAAATAATTAAAGAAAAAATTCCTGAAGGTTACTTAATGACGGTTCAGCGCCGCTTTATGTTGCGACTGGCTGACCAAATTCGGGCAAAAAGAAAAGACCTAGCAATTTTCAACGGTGAATCTGTTGGTCAAGTTGCTTCGCAAACGCTTGAATCAATGACGGCCATTAATGATGTAACAACGACTCCCGTATTGCGTCCCGTTGCTACGATGGATAAAACAGAGATTATTAGTTTAGCTGAAAAAATTGGAACATTTGACTTATCAATTCAACCATTTGAAGACTGTTGTACAATTTTTGCTCCACCACGTCCTAAAACTAAGCCTAGACTTGATAAGGCACGGGAATATGAAGCTCGGCTTGATGTTGATGGCTTAATTCAGCGTGCGCTTGCTGGTATTAAAGTAACGCCAATTTATCCTGACGAAAAGTTCTTGGCTGATAAAGCCGAAGAAGATACTGCACTACTTTAAAAAACATGTTATAATGCTAGCAAAGCAAAAATCAAGAGGTATTAACCTTATAAATAGAGAAAGGCCCAATGTTGGTGAAAGGCCGAATGAAGGTTAATTGGTAGCTTGATTAAGCTGGTTAGCTGAACTATTAGTAGGCTAATCCGGTAAGTTCACCGTTATCACTTTCAAGAGAAGCAAGTTTTAACTTGCTTAACCTTAGGTGGTACCGCGGTTAATTTAGATCGTCCTAGACAATTTGTCTAGGATTTTTTTATTGGGAGAAAAATTATGTCAGATTTAGCACCTAAATATGATCCCCATGAGGTTGAAGAAGGCCGGTATCAAGAATGGCTTGATCAAGATCTTTTTAAACCTTCTGGAGATAAAAAAGCTCACCCTTATTCAATTGTTATTCCTCCACCCAATGTTACTGGTAAGCTGCATTTGGGTCATGCTTGGGATACAGCGATTCAAGACACTTTAATAAGATATAAACGAATGCAAGGTTATGACACACTCTATTTGCCCGGAATGGATCATGCCGGAATTGCTACACAGGCTAAAGTTGAGGCAAAACTGCGTAAGCAGGGCAAAGACCGTCATCAGATGGGCAGAGAAGCTTTCGTTAAGCAAGTTTGGGACTGGAAAGATGAATACGCCAATATTATTAAGAGTCAATGGGCAAAGATGGGCTTGTCACTTGACTATTCTCGCGAACGGTTCACTTTAGATGAAGGCTTGTCCAAAGCGGTTCGGCGGGTTTTCGTTCAACTATACAACGAAGGATTAATTTATCGTGGTGAATATATCATTAATTGGGATCCAGAGCTGCAAACGGCACTGAGTGATATTGAAGTTATTCACCAAGACGATAAAGGTGCTTTTTATCACATTAAATATCCATTTGCCGATGGTTCTGGGTTTGTTGAAATTGCAACTACTCGTCCAGAAACCATGTTTGGTGATACTGCTGTTGCGGTAGCTCATGGAGATGAACGATACAAAGATATTGTTGGTAAAGAATTGATTTTGCCACTTGTTGGCCGTCATATTCCGATTATTGAAGATCAACATGTTGATCCGGAATTTGGAACTGGTTTAGTAAAGATTACACCAGCTCACGATCCGAATGACTTTGCCGTAGGCAATCGTCACAATTTGAAGCGAATTAATGTCATGAATGATGACGGTACGATGAACGAAAATGCTGGTAAATACGAAGGCATGGATCGTTTCGAATGTCGTGAAGCAGTTGTCAAAGATTTAAAAGATCAAGGCTATTTAATTAAAGTTAAGCCAATTGTTCACTCTGTTGGTCACTCAGAGCGTTCTGGTGTTCAAGTTGAGCCGCGTCTGTCTACTCAATGGTTCGTTAAAATGAAGCCGTTAGCAGAAAAGGCATTGCAAAATCAGGAAACTGAAAATAAAGTGACATTTATACCTGAAAGATTTGAGCAGGCTTTTAAACAATGGATGGAGAATGTTCATGATTGGGTAATTTCGCGCCAGTTATGGTGGGGGCACCAAATTCCAGCTTGGTATAACAAAAAAACTGGTGAAATATACGTTGGCGAGCATGAACCAAAGGATAGCGAAAATTGGGAGCAAGACCCAGATGTTCTAGATACTTGGTTTTCAAGCGCATTATGGCCATTTTCAACGATGGGCTGGCCTGATGAAAATTCTGCTGATTACCAACGCTATTTCCCGACAAATACTCTAGTCACTGGTTACGATATTTTGCCTTTCTGGGTTTCACGTATGATTTTCCAAAGTCTTCATTTTACCAAGAAACGTCCGTTTAAAGATGTTGTTCTCCACGGCTTAATTCGTGATGAACAAGGCAGAAAGATGAGTAAATCGCTCGGTAACGGTGTTGATCCGATGGATGTTGTTGATCAATACGGCGCAGATGCCCTAAGATGGTTTTTACTTAATGGAACTGCTCCAGGCCAAGATACACGTTATAACCCTAAGAAGCTTGCTTCGGCATGGAATTTTATTAATAAAATTTGGAATGCCGCACGGTTTGTAATTATGAACTTGCCAGCAAATGCCAAGCCAGCTCATATCCCAGATACTGCCAATTTTGACCTGGCAGACAGTTGGATTTTCGACCGCTTAAATCACACTGTTAGTGAAGTTATTCGGTTGTTTGATGAGTATAAATTTGGTGAGGCTGGTCGAGAATTATACAACTTTATCTGGAATGACTTTTGTGACTGGTATATTGAAATCTCAAAAGTTGCTTTAAACAGTGAAAATGAAGAACTGAAGACAAGAAAGCAAGCTAACCTCGTTTGGATTCTTGACCAAACTTTGCGACTTTTGCACCCAATTATGCCGTTTGTTACTGAAAAACTTTGGCTGTCAATGCCGCATGATGGTCAGTCAATCATGACTGCTAAATATCCAGAAGTACACTCAGAATTTGCTAATGAAAAAGCAGATCATGATATGGCTTTCTTAATTGAAGTGATCAAGGCTGTTCGGAACATCCGTACTGAAGTTAATGCCCCATTATCATCACCAATTGACATCATGATTCAACTTGAAGATGCCAAAAACGAACAAATTCTGACTGATAATGAAGAGTACGTTAAGAACTTTTTGCACCCGAAGAAGTTGACTATTGCAACTGAACTTGCTGCACCAAAATTAGCTAAGACAGCAGTTATTTCAGGAGCACAAATCTTTGTTCCATTAGCTGATTTGGTTAACATTGACGATGAAATCAAGCGAATGGAAAAAGAAGAAAAAGATCTGGTTAGTGAAGTTGAGCGTTCAACCAAGAAGCTGAGCAATCAAGGCTTTGTTGCCCATGCTCCTGAAGCTGTTATCGACAAAGAAAAAGCTAAAAAAGCTGATTATGAAAGCCAACTTGACAGTGTTCGCCAGAGAATTGAAGAATTGAAAAAGAGTGAATAATGTGAATTTTACCAATACTCAAGATGTGATTAGTTATTTATATTCGCTACCGAAGTTTCATGAAAAAGCAGATTTATCATACATTAAAAGAACTTTGGCTGCTTTACACAATCCTCAGGATAAAGTAAAAACCGTTCATGTCACGGGCACTAATGGTAAGGGTTCAACTTGTTATTATTTAAGTAATTTGTTGCAAAAGGCTGGTCAAAAGACCGGCCTTTTTGTTTCACCCTATGTTTTCGAATTTAATGAACGAATTCAGTTAAATGGACAAAACATCAGTGATGACCGTCTCATTGATTTGGCTAATCAGATTGAAAAAGTTCTTAGCAAGATTCGTCAAACTGAACCTGACTTTGCATTAGCGACTTTTGAATATGAAGTGGCGATGGCTTTTTTTTATTTTGCTGAGGAAAAATGTGACTTTGCCGTGATGGAAGTGGGCATCGGTGGTGAACATGACAAAACTAATGTGATTACCCCAGAAGTAAGTATCATCACAACAGTAGGGCTTGATCACGAACAAATTATTGGCCCAACACTTGAGGATATTGCCCGCGAAAAAAGTGGCATTATCAAGAAAAATCGGCCGGTAGTTTTAGGCAATATTCCCGAAGAAGTATTACCAATTATTTTAGCTAAGGCCAATGACGAAAATGCCCCTGTGAAGCTCTGGAACAAGAATTTTAGAATGGAAACTGAGAAAAATAAGGACATGATATATCGTGACAGAAACAGCACCTTATCTTTTACCGCCCGTCCTAGAGTAGAAGAAATTGATATTTCCGTGGCTGTTCAGGCTTTTAAGTTATTAAATTTGAAGTTAACTGATCTTCAAATTGAAAGAGCAATTAATGAAACTGTTATTCCAGGTCGCTATCAAATTTTGGCGACCAAGCCGCTAATTATTCTTGATGGTGCTCATAACATTCAAGCGATGAAAAATCTGTTAACTTTTGCTCACGAGCAGCAGCAAAAACGGCATGGAATAATTAGAATTTTGATCATGATGATGAAAGATAAAGATTTAACAGAAGTTTTTGCTCTATTTAAACCTACTGACCGCGTCATGCTTACAACAATTGACTATCCACGGGCGGCTAAAGAAGCCGATTTTCCACCAGAAGTTCGGGAAAAATACGAATACCATTCGGATTGGCAAAAAACCTATACCCAGATGAGACAAGCTAGCCAGGCAAATGATATACTGCTAGTAACAGGTTCGTTTTATTTGGTGGGCAACATCCTGCAAATGGAGGAAAAGAATGAGGATAGAAAACAGCACTGACGAAATTAATGGTGTGCTTTTTGATATGGATGGCTTACTGGTTAATTCAGAAGAATTATACTGGCAGGCGAATATTCAAGCGTCTCATGAAGCCAATTTATCAACTCCAGATGATATGTACTTAAAGTTGGTTGGTTCAACTAATAATGATATGCAAAATTTTTATAATGAGTATTTTGAAAGTAATGCTCAACGTGATCAGTTTATTAAAAGAACTGATGAACTGGTGTGGCAATGGACTGACCAGGGAAAGCTGAAGCTGCGTCCGGGAGTGCAAGAAACTTTAGATTTTTTGTATGAGCGTGACATACCAATGGCTATTGTCACTAGTAATACAGAGAATGTGGTAGAGCATAACTTATGGGTGACGGGAACGCGAAATTATTTTCAGTTTCACTTAAATTATGATGACGTTTTAAAAAATAACGTTAGACCCAAACCAGCACCGGATATTTACTTGTTGGCTGCCAAAAAAATAGGGGTTGCAAAAACTAATTTGTTGGCATTTGAAGATTCTTCACCAGGGCTGCAATCAGCGGTAAATGCTGGAATCAAATGTATGATGGTTCCAGAACTAATACCGGCTAACAAAAAGGATCATGAAATTGCCACGTGCATTTGTAAAGACTTTTTTGCAGTTTTAAAGCAATTTCAGTAATTTTCTACGTATTTAATAGTGAAAGGAATGATTTAATGAAAATTATGAAGTCCAAGCACTATTTAATTAATACGGATATGGAATTGTTGAGCACTTTATTTGGTCAATTAAAGGAAGAGGGAATTACTAAATTTGAACAACTAATCCAAAAAATAAAAGGATTAGGGTTAAATGATTTTAATGATTTATTTAAATATTTATCGGGCGCAAATTGTCCTGAGAACATAGCTATTATAAGTGAAGATTTGCTTGAAAGATTGCGAATGGCGTCATTTGATCGTGATGATGTGTTGACTTCTAGTAATGAGGTAGGCATGTATCTGACTAATAAATTAGCCAATCGCAAACAAGAGGAACTGTGGGCTTTTTATATTGATAACAGCAATCATATTATTGCTGAAAAATGTCTGTTTAGGGGAACTTTGGATAAATCTGTTGCACATCCACGTGAGATTTTCCGCTGGGCAGTAATATATCCTTGTGCAGGTATATTCGTAGTTCACAATCATCCCAGTGGTAACTTGATTCCTTCACAAAGTGATTTGAAATTAACAAAAATGTTGCAAAAAGCATCAGAGATGATGCATGTTGATTTTTTAGATCATTTTATTATAGGAAAAGGGCGTTATTTGAGTATGCGCGAACACCAATTGTTTTAAGTTCGTCTTAAAGTTACACCGCAAATCTTTTTTAAATTGCACTTTATGCTATAATTATTCAAGATTTAGAGACTGCAGGAATAAGGAGAGATTTTCGTGTTTGGATTAGGAGCAAAAAACATTGGCATTGATTTAGGAACAGCCAATACACTTGTCTATATGGAAGGCAAAGGTATAGTTTTAAGAGAGCCTTCCGTTGTTGCCAAAAATACACAAACTAATAAAGTAATTGCTGTCGGCTCAGAAGCAAGAGAAATGATTGGTAGAACACCGTCATCGATTGTTGCAATTCGACCAATGAAAGACGGTGTGATTGCGGATTATGATACAACGGCTTCGATGCTCAAGTACTTTATTGAAAAAACAGTTGGTAACGCGAAGCCTTCAGTAATGATTTGCGTTCCTTCAGGAGTAACTGAAGTAGAAAAGCGTGCTGTCATCGACGCTGCTCGTGTTGCTGGTGCACGTGAAGCCTATGTAATTGAAGAACCCTTTGCCGCAGCTATTGGTGCTGGTCTTCCAGTGATGGACCCAACAGGCTCAATGGTTGTTGATATTGGTGGAGGAACAACTGATGTTGCTACTATTTCGTTAGGTGGGATAGTTTCTTCAACTTCAATCCGTCAGGCAGGTGATAAATTTAATGCTGCTATTGTGAATTACATTCATTCAAACTTTAACCTGCTTATTGGTGAGCGTACAGCAGAAGATATTAAAATCCAGATTGGCTCGGCTTCGGTTGACAAGGCAAAAGATATTGAGACCGTAAATATTCGTGGTCGTGACTTAGTTACAGGCTTGCCAAAATCCGTTGATGTAAAGGCTGTTAATGTTTCTGAGGCAATTCAAGATGTTGTCCAAGATATTATTGTTGCAATTAAAGAGACGCTTGAGCAAACATCACCAGAAATTGCTGCTGATGTAATTGATCACGGTATAGTTTTAACCGGTGGAGGAGCATTGCTTAAGAATTTACCAGATGTAATCTCAGAAGCTACTAAAGTTCCTGTCTTTATTGCTCAAGATCCGCTTGATTGTGTTGCAATCGGTACCGGCAAGTCTCTTAAAAATATTGAAGTAATGCGTAGAAGTCGCAAATAATATTACAAGTCGGCCGTTTATGCCGACTTTTCTTTAGGGATCGATTCCAAATGAAGAAGTTTCTACAAAACAAAAAATTATTATCAGTTTGTATTGCCATTATTGTGATTTTTTCGATTATTGGTGGATCTGTAAGCTTGCGAAACAAAAGAAACACACCATTAGTTGTTCAAAGTTTTGGCAATGATATTGTTGCTGTAGGAGCAAGGATTGTTGACTTACCAATTGGACTTGTCTCTGGCAGTTTTAACACGGTTCATGACTTACTAAATACACAAAATGAAAATAATTATCTGAAAAGCCGGGTAACGGAGTTAGAACAAACGAAGACACGGAATGCTAGTCTAGAGGCTGAAAATCGTCAATTAAAAGAAGCGTTAAAAGTGAAAAAGACTCTAACAGACTTTGATATTGTTAATGCCTCCGTTATTTCTCGTTCACCTGATAGCTGGACCGACCTACTTGTGATTAATAAAGGTGCAACTGCCGGCCTTAAGAAAAATATGGCGGTTATGTCTGGTGGCGGAGTTATCGGTCGAATTATTGAAGTCAGTGCAGCTTCGGCCAAAGTTGAGTTAATTACTGCAACTGACAAGTCTGCTAATCGTTTCGCCGTCGAGGCGGAAGCAACCAATGGCAAAAAGGTTCATGGTATAATCACTGTTATTGGTAATAAGACTTTAGCTTTCACACAAGCAATTGATAGTCAGAAGCTAAAACAGGGAACCAAAATTTATACCAGCGGAATGGGTGGCAATTCCCCGAAGGGGTTATTGGTTGGTAAAGTAGCAACTACAACCCATGATACTTTTGGCTTATCAGATCTAATTAGAATAAATCCAGCTGGAGAATTAAACGATCCGTCGGTTGTTACCGTTATTAAAAGGACGGTGACGGATTAATGCGTTCTTTACAAAAATATACGTTGGCTCTAGGTTTAATTTTGGCTTTAGCTTTAAATGGGAGTCTATCATTATACTTACATCCATTTTTTAACTTAGGCGCGAATCAATTGATGCCTATAGGCATGATGCTGATTGCTCTGTTTGATGATACCAATTCCTACGAACTCTGGTTAGCTGCAGGAGCGGGTATAGTTAGTGATATTTATTTTTATGGTGTTTTAGGACTTTATTCAGTTTGCTTGCCTTGCGTATGCTTGTTGTTGCAAAAAAGTGCTCGGTTCTTTCCAGAAGTTTTTTGGGTAAGGTTAATAGCGGTCTTACTGAGTACAGTTTTAATTAACAGCTATAACTGGTTAGTTTTAAACTTAATGGGTATCAGCAACATTTCCGTTTCTGCATTACTGGGCAGTTTTTTGCCAACTATTGGTTGGTCATTTGTATTCATATTGATTACCTACAGAGTTTGGGGTATGCTAGCTAATAATTTTCCTTTTATGGTAAAACTTGAAAATTATCAAAATTAAAAACGTGAGAAATTATTTCTCACGTTTTTTATTCGAAATATCCTAAGGACATTAAAGCGTTAACTAAAACAGCCGCTAAGGTTATAATTGCCATTAGCCATGCCATAAAGATAGTCAATTTTTCAAATCCTGATTTTTTCTTTTTATGTTTCCGTGTCATCACTAGACCTCCCGTTTGAACAATATTTTATTCTACTTAATGGTTTTTTTCAAACAGCTATTAAGCTAAAATGGAAATTAAGTAATAGTAGAGGACAAAAATATGTTTTTAATTTTTTTATTACCACTTATTGGGATTTTTTTGGCAGTTTTACTAAATAGGCTTTTTCCAAAAGCACAATTTCATGGGTATGATATTCTCCCATTCTTCTTAGTGATTGCCTGCCACTTAATTGTGGTTCAGCAAAAACGATCCGAATTTTTACCATATGGATTTTTGCTGTTTTTTATATTTATAATAATAATTGCAATATCTGAGGCCGTTAAAAATAAAAACATTTCTTTGGGCAAAATTTTTCGTGAAATTTGGGACTTTCTCACTATGAACACGATATTCTGGTACATTGGACTATTATTTATGATGATTTAATGGGCTGACGTGACACTAATAAAATGAACTTAAAGGGTCGAAATCTCGCATGAGATTTCGATCTTTTTTTGCTTTTAAACATGGATAAATAAAAAATGTAAATTTTATACTAAAAAGTGGTAGGAAGTGGTGAAATGTGGTAAATTATTAATTGGAAGGGGGCTAGACCATGTTCATGGGTGAATACCATCACAATCTTGACAATAAAGGGCGGTTAATTATTCCCGCTCGTTTGCGTACTCAGATTGGTGACAAGATGATTTTTACTCGTGGAATGGAAGGCTGCATTTTTGGCTATACTACTGAAGCATGGCAAAAAATTGAGGCTAAGTTAGCACAACTTCCGTTGACTAAGAGAAATGCGCGTAGTTTTACGCGTTTGTTCTACTCTGGTGCAATGGAATGCGAATTCGATAAGCAAGGACGTGTTAATCTGACCACAACACTGAAGAAACACGCATCTTTGATTAAAGAATGTGTCATTGTTGGCGTTTCAGACCGGATTGAAATTTGGTCAAAAGAACGTTGGGAAGAATTTAGCGACCAAGCTAATGAAAACTATGATGACATCGCAGAAGATTTGGACGATATCGAGCTTTAATATGACTATAGAATTCAAACACACCAGTGTACTCTTACATGAAACAATCGAAAATTTAAAACCCCATGATGGTGGTCTTTACGTAGACGCGACTTTCGGTGGTGGCGGACATGCAAAATATTTGCTAAGCAAAATTGAGCGAGGAACACTAATTGGTTTCGATCAAGATGAATATGCAATAAAGTCAGCACAGTTAAACTTTGTAGATTTGTTAAATCCTGATAGTGAACCTAAGTTAAAACTTGTACACGACAATTTTAGTCATTTGAAGAAGAACCTAGTAGATCTTGGTTATCAAAATGACATTGACGGTATATACTATGATTTAGGGGTTTCATCTCCTCAATTTGATCAAGCAGGACGTGGCTTTTCATACCGTTTCGATGCTAGATTAGATATGAGAATGGATCAAAGCCAAGCACTTGATGCATATCAATTAGTTAACAATTCGAGTCAAAAAGAATTAGCTAATATTTTGTATAAGTTTGGGGATGAAAAATATTCCCGCCAAATTTCTCGCAAAATCGTCGAAAGAAGACAAAAGAAACCAATAGAAACAACTTTTGAATTGGTAGAGGTTATTAAAGAAGCAATACCTGCGTTTGCACGCCGGACTGGAGGCCATCCTGCAAAGAAAACATTTCAAGCTTTAAGAGTGGCAGTTAACCACGAACTTGATGTTTTGCAGGAATCACTTGAAGAAGCCATTGAGCTTTTGAAGCCAAACGGTAGAATTAGTGTGATAACTTTTCAGTCTGACGAAGACAAAATCGTAAAAAACATTTTTAAGAAATACTCAGAAGTTGAAGTTCCGAGAGGAATGCCGATGGTACCAGATAGTATGAAGCCAACACTTCGCTTGGTTAATCGTAAACCAATCATTGCTTCAGACGAAGAGTTAAAAAACAATAACCGCTCACACAGTGCAAAGTTGCGGGTTGCGGAAAAATTGTGAAGAGGAAAATAGTAATGGCTGATAGTTTAGCAAGAAAAGTAGAATTTAATCCTAATAAACAACAAAAGCCTGAGCAACGAAAACGGCAGGTCTTAGATCATAGTCGCATTGCTTGGAATGGCCTAGAAAAATCTTTGCTTGTTCTAGGAACCATTATTACACTGGGATTAATGACCCTATTAGTTTCTTCAAGCATTTCTGCCACTTCAGCACAACATGAATTAACCAGTGTGCAACGTGCAGTTGCAAAAGGGCAAAATCAAGTTAGTGACTTACATCAAGAATTAGGTGAGTTAACCTCAAGCGCAAGAATGAATAAAATTGCCAAGAATAAAGGGTTGACTCTAATTGAAAAAAATATTAGGACTATTCGCTAATGAAAAAGCACAATAGTAATTTAATTTTGCAAAAATCCAAAGCTCACAAATACCGTTTTACAGTAGGTAGATTCCTCCAGGTAACCGTAGCTTTGGTTTTTCTTGTATTTATAGGCAGATTTTTGTATATTGGAATCTCCAAGACTGTTAGTGGAGAAGATTTAACTAAAAAGACAGAACAGCTTTATATGCGTAATCAAGTTCTGAAGGCAACTAGGGGAACGATTTATGATCGAAATGGTTTAGCGGTTGCACAGGACTCGCATCTATATACTGTTTATGCCATCTTGGATAAGTCTTCGATCAATTATAAAAATAAGCCTGAATACGTTGTCAATAAAGAAGAAACGGCTGCCAAGTTAGCTAAGGTGCTGCCATTATCAAGTAGTCAAATACTGCATTATTTGAATCCTGCTCATCCTGTTTTTCAAGTTCAGTTTGGGACTGCGGGAATTGGTTTAACCAAAAGGCAAAAGGATCAAATTGAAAAAATGAAGCTTCCGGGAATTAAATTCTTCGAAACGCAATCGCGCCTATATCCTAACGGTAATTTTGCTTCTCATGTGATCGGGGTAGCAAGCCCCGAATATGATAAGAAGAAGCAAACCCAGAATTTAGTTGGTACAATGGGGCTTGAGGCTTGGTATAACGATCAGCTTTCCGGTAAGGATGGTTATCAAATATCATCAGTTGATGCTTCTAATTTTCAAACACCGAATAGCGTTCAAAACTTTCAATCACCTAAAAATGGTAATAATCTTTACCTAACTATTGATTCTCAACTTCAAGAATATCTTGAAAGCCGCTTGTCATATGTTCAAAATAATTTTTCCCCAGTTTCAATGACGGCTGTGGTCGAAGACATAAAAACGGGTAAAATTTTGGCTGCTTCACAAAGACCAACTTTTAATCCACAAACAAAAAAGGGAATTGAAAATTCTTATCGTAACATTTTAGTGCAAGATACTTATGAACCGGGTTCTGTTTTCAAGGTATTAACGCTATCTGCGGCGGTTAATAGTGGCAGTTATCATCCAAATCAATACTATAATTCAGGGTCAGTCACGGTTAGCGGTTCTGTAATTCACGACTGGCAACCGCATGGCTGGGGTAGTATTCCGTTTTCTCAAGCCTTCCCACGGTCCAGTAACACCGGATTTGTCCATATCGAGCAACAAATGGGCGCAAAAACTTGGCGTAAGTATCTGAATAAATTTCATATCGGTCAAAAAACGGATGTAACATTACCAGGGGAACAACCAGGGTTACTTGCGTTTAAATCGCCAATTGACCAAGCGGTTACTAGTTTTGGCCAAGGTGTTAACGTCAATGTGATGCAAATGATGCAGGCATTCAGTAGTTTGGCTAATGACGGTCAAATGGTTAAGCCTCAATTCGTTGACAAAATTACTAATGCCGAAGGTAAGACAATTTCTGGTTATCAAGTAAAAAAAGTTGGTCAACCGGTTTATTCAAAAGAAACGGCTCAAGTCGTCTTAGCAAATATGCGACGGGTGTTAGATAAACAAATTGGTACTGGATCTGTTTATCGTATTAAGGGTGAAAGCATTGCCGTTAAAACTGGTACGGCACAAATTGCTAATCTTAAAGGTGGTGGCTACCTCAAGGGCGATAATAATTATACTTTTTCAGTTGTCGGTGTGACGCCAGCTAAACATCCGCGGTATTGTATCTATATTACTGTAAAGCAGCCACGTAAAATGACTAAACCAGCTGAAGTAATCCTGTCATCAATTTTTAAGCCAGTGATGAACCGGGTCATTTTAATGTCGAAAAATGAGGTCGATGATTCAACGATTGTTAAAATACCTGACTTCACAGGAATGACTTATTCTGAGGCACAAAAAAAGGCTCGTCAACTGGGCTTAAGGCTTGCCAAGATAGGTAGTGGTGATAAAATAACTGAACAGTCAATTAAACATAACCAGAAGCAAGAAGCCGGAAAGCGAATGTTTGTCATGACTTCCGGCAAGATTACTTGTCCAAATATGAAAAACTGGACAATTGACGATTTGCACCAGTTTGCTGACTTGACTGGCGCAAAAATTACAATTCAGGGAACTGGCGTCGTGAAAGAGCAAAGCCGTTCGGTGAATTCAACCATAAAGTCGGGAACAAAAATCAAAGTTAAATTAAAGGAGTAGCACTTTTTATGCTAGTAATCAGCATCATTGCATTAGTTAGTTCATTAGTCTTAACCGGTATTTTTTTACCGTGGATGATTATTTTTATGCGGAGCCATCATGAAGGACAAGAAATTCGAGATGAAGGTCCAAAGTGGCACGAAAAAAAATCAGGAACGCCAACGATGGGTGGTGTTGTTTTTGTTCTTTCGACGGTTATTTCCACCGTATGGGTTGCCTGCTGGCAAAATCAATTAAATAAATTAATCTGGATTTTATTAATCAGTTTATTAGGATACGGTATTATTGGCTTTTTAGACGATGGTATTAAGCTATTTTATAAACGCAATCTTGGATTAAAAGCCTGGCAAAAATTTGCACTACAGATTTTGATTGCAGTCATTATTATTGGTATTGCAGCAACAGATCATTTTAGTTTTGGTCTATATATTCCCTTTATTGGCACTGTCACTAGCGTTGTTCTATTCACAATTTTTGAAATTTTCTGGCTGGTTGGCTTTTCAAACGCAGTTAACTTGTCAGATGGGCTAGATGGGCTAGCAACAGGGTTATCAATCATTGCATATGCGACATATGCCTATTTGGCTCTTAAGCAAGAGAATTTTGCGGTTCTCATTTTCTGTATGAGTGTTATCGGCGGTTTAATTTCATTTTTTATTTTTAACCATAAACCTGCTAAAATTTTTATGGGTGATGCCGGCTCCTTAGCACTTGGTGGCGGATTAGCTGCTGTTAGTTTATTCTTAAATAGACCGTGGTCATTGCTTTTGATTGGAATTGTTTTTGTTTGCGAAACGGCTAGTGTAATTCTTCAAGTTATTTCTTACCAGACTACAGGCAAAAGAATATTCAAAATGACGCCGATTCATCACCATTTTGAGATGCTTGGCTATTCCGAATGGAAAGTTGATATCATTTTTTGGATTATTGGTTTAATTGGTAGTATTTTATATTTAATAATTTGGGGTTAAAAAATAATGAGGCAAATAAAAAAATATGTCGATAAGAATATTTTAGTTTTAGGCCTAGGAAAAAGTGGTTTTGCAGTAAGTATGTTGTTGCTTAAACTTGGTGCAAAGCTGACTTTGAACGACCAGGCTGAACTTGCACAAAACGAGCATGCCCAAAAGCTCAAGGAATTAGGTGTACGCGTAATTGGTGGTCACCATCCAGTTGAACTATTAAGTGACGAGCATTTTGATTATTTAGTCAAAAATCCTGGTATTCCGTATGACAATCCAATGGTAAAAAAAGCTCTTGATTTGTCTATTCCAGTAATTACTGAACCAGAAATTGCCCTAAACGTGAGTGAGGCACCTTATGTTTGTGTTACCGGTTCAAATGGTAAGACTACGACAGTTATGCTGACGCAGCAAATACTTGAGCATCATTTAGCCCCGCAAAATCACCATGCTTATGCTGTTGGTAATATCGGAGTTCCAATTTCTCAGGTGGTCGAAAAAGCTACCAAGGATGACATTTTAGTTGTTGAAATGTCGAGTTTTCAATTATTGGGAGTGGCTGATATTGACCCTAAAGTTGCAGCAATCGTTGATATTTATCATAATGTCCACTTGGATTACCACAAGACATATGCGAATTATGTTAATGCCA
This sequence comes from Lactobacillus sp. B4015, assembly GCF_026536055.1. Taxonomy (NCBI): domain Bacteria; kingdom Bacillati; phylum Bacillota; class Bacilli; order Lactobacillales; family Lactobacillaceae; genus Lactobacillus; species Lactobacillus sp. B4015. The sequence goes on from NZ_JAFNOY010000003.1 coordinate 81,911, forward strand.
AATTAAATGTTACGCGAACACAAACGTCCCAAGATTACTTTTTGGCTAACTTTGACCAAAAGGAAATTTTAGCAAAAGAAAAAGAAGCAACCAAGGCCAAGGTACTAACCTTTTCTGAGAATGATCAAGCAGCAGATTATTTTATCGCTGATGGTTATTTGCAGAGTCATGAAGGTAAGATTATGAAGACACAGGACATGAAACTCCCGGGAATTCATAATCAGCAAAATGCTCTTGTTGCCAGTGCAATTGCGCAGATGATGGGCGCAAATGATGACGATATTCGCAAGGTGCTAGCTACATTTACCGGAGCTAAGCACCGATTGCAATATGTTATGACATTAGACGATCGAAAAATATATAACGATTCAAAGTCAACTAATATCGAGGCTGCAACCGTGGCCATACCTTCCTTTAGTGAACCAGAAGTGCTGATTGCTGGCGGCCTTGATCGCGGATTTAATTTTGATTCATTGGTGCCGTTACTAAAAAAGCACGTCAAAGCAATTGTTCTGTATGGTGAGACGCGCTATTTACTGGCTGATGCAGCTAGAAAGGCCGGTATCAAGGAAATTGTTATTGAAAATTCACTTCAAGAAGCTGTCCCTAAGGCCTATGAGTTAACCAGTCCGGGTGATATTTTGCTATTTTCACCAGCCTGTGCTTCCTGGGATCAGTTTAGAACCTTTGAAGAACGTGGTGATTATTTTGTAAATTTTGTTAAGGAACTTAAAACGAAGTAAAATGAGGATTATTTTTACAGGTGGCGGTACAGGTGGCCACATTTATCCAATAATGGCATTAATTGAAAGATTAAAAGAAAGAAATATTGCAACAAATGATGAAATTCTATTTGTTGGGACTAAAAAGGGACTTGAAGCGAAGATTGTTCCTGCCGCGGGAGTTAACTTTCAGACAATTGAAATTCAAGGATTTAGTCGGAAACATTTATTAAGCAATTTTGCCACTGTTAGCCTATTTATGAAGGCTACTAAAAGGGCTAAGAAAATTATTACTGATTTTAAGCCTGACGTAGTTGTTGGGACCGGGGGCTATGTTAGTGGAGCAATAGTTTTTGCTGCAGCCAAGTTGCACGTTCCCACGATGATTCATGAATCTAATTCGGTTGTCGGTGTGGCAAATAAGTTTTTAGGTCATTATGTTGATAAAATATGTTATACCTTTGACGATGCTGCTAAACAATTTCGGGAAAAGAAAAAACTGGTTAAAACTGGTAATCCACGTTCGCAACAAGTTTTAGGTTTGGCTGCGTCGAAGGTAGATTTGCAGAGTAAGTGGGGCTTAAATCCTAAAACTCCCACCGTTCTAGTCTTTGGTGGCTCCCGTGGGGCGTTAACGATTAATCGAATTATGTTAAAATCGTTAACTAAATTGGAAAAGAAGCCCTATCAAATTATTTGGGTAACTGGAACTTATTATTATGATGAAATCCAGAAGAAACTAGCAGGCATTAATTACGGGAAAACAATTAAAATTCTTCCTTATGTCAAAGATATGCCAGCGTTGCTACCGAAAATGACGTGTGTCGTCTCAAGATCAGGTGCGACGAGTATTGCCGAAATTACAGCACTTGGTGTGCCGGCAATTTTAATTCCAAGCCCTAACGTGACTCATAATCATCAAATGATTAATGCTTTAGACCTTGAGAAAAGGGGTGCAGCAACAGTAATTGCCGAAAATGACCTAAACCCTAATAACTTTATCTCTTCAATCGACCATATTTTGCTTGATAGCAAATATGCTGATGAAATGAGTAATGCTTCTAAAAAGCTTGGCGTTCCTGACGCTTCTGACCAAGTAATAAAGGTAATGCAAGAAATTGCAAAATAATTAAGAGTGGAGGTGAGACAGTTGACAAAAAAGCGGATAACTAAGATTGATCCCAAGGAAAAGCTGTCACGCTATTTGGATTACCAATCTAAGCAAAAGAAAAGAAAAAACCAAACTAAAATCTCTGCCTCACTTTCTAAATTGCATGGTGAGCGTAAAAGCGCTCTTTTCAAACGGTTAGGCTTAATTGTGGGTATCTCTCTTTTGTTTATTATTGCTTTAGGCTATTATATTTCACCGCTTGCCAATATTAAGAGTGTCAAAATCCAAGGTGGAAATGATTTACCGATTAAGCAAGTTGTTAAAACTTCTGAAATTCGATCAAGTGACAAGGTTATTGATTATATACTCCATTTAAACGATGTTAATAATAAGTTAACTAAAAAATATACTGAGATTAAAAATGTTAATATTAGCGTAAATCATTTTAATCAACTGGTTTTACAGATCAATGAATATAAAACGATTGGTTATATTAAAAAAGAAAATGGATATTGTAAAATTTTATCCCACGGAAAGCTAGGCACGCAATTATTACCTTGGAATAAAGTAAGTCAAGATAAGCCAGTTTTTATTGGCTACAATCATGAGGTTTCTTTGAAAAACGATCTCAAACTATTTAATAGTTTGCCCAGCGATTTTCAAAGTCAGATCAAGCTTTTGAGCGGAAATACCCGTCGAAAATCGCAAGTGATTTTTTTGATGAAAGACGGAAATGTAATCATCGGCAACGTCTCGACTCTCAAAAGCAAATTAAAGTATTATAATGAAATAAAGACTAAAGTAGGAAAAAATAGTTTGATTGATTTGGAAGTAGGAGCATTTAGTCGCCCACTTACTCCAAATGAAAAGCGGACTTATGGCTTAACATAAGCTGAATTTATGCTTTTTTTATGTTAAACTTTTTAAAAGAGCATCGACGGGGGGTTAATTTTGGACAATACAAATCTTTTGGTGGGACTGGATATAGGTACTACCAGCGTAAAAGCAGTTGTTGCGGATTCAGGCAAAGTAATAGGTGCAGTGGCGGTTCCAAATAAAGGAATGCGTCATGGCAATATTGTTGATATTGATGAAACAGCGAATGCGATTAGACGTGCATTAAAAGAAATTGCAAATAAGACTAATGCAAAAATTTATCGTGTCGTAACTGGCATTCCAGTAGGAATGTTGCAGCTAGAAACGGCAAGCGATTTAATTAATGTTAGCGACAATGGTCAAGAAGTCGGCAATAACGATGTAAGACGAGTTGTTCAAACAGCAATTAAATCGGCAGTCAAAAGTGAAAGGGAACCAATTGCTTTCTTACCAAGTCGCTTTTTAATCGATGGCAGAACCGAAGTTGACGATCCTCGCAAAATGATTGCACATTCTTTGGCTGTGCAAGGTATTTTGCTAACTGCACCAGCGAGCCCATTGCACAATATCAAAAAAGCAGTCGAGCGTGCAGGCTATCAAAATAACTTCTTTATTCCAACCCCTCTTGCTATTGCTAGTGTTGCCCTTGATGAAAGTGAGCGCACATTTGGTTCAATTATTCTTGATTTAGGCGGTGGAGTTACCACTGCAACAGTTATTCACAATGGTCAGATCAAGTATGCAAATATTGACTTCGAAGGTGGTAGTGATATTACAAATGATATTTCTGCCGTTTTAAGTACATCTAAGAGCGATGCGGAGCAAATTAAGTTAGATTATGGCTACGCTGATCCAAATTTAGCGTCAGCTAAGAATAAATTTGCGGTTAACAGTGTTGGTTCTAACGGCCAACAAATGGTTGATGAAGTCTATCTAAGTGAAATTATTAATGCACGAATTTTGCAAATTGTCAGTCGAATTGAAAAAGGCTTAGTAAAGCATGATGCACTCAAACTTCCGGGTGGGATTGTGATTACTGGCGGCAATAGTTTGCTTCAGGGAATTGATAATATCATTGCTTCGAAACTGAATATTAAAACGCGAATATATCAACCTGATCAAATTGGGATGCGTAATCCAGTTTATTCGGCTGCTTATGGTATAGTAAACTATGCATATAAAATGTCTGATATTGACTTTTTGGTTATCAGTGCCATTTATGGTAAAAACGTATTGGGAGAACCAGAAGAGCACAACGAAAAAATTGCTAAAAATTCAAAAAGAGCAGTTGCTGGTAATGAAACCAAAGTAAAAGAAGAATATAATAGACATGAGTTGTTAAAGCGAGAGAAGAGATCGCAAAGCAAATCAAAAAATAATACGCAAAATAAAGATAAAAGCATTAAGAATTTCTTTAAAAAGTTCTTTGATTAAAGGTGGTTAATTAGATGGATTTCACATTCGATTCGGACGACAATAAAAATGCTGTCATCAAAGTGATTGGTGTCGGCGGTGCTGGTGGTAATGCTGTTAATCGAATGATCGATGACGGCGTACAAGGAGTTTCTTTTGTAGCTGCGAATACTGATGTTCAGGCTCTTAATAGTAATAAGGCAGAAACTAAAATTCAGCTTGGGCCGAAACTAACTCGTGGTTTAGGTGCAGGTTCACATCCTGAAGTAGGTCAAAAAGCAGCAGAAGAAAGCGAACAAACAATTGAAGATGCACTAAAAGGTGCAGATATGATTTTTATTACCGCAGGAATGGGTGGTGGTACTGGTACCGGTGCCGCACCTGTTGTGGCAAAAATTGCGCGTGAAACTGGTGCTTTAACTGTTGGTGTAGTCACACGACCATTCACATTTGAAGGCCCGAAGCGTTCAAAAAATGCGGCTGAGGGTATTTCGCAATTAAAGCAATATGTTGATACACTTGTTATTATTGCAAATAACCGGTTGCTTGAAATGGTTGACAAGAAGACGCCAATGATGGATGCCTTTAAAGAAGCTGATAATGTATTAAAGCAAGGTGTTCAAGGTATTTCTGATTTGATTACTTCAACTGATTACGTTAACCTTGACTTCGCTGACGTTAAGACAGTTATGGCTAATCAAGGTGCTGCTTTAATGGGAATTGGGCGCGCTAGTGGTGAAAATAGAACAGTTGAAGCTACTAAGTTGGCAATTTCTTCACCGCTTCTTGAAGTTTCAATTGATGGTGCTCGGCAAGTTCTATTGAACATTACTGGTGGACCTGATTTGACTCTATTTGAAGCACAAGATGCTTCAGAAATAGTTTCCAAGGCCGCTGGTGATGATGTCAACATTATCTTTGGTACTTCAATTAATCCTAATTTAGGAGACGAAGTTGTTGTGACTGTTATTGCAACAGGAATTAGTTCGCAGGCTGAAGAAGAGGCTTCAAAGCAGCTACCTGGCCGCAGTCATCAAGTTAAGGCTCAACCAAGCAAAGAGTCACGTTCGCAAATACCAGAACAAGGTACTGCAAAACCTGCTGCTGAAGAAGAAACGGCGGTTAACCAGCAAACACAGGTACAACCAGCACCTAAGCATAAGACTATGGTTGACCCTACAAGTGTTTGGGGCTTAAATAGTGATGACACCCAAGAAACTAGACGTTCGACACCAGCCAGTGTTGAATCTAGTGAAAGACAGACTTCTTTTGATGATGACGACCAAAGCAGTATTTCACAAATTGAAACGAGTGCTATTGACGACGATGATACAGATGATATCCCGTTTTTTAGACACCGTGGTGAAAACTAATAGGAGGCAATGTAATGGCTTTTAGTAAAATAGGTAAGTTTTTCGGTGTTTCTGATGACGAAGACGAGTTATTAGACGGCGAAGAATATGTTGATGACCAAGAAATAACCGATGAGGATAATATTCCAAATGGTGCGATTGATCATGATAAAGTGGTTTCCATCAAATCTGGAATCAATTCTGCTAAAAGCAAAATTGTTTTGTATGAACCCCGTGTTTATTCAGACGCAAAAGATGTTGCACAAAACTTGCTGAGTAATAAAGCAGTAATTATTAATTTCAGTCGAATGGAAGATGCCTCAGCGCGTCGAATCGTTGACTTTATTACTGGCACTGTTTATGCGTTAAATGGCGAGATTCAACGTATTGGTGACAAAATTTTCTTGGCAACCCCGCCGAAGTTTGTTACTAATGGTAAAATTAGCGATTTAGTAGATAAGAAAGATAATTTGAGTTAATGCTTACAGCAATTTATTACATCCTAAATACCATTAAGTGGATTATTTGGGTATACAGTATTGTTATGGTTATTGATGCAATTATGAGCTGGGTGCCGATGCTACGCGATTCATTTGTAGGTCGACTAATTGATCGTCTAGTTGACCCTTATGTAAATCTGTTCCGCAAAGGACCAATTCAAACTTTAACTAATTCGACTGGTTTGGATATATCGTTTTTAATTGGATTGTTAGTGCTTTATTTTATTCAAGATTACGTATTGGGCTGGATTGCTAATATTTTATTAAGGATCTTTTTATAATGAAGAAACGGCAAGCTAGCAAATTCTATCCATATTTTGATTCAGAAGAAAAATCGGTTATTGATAAAATGACCGGTTTTTTCAATAGCATTGTTTTTAAGCATCAACCTATTTTGACTGATTTTTTAAATCCTGGTGAACGAGATATTTTAAAAACAATTAGTGGTAACGACCTGTTTATTCAAGAATTTGGTGGATACCCTAATGCTGAGAAAAAACGGGTTTATATGGCTGAGGACTGGGTCAATTTAGCTCCTTGCGTCTATGAAATTACACCTTGCGAAATAGTGTATCCGCAAAAATTCGCGCACTTATCGCATAGTGCGATTTTAGGTAGCATAGCTAATTCTGGAATCGAAACTGATACTTTTGGTGATATCATTACTGACAATGCGGGTCATTGGCAAATCTTTGTAAAAAATGAGTTAGTTACTTTTTTTCAGGAAGAGATTAGCCGAATTGGCCGCTCGCAAGTTAAAATTCGGCCAATTGCTGCCAAAGATATTTTGCATGCTGAAGATGATAGTACTGACGCAACGATTATCGCTGCATCGTTAAGAATTGATGCAGTATTATCGGGCATTAGTAAACAGAGTCGTAAAATAATCAAAGATGCAATTACCGCGAATTTAGTGAAATTAAATTGGCATGGAGTGCGAGATTCTAATATAATAGTAAAAGAAACTGATATCATTAGTTTGCGACATTTTGGAAGATGCCAGGTAATGAATATCTCGTCTACGAGAAAAGGTAAATTTAAGGTGGTGCTGAAGCTGTGGCAGACAAGAAAAAACAGACAAAAAAATTAACCCCCATGGACATTCATGATCAAGAATTTAAAAAACGAGGCCTAAGTGGCTATGATCGGCATGAAGTTGATGCGTTTCTAGATCGGATTGTTGATGATTATGGAGATGCACTTGATGAAAGGGTTGATTTGAAAAATCAAATTACAAAACTAAATCATCAAGTTGAAAAATTACAAGCGGAAGTAACCAGGTTTCATAATAATGAATCAGCAGCCAAGGCTCAACTAGCTGATGCACATGTAAAAGCCCAAGAAATCATTAATACAGCTACGCAACAAGCTCATAATGAAACTGCTCAAGCTAAAGTTGATACTGAATACCAGAAGCAGCAATTAGATACAATCAAAGAAGATTATGATCGGGTTAAAAAAGAAGTTGCGGGTTATAGAAGTTACATTCAGGAACTTTTGCAACAAGCAATCAAAAATCTTGATGATGAGAAATGGCAAAAAGCCCTTGATAAATATTTTTCGACTGAACGTTTTTACCCACCAGATGGTGCTGAGCCTATCATGTTAACAGATGCAGAAGAAGTTGTTGATGAAGATGACGACGATGATCTCACTGTTGAGGTTGACAATGGCGGAGATGATGAAGTAAACTTTGTTGAAGACACCGCAGATGATCCTAAGCCAATGGCTGGAGATAGTCCGAATTCTGAAACGGTGAATTTACGAGAAAATGAAAATGCGCCAATAGTAGAACCTGGTGCGCAAATTATTTTTCCCGATAGTGATAAGAATCATAAATAATAAACAGGCAGTAAAACTTGAAAGCAAGTCAGCGAATTAGCGGTGGTGTAAGGCTAATATAAGAGCTCGATAGTTGATCAGCTGCTAACTAAATTGTTTATTCGGTAATTGCACGTTACGCAATCTATAAGTGGAGTTTAAAAGCTCAATTTAGGTGGTACCACGATGAATAAACCTCGCCCTAATTTTAGGACGAGGTTTTTTGACAGAAAGGAATTTAAATGAGAGTGAAAGATACGCTGAATTTAGGTAAAACTAAGTTCAAAATGCGCGGCAATCTTCCAGTTCGTGAAGCCGAGTGGCAAAAAGAATGGGATGAAAATAAATTATACGAGCAACGACTAAAATTAAATGAGGGTAAACCACGGTTTGATTTACATGATGGTCCTCCGTTTGCTAACGGCAACATCCACATGGGTCATGCTTTAAATAAGATTTCAAAGGATATTATTGTTCGCTTTAAAAATATGAGCGGTCACTATGCTCCTTATGTTCCTGGCTGGGATACGCACGGCTTGCCAATTGAGCAGCAATTAGCGAAACAGGGCGTTAACCGCAAAGAAATGAGTCGAGCAGATTACCGTCAATTATGTGAAGACTACGCTAAAAAAGAAATCAAAAAGCAAATGGCTGATTTTAAGCGCCTTGGTGTAATGGGCGATTGGGATCATCCTTATATAACGTTGCAGCCGGAATACGAAGCTGAAGAAATTCGTGTTTTTGGTAAGATGTATGAAAAGGGCTACATTTATAAGGGTAAAAAGCCAGTTTATTGGTCACCATCAAGTGAATCCACTTTAGCGGAAGCCGAAGTCGAATATCATGATGTTAAATCACCTTCAATTTTTGTTGCATTTCCGGTTAAAGACGGTAAAAATATTTTAGATCCAAAAGACACCTACTTCTTGATCTGGACAACCACGCCATGGACTATTCCTGCAAACCAAGGGATTACCGTTAATCCAAGCTTTGACTATTCCGTTGTAAAAGTAAATGACAAAAAATATGTTGTTGGAACTGACCGCTTAAAAGCAGTTGCCGAAACTCTAGGTTGGGATAATTATGAGGTAGTTCAGCATTTAGCAGGCTCAGATATGGACCATATGCTGGCAACTCATCCATTATATGGCCAGGATGTACTGCTGATGAACGCTATGCACGTTACCGCAGAAGATGGTACAGGCTTAGTTCATACAGCTTCGGGCTTTGGTGAAGATGACTATAATGTGGCCCAAAAGTATGGTTTGCCTGTCTTTAGTCCATTGGATAACAAAGGCTGCTTTACGTCTGAAGTACCAGATCCCGATTTAGTGGGCATGTTTTATGATGATGCAAATAAAGTAGTTGCAGAAAAATTGCGCAAATCCGGCAATTTGCTAAAATTGAGTTTCTTTACCCACTCATATCCACATGATTGGCGTACCAAGAAGCCCGTAATTTATCGTGCCACAACTCAATGGTTTGCTTCAATCGAAAAATGTCGTCAACAAATTCTTGATCAAATTGATAAAGTTAACTTCACACCTTCGTGGGGTAAAGTTCGTCTGCATAATATGATTAAGGACCGGGGAGACTGGGTAATTTCGCGTCAACGTGCTTGGGGTGTTCCGTTACCAATTTTCTACGCCGAAGATGATACGCCGATCGTAACGCCAGAAACAATTGAGCATATTGCGCAAATCTTTGCTAAAGAAGGCTCAAATGCCTGGTATAAGCACACTGCCAAAGAATTATTACCGGAAGGCTTTACCTCTGAGCATTCACCAAATGGTGAATTCAGAAAAGAAACTGACATTCTAGATGTTTGGTTTGATTCAGGGTCATCACACCAAGCTGTAATGGCTAAAAGACCAAACTTGCGTTTTCCTGCCGACTTATACCTTGAAGGTAGTGATCAATACCGGGGATGGTTTAACTCAAGTTTAATTACTTCAGTTGCTACTACAGGACAAGCGCCATACCGCAGTATTTTATCTCAAGGGTTCGTCCTTGATGATAAGGGACATAAAATGTCTAAGTCACTTGGTAACGTTATCGCACCAAATGATGTAATCAAACGGATGGGAGCCGAAATTATTCGACTCTGGGTTGCTTCTGTAGATGCAACTTCCGATGTTGCCGTTTCGCAGGATATTTTGCAGCAGACCTCAGAGAGCTACCGGAAGATTAGAAATACATTCCGTTATATGCTTGCCAATACGTCTGACTTTGATCCAGAAAAAGATCGAATTCCGTATGAAGAGTTGAACTCAGTTGATCAATATCTCGAAGTACTTTTGAACCAATTGGTAAAAACTTGCTTAGATAAATACGAGCAATATGATTTTAATACGGTCTATAAGAAGGTCTTTTCATTTATTTCAAATGATTTATCTGCGTTCTACTTGGATTTTGCTAAAGATGTTTTGTATATTGAAGGTCAAGACAGTCATGCTAGACGCTCAATGCAAACCGTTATTTACGATGCAGCAGTCAAATTAGCCAAAGTATTAACGCCAATCTTGCCTCACACGATGGAAGAAATTTGGTCATTTTTAAAAGAAAAAGAAGACTATGTCCAATTAGCTGACATGCCAGAAGTTTCCGAATATCAAAATGAGGCGGAACTACTAGCAGACTGGAAACAATTTATGAGTATGCGTGACGATGTTTTGAAGGCTTTAGAGCAAGCACGTGATAAGAAGTTGATTGGTAAGTCATTTGAAGCTGCAGTGACAATTTATCCTGATAAGGAAACTGAAGCTGTTTTAGCTAAACTTGATGCCAACTTCAGACAAATTCTAATTGTTTCTAAATTAACCATTGCAACTGACCCAGCACCGGCAAATGCCGAAAAATTGACTAATGGGTCATATATTGTTGAACGTGCTGAAGGCGAGGTTTGTCCACGTTGCCGGATGATCAGAACTGATATTGGTGAGGACAAAGATTTGCCACTAATTTGTGGACGTTGTGCTAAGATAGTCAAAAGTGATTATCCAGATATTGTCCAAGAAGGATTAGAGGAATAATGCGTTTAGGTACAGTAAAACAATTTGATCAAAACAGCAGTTTTGGTTTTATTGAAGATAGTGAGAACCATAAATCGTATTTTGTATTTTATACTGCAATTAAAGAAGAGGGCTATCGTCGTCTTCAAGTTGGGCAAAAAGTTAAATATCAACTTGCTCAAGGAAAAAATGGGCTTCAGTGCGTAAATGTTTACTTGGCCCAATCTACAGGAAAGTGAATAAATGGATTTAACAGAAACTGAAATTTCTTCAAAACAGATTTTCTCAGGTCGAATTGTTGACCTCTCGGTTAGAACAGTTAAATTACCTAATGGTGAAACTACTCTTAGAGAAGTGGTTAAGCATCAACCTGCAGCGGCAGCTATTGCCGTAAATGAAAAGCAAGAAATGCTTTTAGTTGAACAATGGCGGGAACCAATTAAGAAACTAACTTTAGAAATTCCTGCTGGTTTGGTTGACGAAACTGATGCGAGTCCTTTGGACGCGATGAAACGGGAACTGAATGAAGAGGGCGGCTACCATGCCGATTATTGGGAAAAAATCACAGATTTTTATTCGTCACCTGGTTTTACCAATGAGAAATTGTATTTATTTTATTGCGATACATTAACAAAATTGACTGATAAAAGGCCACTTGATTCTGATGAATTTTTAACTGGCCATTGGTTCAGTTTAGAAGAGTTGAAGAGACTTTCTGCACAGGGTAAAATTGTTGATGCAAAGACATTGTATGCAATGAGCGTATGGGAAAATATGCTTTTAACAGGTGCAAACGCAAAGGATTAAGATGACTGAAAAACGATCAGATTACCGTAAGAAAAATAAGCATAAAAAGAATAAGGGCTTTTTCAATACAATTAAATCGGCATTTGATGGCAATGATGAGGAAGTTGACGTTAACCCTGAATTTACTCGGTCTGAAAATGAGGGTGCGTCAAATGTTCAGCTGCCAAATAGGGAAAATACGCGCGAAAAGCGGCGAAAACAAGGCAATTTTAGCCAAAAAACTGCTAATTCGCATATTTCCCCGAATGACCGTGCACTTACTAGTGAACAAAAAGGTCTTAGACTAAAGAAAAAACTGAATCGAGCAATTTTTATTATGCTAGTTTTAATTATTTTGGTATTACTGGCGTTATTTCATCTATAAAATTAACGAGGGTAAAAATGAAGATAGCAATTATTGTCCCAATGGAAATTGAGGCAGAATATTATCATAAGTATTTTCACTCTGGTAGCAAAGAAATGTTCGGATCAACGTTATTCGAGCATTTTTGCGTTAACCATAATGATATTTATATTGGTTTGAGTGGAATAGGTAAAGTTCAGGCTGCGATGAACCTAGCTAGCTTGCTAAGCATAGTGGATATTGACTTAATATTCATGACAGGTTCCGCTGGATCTTTACAGGCGAAAGTGCACAAAGAAGATTTGATACTAGCTAACGCTTTTGCTTATCATGATGCGCATAACACTCTTGCTGGTGATTATGTTGAAGGGCAAATTCCGGGAGAACCCGCAGTTTTTAAACTAGATTCACCTGCTAGAAACCGATTTGCTACTTTTTTAGAGCAACAGAAAGTCAAATTTCAAGAAGGTTTAATAGTTACTGGAGATTCTTTTATCGGCTCTGAAGCGCAAAAAGAGGCGATTAAGGCGAACTTTGCAACTGCTTTAGGAGTTGAAATGGAAGGAGCAGCTTTTGCACAGGTTGCCGCTCATTTCAATAAACCATTAGTAGCTATGCGTGCTATTTCAGATAATGGCGATAATGATGCAAATGAAGATTTCGATCATTTTGCGCAAAAGGTAGGGGCAAAGGCTGCTAAGTTAATTTGTGCCTATTTAGAAGAGATGAATTAAATCATGAAACAAATATATCTTGATAATGCAGCTACAACACCGATGTCTCCCAAAGTGATTGATGTGATTACCAAGGAGATGAAGGATGATTTCGGCAATGCTTCTAGCACCTATGAGTTGGGGAGAAAAGCACGGCATGTAATTGATCAGGCTCGTTCAAAAATTGCGGCAGCGATTAATGCCAAGGATAATGAAATCATCTTCACCTCTGGGGGCTCCGAAAGTAATAATACCGCTATTTTAGGTACTGCTCACAGTCGGCAAAACGAAGGTAAGCGTATTATTACGACTAAGATTGAGCATCCTTCTGTTTTAAATCCAATGAAAAAGTTGGAGCAAGAAGGCTTTGATGTAATTTATCTTGATGTAGATGAACATGGTCATATTGCTCTTAATGACCTAAAAAAAGCCTTAACGCCTGAAACAATTCTGGTATCAATCATGGCTGTCAACAATGAAATTGGGGCAATTAATCCATTAAAGGAAATTGGCGCAATTGTAGCTCAAAGCAACGCTTATTTTCATGTTGATGCGGTTCAGGGGCTGGGTAATATTGATTTGGATGTCAAAGAAATGAAGATAGATTTGTTGTCTACTTCAGCCCATAAAATAAATGGTCCCAAATTTCTTGGCTTTTTATATGAAAATAACCAAATTAAGTTACCGCCACTCGTTTACGGTGGAGAGCAAGAAACTAAGAGGCGGGCTGGAACGGAGAATGTTCCTGGTATTGCTGGTTTTGGTGAAGCTGTTACAGAAATTACTGCTATTGATAAGAATGATTTGCAGAATAAATATCAAAAATTACAAAAAATTATTTTAGACAAATTGACTGCAGAAAAAATTGCTTATCAGATTAATGGTGGCGTGGGTGAAAATGTATCCCATCACGTTCTAAATTTACGCCTAAATGGTGTTTCAACTACAGTGCTGCAGGCTAATCTTGACCTAGCTGGTTTTGCTGTCTCGGGTGGTTCCGCTTGTACAGCTGGTTCACTTGAGCCGTCGCATGTGTTAATTGCTTGTTTTGGTAAGGATTCTCCTAGAATTTCAGAATCAATCCGAATTTCATTTGGCCGGTATAATACTGAAACAGAAGTAGAGGAATTTGCTGAGCAACTAAGCAAGATCGTTAAAAAAGTCCAACAAAGGGAAAATTAGTTGCTTTTTAAGAAAAATTAACTTATTATTTGTAAGCAAGAGGTGTAATCATGGCAAATACAGTTATAATCAATGGTGATAATCGTAAATTTACGCTTAGTCCAGAACTAAAGCTTTATGCATTAATTGATGCAGGCTTTGTTAAAACAGTTAAAGGGAATTTTAATTACGAACATCCTTTGTACAATGATTCACCTTATAATGCGCCAACCAAGCTTAAGATGACGATTAACAAAGATTTAAACCATTTAACGATGGTCATTACGGATCGTAATGGTTTGCAAAAAGTAAATATTTTTAAAAACAAGCAATTAGCGCCCACGGTTGAACTTTTGAACTATATTTTAAAAGATCTTGAAGAGCGTAATATTATTGTTGCTGTAAAGGATTGATTTAATTGGCTAAAAAGACCAGAGTTGTTGTTGGAATGAGTGGCGGAGTTGATTCCTCTGTATCTGCATTATTGCTTAAAGAGCAGGGCTATGATGTTATCGGTGTTTTCATGAAGAACTGGGATGACACGGATGACGCCGGTGTTTGTACCGTAACTGAAGATTACGAAGATGTTAAAAAAGTTGCAGATCAGATTGGTATTCCATATTATTCAATTAACTTTGAAAAAGAATATTGGCACCGCGTTTTTGAATATTTTTTAAACGAATATCAAAAAGGACGGACGCCTAATCCCGATGTAATGTGTAACAGTCAAATTAAGTTTAAATCGTTTTTAGAATTTGCTTTAAATTTAGATGCCGACTATATTGCTATGGGTCATTATGCTAAGACCGTGACTGATAAAAACGGTATTACTCATATGATGCGTCCAAAAGATGGGAATAAGGATCAAACCTATTTTTTAAGTCAATTGACGCAAGACCAAATAAAGCGGGTGATTTTTCCGTTAGCAAATCTAACCAAACCGCAGGTTAGAGAAATCGCCATTAAAAATGGTTTAGTAAATGCTAAAAAGAAGGATTCTACTGGAATTTGCTTCATCGGTGAACGTAATTTCCGAAAGTTTCTGAGTGAATTTTTGCCAGCACAATCGGGTAAAATGGTTACTCCTGACGGTAAGGTCGTAGGCGAGCATGCTGGTTTGATGTATTACACCATCGGTCAACGTTCAGGTCTAGGACTTGGCTCGACCAAGGAGTCTACTGCACCTTGGTTTGTGGTCGGGAAAAACTTAGCTAAGAATGAACTAATTGTGGAGCAAGGCTATGATAGCAAGTTGCTTTATGCGACTGAGCTTAAGGCAAGCGGGATGACGTTTTTTACTGGTCAGCCTGATCATGACTTAACGCTCCATTGTAGCGCAAAGTTTCGTTACCGTCAGCCAGATGTTGAAGTAACAGTGGATTACCACGCAGCAACCAATACCGCCACGGTTTACTTTGCTGAGCCGGCTCGAGCAGTTACACCTGGTCAGGCGCTCGTTTTATATAATGGAGAAGAGTGTCTTGGTGGCGGCAATATTGATTGTGCTTACCAGAATGAGCAAAAATTACAGCTAGTTTAAACAGTAAAAACAAGTAAGAAAAATGTGTATAGCATTTTTCTTTTTTTGTTGGTCTTTTCAAATACAACATAAGATTGTTCGTTTTATTGGATTTTTTGCTTTTTTCAATTGCGTTAATTAAATGATAAACTATGAAGGTAACAATAAGAGGAGATTGATCGATTAGTAATGCAGATTTATTTTATAAGGCATGGAAAAACAGAATGGAACTTAGAACGAAAATTTCAGGGAGCACATGGTGATTCTCCACTCTTACCGCAAAGTTTAATTGATATTCAAAAACTTGGACATTATTTAAGTCAAACAGAGTTTGCTGATTTTTATTCTAGTCCGATAAATCGTGCATATGAAACTGCCAAAAGATTAAAGTCGAGTATGGCTTCTTCTTTAATAATTAACCGAGACAAGCGTTTACGCGAATTTGACTTAGGAAAAATGGAAGGGCTTAATTTTACAGAGGCTGCTAGGAAGTACCCACAGCAAGTCGCGGATATTTGGGATAGCCCTGAAAAGTACGATGGTAAAAGCATCGGTGGAGAAAATTATTCAGACGTGATTCAGCGTGGATGGAGTTTTGCGCAGGAAATTGCTCAAAAATACCCTGATAATAGCGATAAAGTAATTGCTGTAAGTCATGGTGCAGCTTTAAGCGCGATCATGGGCGGACTTTTAGCTTATCCTCTTTATGATATTCGTCATAATGGCGCCCTCAGTAATACTAGTTTAAGTATTTTGGAAACGACCGATCAGGGAAAAAGTTTTCACTTACTCGTTTGGAATGAAACTAAGTTTTTAGGAAGAAAAATATTAGGAACAGATTCACTATGACAAATGACCAAAATAACCAAGCAAAAAATAAGCAGCAATCTGAAAAGCAGATTCATGATCTGATTACTAAAATTGATGCAGACCCGCAAAATACTGAAAATTACCTAAAACTTGCTACTTGTCTAATTGAACAGGGGAGTTTTGACCAAGCAACGCAGCTTTTAGAACAAGCAAAACATCTTGTTAAAAATCCGCAAGATTTAGACTATGATTTGGCAGTTTGTCTATATCTACAAGGCGATTTTGCTAAAGCTTTAGAGTTATTAAACAAAATCCCAAATGATGACTTGGTCTTATACCAAAAGGCTCTGGTTTTTCTCAAATTGGGACAAAGACAGAAAGCTTTAGCCCATGCATTAACAATTAAAAATATCGATAATCGGGTTAAAGAATTGCTGGGAGATATTTGGCTAAGCTTAGGTGATTTAACTAGTGCAAAATCGAGCTATCAGCAAATAAACGAAAATCAAAGAAGTGCTAAGGTCAATTTCATGCTAGGCATAACAACTCTTAATGATAATCGCAAGGAAGCTGAAGAATATTTACACAAGGCTAAACAAGAGGATCCTAAATTTTACCAGCAGGCTCAAGAACAATATGATGCAATTTTAAAAATGATTAACGATTCGGAAAAGAAAAATGACTAAGTTTAACGGTAAATTAAATCGAATAGTTTTTGAAAACGATCAGGATCTTTTTAAAATTCTTGATGTAACTATCATTGGTAAACTAGAAGATTATGATCGAGAAGAAATTAAAGTTACTGGTAGTTTTGGCGATATTCAGGAAGGTGGAACTTACACTTTTGACGGCAAGCTAGTCGTACATAATAAATTTGGCTTGCAATTTCGCTGTGACAGCTATAAGCAATCAGTTCCGCAAGAAAAAGGAAGTTTAACACGCTATTTAAGTTCCAGTAAATTTCCGGGAATTGGGAAAAAGGCTGCGGATACTATCATCTCAGCTTTAGGAACAAATGCTTTAACCGTGTTAAAAGATAATCCGGCTAAAGTGGCTACATTGCCATTAACCAAAAAGCAAAAGGACAGTTTGATTTCGGGTGTTAATTCAATGGACTCATACTCAGAGATTGTTCTTAAATTAGCACAATTTGGCTTAAATAAAAAAGTGGCAGCTAGACTGTATCAAATTTATCACGGTGAAACTCTAGCTAAATTGGAACAAGATCCGTATGCCGCGATTGCAGAAGTTACGGGCTATGCGTTTAAAAGTGCTGATAGAATGGGCAGTAAATTAGGAATTGCTGCCGATGATCCGCGACGTATTAATGGTGCAATTTTCCAAATTTTACTCGATGAACTAAGTAAAGAGGGAAATACCTTTGTAAAGTTGGCGTTACTTCTAACGCAAGCAAGTAAGTTATTACAAATCAAACAATTTGATCCCATTGCTACCTGCGTTAACAATCTCCAGCACCAGGGCAAAATTGTTGTATCTGATGAAGATGCTGCATTGCAGTCTATTTTTGAGACTGAAAACGAAATTGCTCTCACGATGAAGAATTTGATTAAGCGGAAGAATACCACCAAGCCATATAAGGAACGAGCAATTCAAACAGCCATAAAAAATGCTGAGAAGAAATTAAAAATTAGCTATGACGACACCCAAAAGCTGGCCATAAAAAATGCTTTAACTAATCCAATTTCGATTCTGACAGGTGGCCCGGGAACAGGTAAGACAACTATTATCAATGGTATTTTACTTTCATTGCGAGAACTGGCTGAAATTCCTGCTTCGTCTTTGTATAGTAGCGATCCGCCTTTTTTGCTAGCTGCTCCAACTGGTCGAGCTGCTAAAAGAATGGAAGAGATTACCGGTATTACGGCTAAGACCATTCACAGGTTGTTGGGATTAGGAATTGGTGAAAATGACGCTACTGATTTAAACGAATTAAACGGCGAAATTTTAATTATCGATGAAATGTCTATGGTTGACATGTTTTTGTTTAAGCAATTGATTTCTAGCATTAATGATACAAAGCATATTGTTTTTGTTGGGGATAAGGACCAATTGCCATCGGTTGGTGCAGGCAACGTCTTTAGCGATTTGATTAAGGCTAAGGCTTTTCCAACAACTGTTTTAAAGCGAATCCACCGTCAAGGAGACGACTCGAGCATTATTACGTTGGCTCATGATATTAATGAGGGTGAAGATCAGCAATCTTTGTTTACTAAAACCAAAAATTATTCTTTCATTTCTTGTCCGCCGCATGAAGTTGATCATGTAGTAAGCCAAATAGTTGAAAGAGCTATTGCCCATGGTTTTGCTAAAGATGACATTCAAGTATTGGGTGCCATGTATCAAGGACCAGGTGGAGTAACCAATCTGAATAATGTTATACAGGAAATCATGAATCCGGCTAAACCTAACAGTAAAATCCTCGAAGTTCATGATGAAGCTTTTCGGATAGGAGATCGGGTTTTACAATTACAAAATAACCCTGAAAAAGATATATATAATGGTCAAATTGGTAAAATTTTAGCGATTGATGAAAAAAATCCGCAAAAGTGTATGACTGCAGACTTTGATGGACGGGAAATAAACTTTAGCAAAAAAGATTTATTTGATTTGACTAGAGCTTATGCAATAACAATTCATAAGGCTCAAGGTTCGGAATTTCCACTAGTAATTTTGAGTTTAACAATGCAAAATTATGTTATGCTGAAACGGAATCTGCTGTACACTGCGGTTACGCGTGCCGAAAAAAACTTGGTTTTAATTGGCGATCCTCGGGCGTATGTGATGGCGCTTAATACTTCTGGTAATGATCGGCAAACTGGTTTAAGTCAGAAATTGCAAGAGCAATTAGGCGTTGTTAGTCAGACAACCCCTGAGAAAAAGGTGGAAACACCAAAAATAGATGAGCAAGTAGAAGAAAAGCCTAAAGATTATTTACTTACTTCTGAATTAATTTACGCTGGTAAAATCGACCCAATGATTGGAATGGCTGATATTAAGCCAGGAATGAAGCATTAACTCAGAATAGGAGAAACTTTTTAAATGAACCAAAATTTTGCTAATGAAAGTCAACAATTAAAAAAGGCAATCGGCTCGTGGGTCCAGGAACAGACGCAAATTTGTCAGATCGCAGATAATGCTTGGGAAATTGTTACGTTTGTTCAAGATGCAATGGGTGAGTCAATCTATTGTTTTGTAGAACAAAAAGATAATTATTTCCGGGTTGGCGATGATGGTCGAACCCTTTTTAAAATTGATCCCAGTGCCAGTGATCAAAACTTGTTAGATTCGGCAAAAGAACTAATTTTAGCTAATGGCTTTGAATATGATGCGAGTACGGGTGAAATTTGGGCTCAAGCAGATGAAGGAAGCTTAGTAGCGGTCATAATGGAATTAGTCCAACTTGCCGCAGCGATTTCCTACTTAAGTTGACATTATTACATTGCAATGCTATAATTCATTAATTTTTAAAATTTAATGAAAAGAGGACTTGCCCATGACGCTAAAATTTGAGCAATTAACTAAAAAGTATGGCAACAAATTGGTTTTAGATCAAATTGATTTAACAATTAATGTTCAGCCAAAAGTTGTAGGCCTAATCGGCCCAAATGGTGTAGGAAAGTCTACACTTCTGCGCCTTATTGCAGGAGTTCTGGAGCCAACGGAAGGCCGAATAACCAATGATCAAGTAGCCCAAGATTATGCTAAATGGGCGAGTTCGCACACGTCTTTTATTGCTTCTGGTGAAAGAGGACTAATTAACCGGCTGAATACTTGGGAAAATTGTCAATTTTTTGCCTCAATTAAGGGTGTTGATCCCAAAGTTGCCCAAAAAAGCATTGCCAAATTGGCTGCTGAATTGAATTTTTCTCCAAATATGAAGACAATTTTTCAGGAATTATCGACTGGTCAAAAGAAGAAGGCAGCCATTCTAGTTGGCGCCGCCATGCAAACGGATTTTGTTCTCCTTGATGAACCATCAAATGGCTTAGATATTTCTGCGCAAAAGGATTTGGCAGACTTTATTTTGGCACTGAAAAATAATCAGCATAAACTGATTTTTGTTTCGTCGCATGATACTCAGATGTTATCAGGGGTCGTTGATCAATATCTCTTTATTAAAGATAAAGTGATTCCGCGTGTAGTTGATCATCTTCTCGAAGAAGCAGATTTGTTGGCAATTTACCATAATATATATAGCTAAAGTCAAGGGGTGAATTAAATGAATAAGTTAAAACAGCTAGTAACTTTGTTTGTGGTTCAGCTTAAGTTGCAGTTAAAAATCAAACTGCGTTATCTCAGTGCGACGATCACCGAAATGATCATATATGCTGGTGCTCTGCTACTCATTTTATTCGGGGCAAACGGTAATAATATTGGTCAGCAATATGGGATCAAGGGCAATATCTTAATTACCCTAATCGGCTATTTGTTCTGGAGCAATGGTGTTTCTGCCTTAAATTCATGTAGTAATGGTGTCGAAAGCGATGAAATATCAGGAATATTTGAAACTGAGGCGCAATCAGCTCTTCCCTTATGGCTAATCTATTTAGTCCAAACAATTGTTGAAGAACTCTACACCTGGATTTATTTAATCATTATCAGTATTTTAACGAGCTTTTTTGGTCATTTTTCATTGCTTGACTTGTGTATTGCTTTTTTACTAACATTTGTTTTTACCTTGATTTCAAACTTAGGAATGTTTGGTATCGGGATGATTTTTGCCTCCGGTTCAATTCATTATAAGCGAATGGGACAGTGGGCAACAATACTGCAGGCCTTACTGGTGATGTTTTCCAATATCTATCAACCGATGATTACGCCTTATCAGCAGATTATTCCCTATGCCAGTGGTATCGAAATCGTACGGAGCTTATTTATAGGTAAAAGCGTTCCGCTTAATACCTACATAATTTTTGTAGCAGTTAATTCGTTTTGGCTAATTGTCGGCATTGTTATTTTCAATTATTGCTTTAAAAAGGAAAAAAAGAATGGTTCGTTTGATGCATTTTAGAATGATTTTTAGAGAGAAAGAAAGGGTATTATTTTAAAATTTAAACAGGTTAAATGGTTATCTGCTAATTATCGGAAAGTTAAAAAACTATATTTAAGTGCTTTCCCGCAAAATGAGCGATTCCCACTTTGGCAGTTACAGTTATTGTCCTTAAAAAAAGCAGTTCAATTTGAGGGTCTGTATGATCAGGACCAGTTCATTGGTCTCACTTATACTGCGGTTGATGAAAAGGCGGTTTATCTTTTCTATTTAGCAATTGACCCGGCCAAAAGAGGACACGGGTATGGCAGTCAGGTACTGACTTTACTAAAAGAAAGATATCCCGCTAAGCAGATCTTCTTAGATATTGAGCCCGTTACATCTGAGGCCGACAATTATGAACAGCGACAAAAGCGCTTAGCTTTTTACCAGCACAATGGCTTTAATTTGACTAAGCATCGATTAATTGACGATGGTGGAATTTATGATATTTGTACTACTGGTAGCCACGTCAATCTTCAAGAATTAAACAAACTTACACGTAAAATGAGTATTTTTGCTCAATCCAAAATCGTATAGCCTTTATCAAATTTAAAGCAAAAAAAGAATCATGGAGATAATTTCTTCATGATTCTTTTTGCTTTTACCGGTACAGTCTAAACTGATCAACAGCAAACTCAAGTTTAAAGGGCTGTCTTTTTATTTGCTCGCCATCAACTTGGGCGAATTCTTTTTGATTAGTTATAACCGTAATTTTATCTGCCTCAATATAATGAAATTGCGGGTCATTAAGATGAGAACCATCTTTTAATAGATCTAGAAAAAGCTTAACTAATTTTTTTAAGCTATCCTTTTCAACAATGACCGTGTCAATTTTATGACTATCAATTTTAGCGCAAGGTAAAAGTGGAATGCCACCACCAAGATATGAGTGGTTAGTTGTAGTTACTAAAAAGGCATCGTTATAATGCCATCTTTTACCATTAGCTTCCAGATCAACGTGAAAGGTATCCTGCTTGTACAAGGCCGATAAAATATGAAGACCGTAGATTAACTTGCCTTCATTTAGTTTATTCAGCAGTTTTTTTAGGTTAGAAATATTGCTAAGGTGGTTCACATATGCGTCAAAGCCAATCCCAAAACTATTCGCAAAATAATAAGTTTGCTCACTAATCTCGGGAAGTCTAAAGGAGCCACAATCAGTTAGGGTGGGGGTAAAGACGTGCTGTTTTATATTGTCAAGAAGCACTTGCGGATCACTCGGAAGATTAGCAGCACGGCCAAAGTCATTTCCGGTTCCGGCCGGTAAGTAGGCGAACGGTGTTAACGGATTCTGCGATCTTTTGATACCGTTTAATACTTCGTTTAGTGATCCATCACCGCCAATAATAATCAAAACTTCTTTTTTCAAATGCTGCTTGTCAGCATATGTTTGTGCTAACCGAATGGCTTCACCGGCAAATGCACTCTTTTTAACATCAAAAGTTATCTTTTCCTTTATCAGCAATAAAACCATACGATCTAATATCTTTTTTGCACGACCATTACCAGCAGTTTCATTGACGAGTAGGTGTATTTTTAAATTAGAATTCATTTTGTTTTTTACTTTAAATAAAAAAGCCCGGTTGGGCTTCAATTATTTTTTCTCAACTATCATCGGCAAAATCATTGGCCTTCTTTTAGTTTTGGAATATAAGAAATCCGCTAAATTCTCAATAATTGCCTTGCGAACAACGCTATCTTTAGGCGTTTCTACTTTATCCATTTCGCTTTTGATAATGTGATAAATGTGTTTTTGCGCTTGATTGATTAATTCTGTTGACTCCCGCATGTAGACAAAACCACGACTTAAAACATCGGGGCCAGCCAATACTCGTTTATGCTTGTAGTCAACTGTTGCAACTACCACGACTAAGCCGTCTTCTGATAACACTTGGCGATCATGCACAACCACATTACCCACATCTGCAGTTCCAGACGTATCAACATAAACATCGCCGGCAGGAACATGACCTGCAATTCTTGAACCTTCTGGGCTAAAGCAGAGGACTTCACCATTTTCTAAGACAAAGGTGTGATCTTCTGGTACTCCAGCAGCTTGTGCCAATTCCGTATGTACAACTTGCATTCTATATTCACCGTGCACAGGAATCATATATTTTGGCTTAGTCAATCTGACCATCATCTTCAGCTCTTCCTGACCACCATGTCCAGATGTGTGAACGTTATTGATGCGACCATGAATAACATTTGCGCCACCTTCCATTAGCTTATTAATGAGGTGGTTAACACTTAAAGTGTTACCTGGTATTGGATTGGAAGAAAAGATTACTGTATCGCCCGGTTGTAAACTAATTTGCCGATGCGTACCATTGGCTATGCGAGAAAGAGCGGCTAATGGTTCTCCCTGAGAGCCAGTACAAAGAATCATTGCTTGTTCAGCTGGAGTATGGTTGATTTCATTAGCGTCAACGATTAAACCTTCAGGTACATTTAAATAGCCGAGGTCAATTCCGTTTTGGACGCCATTTTCCATACTTCTACCAAAAATGGCAACCTTTCTTCCGGTATCAATTGCCGCTTCGATTGCTGTTGATACCCGGTAGAGGTTGGAGGCAAAGGTGGCAAAAATAATTCTGCCATGAATGCCTGTGATTATATCATGCAGTGAATGGGCAACGAATCTTTCCGATTTAGTAAATTGCGAAACTTCGGCATTAGTCGAATCCGAAAGAAGGGCCAGCACGCCCTCGTTACCAAGTTTAGCCATTCTCTGAAAATCTGGTGCAGGTTGGTTCATTACTGGTGTTAGGTCAAATTTAAAATCACCAGTAAAAACAACCGCACCCAGTGGTGTGTGAACCGCGATTCCGAGTGTATCAGGAATTGAGTGAGTAGTTCTAAAGAAGGTAACAGTTAATTTCTTAAATTTCAGAACTGTATCTTCATGTTCTTCATGAAGTTCAGTTGTCCGCAAAATACCATGTTCTTCAAGCTTTCCCTTAATTAATGCAAGTGCAAAAGGTGTAGCATATACGGGAATTTCAGGTATTTTTTCTAAAAGAAATGGAATCCCGCCAATGTGGTCTTCGTGTCCGTGGCTAACTACCAAGGCTTTGATTTTTTTCCGATTCTTAATTAAATAAGAATAATCGGAAATAACATAATTAATACCAAGAAGATCATCCTCAGGGAATTTAATTCCACAATCCATGATGATAATTTCATCTTGGTATTGAACACAATACATATTTTTGCCGATTTCGTGCAACCCCCCGATTGCAACGACAGCGACTTCATTATTTTTAATACGCACTTAAATTACTTCTTACTCTCGAAAGACGTCAATTTAAAATCAGCGTGCTCTTTTTCATATTCGAGTGAATTTCCAGCTAATTCTTGGATGAGTTCAATGTTGTAGGGGGTATTTTCCTCAACCAAAGTTCTAGCTGTGACTAAATTTTCAGCCTCCAAGTAAAGAGTCTGAGTAGTTTCACGACGAGGGTTAACTACCTTATCTTTTTGATACAAAACTTTGTAGATCATATTTGTATTCTCCTTATTCAGTTAATAAAACGTTCTTGTTTGGGTAGCTTAAAGTACCCAATAGCTAGTAAAATTTTACCATAATTGTTATTTCAAGTATAGAATCGAGTTCTAATAGTTTAATAAAAAAGCCGTCAAACACCAGCTGACGGTTTAATTTCGGGTATACTCAATTAATAAATAACAACAGTATCATCATCTAATTGGAACGGATTTTGTTTGTTAATCCGGTCATAAAAGAGGTGACCACGTAAGTGCTCAATTTCGTGTGAAGCAACAATGGCAGGGTAGTCTTTAAGCCGAATTGTCTTTTCTTCACCATCGACTGTATAATAATGAATTTTTAATTTATCAGGTCGTGGTACATAACCATCAATCACTTTATCAACACTTAAACAGCCTTCGCCTTCGCTGAGACATGCTTGACGAACGGATTCAGATAAAATTTCTGGGTTAACAATTGTTTCTTTAAAAATAATTTCGTTTTTATCGTTGGGTACGAGCAAGGATGCCATTTGGACGCTTTCGCCAACCTGCGGTGCTGCAAGTCCAACACCGGCACGCAATTGGTGCTTCTTAGCGATTTCTGGATCTTGTGAGTTAATTAAGTATTCCATCATTTCATCAGCAAGATGGCGATAATGGTCGCTTAAAGGAAAAGTTAGCGGTTTTGCTACTTGTCGTAACACAGGATCACCGTCGCGGGTAATATCTTTCATTAAAATCAATTACATTCACTCTTTCATAAAAAGTTATATCTATATTTTTACCATAAGTTAGGCTAATTTGTCTGCTTTTTATTCTATACTAAATTTTTAATTTGAAAAAGAGGGATAAACGTTGACCAGTATATAGTTAGGTGTTAAAATCAATGAGCGTAAATATACAGATATGAAACACTTCGATTAGCATGTTTTTGACGTGCCGCCGAAACTGTGACATTGTCACAGTTTTTTTATTGAGGAGTGGAGGAGGAATACTTTTGTCAGAAAAAAGAAGAGACGATATTAGGAATATAGCTATCATAGCTCACGTTGACCATGGTAAGACAACCTTGGTTAACCAATTATTGAAACAATCCGACACTCTGCCCGAACATATGGCTCTGGAAGATCGTGCAATGGATTCTAATGATATTGAACGTGAACGTGGTATTACTATTTTATCTAAGAATACTGCGGTTAAATATGGTGATACTACCATCAATATTTTGGATACGCCTGGACACGCCGACTTCGGTGGTGAAGTTGAACGTATCATGCACATGGTTGATGGGGCTTTGCTATTGGTAGACGCCTATGAAGGTACAATGCCACAGACTCGTTTCGTGTTGAAGAAGGCGTTAGAGGCTGGTGTTAAACCAATCGTTGTGATTAACAAGATTGATCGCCCTGGTGCTCGTCCTAAAGAAGTTCTTGATGAAGTTCTGGAATTATTCATTGAATTAGGAGCAAATGATGAACAACTTGACTTCCCAGTTGTTTATGCTTCAGCATTGAATGGTACTTCCTCATATGATCCGGATCCAGCAACTCAAAAAGAGACAATGGACCCAATTTTCGACACAATCATTAAAGCTATTCCAGCTCCACTTGATAATGCTGATGAGCCACTTCAATTCCAAATTACAATGCTTGACTGGGATGATTATGTTGGCCGTATCGGTATTGGTCGTATTTACCGTGGTAGTGTAAAAGTTGGCGACAACATCACAGTTATGAAACGTGATGGGTCACAACAAAACTTCCGAGTTACTAAATTATTTGGTTTCTTTGGTTTGAAGAGAAATGAGATCACAGAAGCTAAAGCTGGTGACATCATTGCGATCAGTGGTATCAACGATATCTTCGTCGGTGAAACTATTGCTTCTGCTGAAGATCCTGAAGCATTGCCATTTCTTAAGATTGACCCACCAACTTTGCAAATGGACTTTGTTGCTAGTGACTCACCATTTGCAGGTCGTGAAGGAGACAAGGTTACACCAAAGAAATTGGAAGACCGTTTAATTAAGCAAACGCGGACGGATGTTTCTTTGAAGGTAGAACCAACTGATCAAATTAATGCGTGGACAGTATCTGGTCGTGGTGAATTGCACTTATCAATTTTAGTTGAAGAACTTCGGCGTGAAGGTTTTGAATTGCAACTTTCTCGTCCAAAAGTAATTTACCGGGAAATTGATGGTCAAATGTGCGAACCATACGAAGCTGTGCAAGTTGATACGCCAGATGAATATGTTGGTTCGGTCATTGATTCGCTTTCCCAACGTAAAGGTGAAATGAAGAACATGGAATCTACTGGTAATAACCAGACTCGCCTTGACTTCTTAGTACCTTCACGTGGACTAATTGGTTATAACAATGAATTTATGTCTCTAACTGGTGGTTATGGTATTTTGAACCATAGTTTTGACTGCTATAAACCGGTTGTTAAAAACTGGGAACCTGGTCGTCAAAATGGTGCATTGGTTTCAATTAGTCAAGGTAAATCAACTACGTATTCGTTACAAACTGTTGAACAACGTGGAGAACTATTTATTGGTGCCGGTGTTGAAGTTTATGAAGGAATGATCGTTGGTCAATCATCCCGTGACCGTGATATTGCAGTCAATGTTATTAAGGGTAAAAACCTAACTAATACGCGTGCTGCAGGTAAGGATCACGCCGCCGCAATCAGAACTCCAAAAACTTTAACTTTGGAAGAAGCCATTGAGTTCTTAAATGATGACGAATATTGTGAGGTAACACCTAAATCAATTCGGTTACGTAAGAAGATCTTAAACACTTCTGAGCGGCAAAAAGCTGATAAGAAACGTAACAAAAAGTAAATATTATCAACAAGAACGGCACTCACTGATGAAGTGGTGCCATTTTTGTTTTATAATAAAGGATAATAATTTACAAAAAAGGAGGGCTACTTTTGCGACAGAAATTTCAACATCTGGACTATAAAATTTTAGTTCCTTATCTGTTACTAGTTGTATTTGGCATTATCATGGTCTATTCAGCTAGTTCTGATATTTTGCTCGTAAATGGTTTTAAGCCGGCAACATATGGAATCAAACAAGCAATATATGCTGTTTTTGCCGTCTTCCTTTTTGCGGCAGTAACTTTCTTATTAAGGCTCGAAATCTTTAAAAATACTAAGTTTGTGGCTTGGTTTTTAGGTATCAGTATGATGCTACTGCTATATTTGATTATCCTGAAGATTTTTAAAGGTTCTGACGCAGCAGTCAACGGAGCGGTAGGTTGGATTGATCTGAAAGTCATCAAAATACAACCGCTTGAAATTGCTAAGTTAGCACTGGTGCTTTATTTAGCTTATTATCTTGATCGTCACGACGGTTCTTTTAATCAAGGATATATTATTCAAAATCTGTCTAGACCAGCAATTTTAGCTGGCGTAATGATGTTTTTGGTTGTTCTTGAGCCTGATTTAGGCGGAACAGCGATTTTGGCAATGATTGTAATAGTGATGTTTTCTGTTTCTGGAGTTCCAGCCAAGAAAGCAGTCCTTTGCTTGTTGGCAATTGCTATTGGTGTTTTTTTTCTCGTTTTTTTAATCATTAAATGGAACCCCAAGTTTTTACAAGATAGTTACCAATATCGGCGACTCATGTCATTTATGCATCCCTTTGAGCTTGAGCAAAAAGGCGGAGCTCAATTGGTCAACTCCTATTATGCTATTCATAATGGTGGGCTGTTTGGTGTCGGCTTAGGAAATAGCATGCAAAAGCGGGGCTATTTACCTGAACCATATACTGATTTTATTTTAGCTGTGGCGGCTGAAGAAATCGGAGTAATTGGGGCTTTAGCCGTTTTAGCGCTGTTGTTTTACTTGATGTGGAGCATTATGGATGTTGGTATTCATGCCGAATCACAGTTTGATGCGTTAGTTTGTTTTGGTGTTACAACCATTATTTTTACGGAGACTTTATTTAATGTTGGGGCTGTTCTAGGTTTACTACCGATTACTGGTGTTACTCTGCCATTTATTTCCTATGGTGGATCTTCCTTAATCGTGCTTTCGACTTCAATCGGACTAGTCTTGAATATCGCTGCAAATGAACGAATTAGAAAAGAGGAAGAGGCTATTAATGAGCATTAACCATGATTTAGTAGCTAGTAATGTAACTAAGAGGCAAGGCTTAATTGTTTACCTGAACTCTGTCAGCAATCAATATAAATTGAGACGCTTTGGCGATATCGTTTATTTTTCGAAAAAAATGAACTATTGTGTCTTATACGTTGATCAAAAAGATGCTGATAAAACTATTGCTGTTTTGAACTCACTCGATTTTGTTAATGGTGTTGATCGTTCCAATGGTGAAAATATTGATTTATCAAGTACACATATTGAACAGCAGATTAAAGACTTAGCCAGTGAGGCAGAAGAACAGTTGCTTGAAGAACAAGAAAAAAATACGGAACAGTTATCATGAGAATTATTGCAGGTAAATATGCTAAGCGGAATTTATTGACGCTTAAAAGCCAGAAAACTAGGCCAACAAGTGATAAAGTCAAAGAATCGCTTTTTAATAGCTTAGGGCAATTTTTTGCGGGGGGCCAAGTTCTTGATTTATACGGAGGCAGCGGTGCACTAGCAATCGAGGCGGTTTCACGAGGATTAGAGCATGCCACAATTGTTGATATCAATTACCAGGCCGTTGAAATCATCCGTAAGAATGTCGCATTAACTAAAGAAGAGGATCGGTTTACTGTA
The DNA here is from genome assembly GCF_026536055.1 of Lactobacillus sp. B4015. NCBI lineage: Bacteria > Bacillati > Bacillota > Bacilli > Lactobacillales > Lactobacillaceae > Lactobacillus > Lactobacillus sp. B4015. Next base: position 111,346 of record NZ_JAFNOY010000003.1, read on the forward strand.
TATAAAATGTCTAGTAATGCTGCTTTAAAAAAATTGGCAAGTGAAAAACAAAAATTTGATTTAGTCTTCTTAGATCCCCCTTATGCTAAGCAAAAAATTGCAGCTGATATGAAGAAAATGCTTGAAAAAGATTTGTTAACTAATGCGGCAATTGTGGTTGCAGAAACAGATGATGAAACCAGTATTGGTGAATTTGAAGGTTTTTCTTTAACGAAAAAGCATCATTTGGGTAAGACAATTGTTCGTTTTTATCGAAAGGAAGATAAATGAGTTTCGCACTTTTTCCGGGTAGCTTTGATCCCATTACTAATGGTCATGTCGATGTAATTAACAAAGCCGTTAAAATTTTTGATAAGGTTTACGTTGTGGTAATGACTAATACTTCAAAAAAATATCTTTTTGATGTTGATAAACGGGTTAGTCTTGTGCAAGATGCCACCGAAGGTCAAGCAAAAGTCGAGGTTTTAAAACGACCTGATAAATTAACTGTTAATGTTGCGCAAGAGTTAGGTGCGTCAGTAATTATCCGGGGCGTACGTAATAGTGAAGATTTTTTGTATGAACAGGAAATCGCAGCCATGAATCATGATTTAAATCCTAAAATCGAAACGGTTTTATTTTTTACCGAACCTAATAATAGTTATGTCGCTTCAAGTGTTATCAAGGAGGTTGCACAGTTTGGTGGAAACATTAGCAGCTTTTTACCAGCAAGCTCGGCAGCGGCTTTAAAAGAGAAGTTGAGGAAGGGCTAATGAGCGATCATCCAAAACCACAAGGTAAAAAGACTAACAAAAAACGTAACTGGCTACTCGCCATTTTGGCAGTTTTATTAGTTGCCATCGGGTTAAGCTGGCCAACTGATTACTATATTGAAATGCCAGGAGAAGCTGTTCCCATTAACCTATTTATGAAGAGTAAAAACAAGAAGCCCAATAATTTTTACTTGGTAACGGTGAGTGAAACTACGCGTCCCGCCTCGGTTTTGCGGTACCTATTAAGTTATACGCAAAAGTTTTATACGCGGGTTCCCAAGGAACAATTACTCGGCGATGCCACTAGCAGCCAATACCAAGAATTACAAAATTGGTATATGGAAACAAGTCAGCAAAATGCGATTTACTATGCAGCCAAAAAGGCTGGATTAAAGCCTAAATTGAATTATGAGGGCGTTTATGTCATGCAGGTTCAAAAAAATTCCAGCTTTAAGAGCAAGCTGCAGATTGGAGATACCGTCCTCGGAGCTAATGGCAAGAGATTTCACTCTACTGAGGAAATGATCGCTTATTTTCAAAAAATGCAAATCGGTTCGAATGTCGTTATTAATGTTCTACGCAACGGTCGCGAACGTAAATTTACTGGTAAGATCGTGAAAGTTGCTGGGACGAATAAGCCAGGAATCGGAATCCAATTAATTGAACACGTTAAAATCACGACTAAGCCCAAACTAAGTATTAATGCTGGAGCAATTGGCGGCCCTTCAGCGGGATTAATGTTTACCCTGGCTAGCTATGAAACTTTTACTCAGCAAAACCTGGCAAAAGGTCATAAAATAGCCGGTACGGGAACAATTTCTGTTAAAGGCCAAGTTGGTGCGATTGGCGGCGTAGACAAAAAAGTTGTGGCCGCAGATAAGGCTGGCGCGGAGGTCTTTTTCGCACCAACTGATACCACGGTTTTAAAAAAGAGCGAAAGTAACTACGCGGTTGCTTGTAAAACTGCTAAAGAAATTAAAACTAAGATGAAAATTGTTCCTGTTGGAACCTTTGAAGATGCTTTAAATTATTTAAATAAACATTACCGCTAAAAAGTTCAGAAAAAATTTCTGGGCTTTTTTTCGTACTTATATTAGAGGTGATAAGTATGAATTGGAAAAAAATCAAAGATTTCCTTCTGGAAAACAAAAAATATGTCTTGATTGCTGGAGTTGCTATTATCGCTTTCTTTTTATATTTACACCAAAGCCAAGGTGAGCAAGAAAGTGGCAACAATATTGTCAAAAGTGAACCCAAAGTGGTTAATTCAACGTCTTCTGTCAAGCAAGATTTAGATGATAAAAAGCAAAAGGAATCAACTTCGGTTAATCAAAAAACAAGTGAGGTAACTTGTGATATTGGGGGAGCAGTTAAAAATAAAGGAGTTTATACTTTAAAAAATGGTGCTCGCTTGAATGAATTGATTATGGCAGCAGGTGGTTTAAGTAGGAATGCCCAATTAAAAAATGTTAACCGGGCATTAATTCTAAAAGATCAAGACAAGATCCACATTCCATATCGTGGAGAAAAAGTGAGAGGTAATCAGATTGTTTTATCAGTTAATGAAAGTTCTAATTCTTCCGCCAATAATGCAAGTAGCGAAGAGACGCCAGATGCAAAAGAACAAGAAAAAAGCAGCAAGGTCAATATTAATACAGCCAATGCTCAAGAATTACAAAAGCTGAACGGGATTGGCGAGAAAAAGGCAGAATTAATTTTGGCTTACCGCCAGAAAAACGGCCAATTTGCTAGTATCGAAGACATAAAGCAGATTTCTGGAATTGGAGACAAGACATTTGCGGCGCTTAAAGATCAACTCGAAGTTTGATGTCATTGAGCCTGGTCTGTTCTTAGTTGCCGCCTTATTACTAATTGATTGCAGTTTTTTGCTTTACCAATGTACGACTATCATAGCTAAAGTAGTTACTGTTTTATTAGCTGTCTATTTATGCGGATTGGTCATAGTAAAATATCGAAAACTTGTGTTTGTCCTTTTATTGCTTTTAACCAGTTTCTTGCTTGCAAACTGGTTTACTGCTCGTCCCAGCTCTTTATCTCTTACTAAAAATTCGGTGATTAAACTTTACCCTGATGAAACTAAACTCAGCGAGGACTGGCTTTCAGGCCAAGGAACATTAAATGGTAAAAAAGTCTTAGTGACGGCTAAATTAAGTCAAAAACAAATTTGGCAAGCAAAACAAGGAAAAACAATCTGGCTAAGTGACTTGCAAGGTGAAATAAATTCAATTGAACCGGCAACAAATTATGGTCAATTCGATGCGCAAAAATACTATGCCACTAAGAAAATTTGGCAAAAAGTTAATTTAAAAGCATGCAGAATATCCTTTAAAAGAACTGGTTTAATTGATTACTTGCATCACTTGCGCTACCAATTACAAAGGTATTTTCAAAGAATGCCGCAAATTTTAGGATTTTTTAGCAGTGAACTAATTTTAGGAGAAAATCCTAATTCTGCTAATCAAATTATCTTAAATAATTATCGAGATCTGGGAATTATTCATATTCTAAGTATTTCTGGACTTCATGTTGGCATTTACACCATAGTAATTACAGCAATTTGTTCCTTTCTTAAGATGACCGAAAAAGAAAGTTTTGTTAGTTGTTTGCTAGTATTAGTTATTGGGATTTTTTTAAGCAAAGGTCAGGCCGGCTTTATTCGAGCTAGTTTAACTTTTGTTTTAAAGCAAATCTTCAAATTTAAGAAAATTCCAATCGCACAATATGACATCTTGGGGCTCGCCTGCATAATTCACTTACTATTTGATCCGCGATTAATGAGTGGAGTGGGTGCTTTATTGAGTTATGTATTGGCACTAGGATTAGAAATGACCAATAAAATGTCCAGTATTAAACAGTCAATAGCTTTAAATGCTTTGCTATTGCCATTATTACTGTTTTACTTTTTTCAGTTTAATTTTTTAACCGTTATTTTTAACATTTTCGCGGTACCATATTTTAACTGGATTGTAATGCCGTTAACTTTTTTAAACTTATTCATTTTTGCCAAACTACCAACAATATCTGGTTTTTTTGAATTCATTTTAGAAACCGGTGAAAAGATGATTGGTCAGATTTCGACTACACAATTGGGCTTATTGTCGTTTGGTAAGATTAATTGGTGGCAATGTGGGGGATTGCTTTTAGTGACGGGTGGAATAATAGTTTGTCTGAATGACGGTGTTTTACTTAAGAAAATTAAATTTATTGGCGGACTTGGTCTCTTATATGGGTTGCTTTTTTGTACGATTCACTTTCCCTTAACGGGACAAGTAAGTTTCATTGATGTTGGGCAGGGAGACAGTATCTTAATCACCACGCCTTTTCCGCGAAAGGTCTACCTCATCGACGTCGGCGGCAAACTTAATTTTGGCAAACGAAAATTTACCCCGCAGGTCAATAAAATTACACTTCCATTATTAAAAGCATTAGGAATAAATCAAATTGATGGCATTTTTGTTACTCACCAAGATGCAGATCATGTTGGTGATTTGGGTCCGCTCTTAAGTCAAATTAAAGTAAAAAAGCTGTATATGGCTGCCGGACTCATTAAAAACCCATCATTTGCCAAAAGAATTGCGGGGCATCTTACTACTGACCAATTAGTGGAGCTTATTGCCGGTGATCAAGTAATTGAGCCCCAGATTAGTTTTAATGTTGTTTATCCTTTTAAGCCCGGTCCAGGGAAAAATGAGGATTCTTTGTCGTTAACTTTTAAATTAAAAAATAAAAGATGGCTTTTCACGGGAGATCTAGGTCAAGAAGGCGAAAAAGAGATTATGGCCAATTTTCATCTAAGAGCTAATTATTTTAAACTAGGCCATCATGGTAGTAAAACTGCTTCAAATCCCATTTTCTTAAAACAATTGCAACCGGAAATGGTCTTTATTTCTGCTGGAAGAAATAATCAATTCGGGCATCCTCATCCAGAAACAATTGCAACATTAAGAATGCAGCATATTCCTTATGCGTCTACACAAGACTGTGGAATGATTACTTGGACTTATAGCAGGTTTGCAAGTTCGAAGTTCTCTAGTTTTTTACCAGTAAAAGCAAAATAAAAAAGCCCAATGCACAAAGCAATAGGCTTTAATAGCTAGAAGGTAGGTCGGATAAAGTGAGGTATCTGGGAAACTAAAGTTAGTTCTTGGAATGTGATATGATTATTACTGTTTATAAAACTAATAGCTTTAAGGTGAAGAAACAAATGACACTACTTTCCTTATTTAAAAATACCGCCAGCAATAATCCGCAGACGATACTGGTTGGGGAAGATAGCTTTTTAAATGACTATCTTTCCCGTTCGTTGATGCATGAAGAGCGCTTTTCTTCCTATGAAAAAGTGATAATAGATTGTGAAACTGATGGTTTGGATAATCTAATTGCCGATATCACGGAATCTAGTTTATTTAGTCAAAAAAAGATGATAATCGTGAAGAATCCTTTTTTCCTGACTGCCAAGGTTCCCAAAAAGTACCAAAAGCAAGTAAATCAATTGCAACAGATTTTTACTAATATGGATCAATTGGATGATGTTCTGGTATTAGTAGCCTCGTACGAAAAATTAGACCGCCGAAAGAAATTAACGAAAACAGTTTTAAAACAGTTTAATGTCATAGAGACAAAAGTTAAGACCTATGAAATTAGTAAAATAACTAAATCATTAATTACGGCCGAAGGTTATCAAATTTCAAAGTCTGCTTTACAGTTGTTGCTTGAACGAAGCGACCAAATTTTAGATACGATTTTAAGCAACTTTAATAAATTGAAAGTTGCTGCGGTCGATCAAAAAATTACTGAAACACTAATTAAGCAGAATGTTGATCTATCTTTTGCCCAGAATGTTTTTGCAATACTAGAAACGGCATTAAAACATCATTATCGTGAAGCGTTAGATCGGCTAGATAATCAGTTGCGTGAAGGTAGCAGTCCCGTTCAATTATTAGCCGTTTTTGAAAATCAATTAGAATTGATTTTAGTAGCTAAGATTTTGAAAAGTCGGGGTAGGAGTGAGCCAGAAATAGTTCGGGAACTTGCTGTTCATCCATACCGGATTAAATTGGCGTTAAACAATAATTTGGAAATAACGCAACTGGCTAGTTTACTAAAAGAGGCAATAAGGTTAGATTATAATTACAAAAATGGTCAATATCGTGAAGATAATTTTTTAAAGCTATTTATTTTAAGCGTCTAAAAAAGGCAGGGATGATTATCCCTGCCTTTTTAAAATTGATAGTTTAGTCAAATTTATTTAGCTAACTTAGCTAAGCGACTCTTGTCACGGCTAGCCTTGTTTTTATGAATAAGACCTTTTGAAGCAGCCTTGTCCAAAGCACGAGCAGCAGCAACATGTAATTCGGAGGCGTTTTCAGCACCAGCGGCTTGAGCAGTCTTGAACTTCTTAACAGCAGTTCTTAATTCTGACATTTGAGCAGCATTGCGCTTTCTAGCAGCGTCTTGAGTTTTAACACGCTTAATAGCTGATTTGATTTGTGGCATAAAATTCACCTCCATTGACCGTAATTTTACTTAATAGATTATACTGAAGAATAAATGCAGATGCAAGACAAATTATGCTTGCTTTTTAAAAAAATAATCTGTATTATACTATTGTTGTGAACCGTTAACGCTGTTTGCTCGCTCACACCTGACGGTTAACGTTGTTAACGGCAATTTATTTTATTGAAAGGTGAAAATTATGGCAATTTCTAAAGCAGAAAAAGATGAAATTATTAAGCAATTTGCTACTCACGAAGGTGACACTGGTTCAACCGAAGTACAAGTTGCTATCCTAACTAAAGATATTAACAATTTAACTGAACACATGAGACAACACTCTCATGACCACCACTCATACGTTGGTTTGCTCAAGAAGATTGGTCACCGTCGTAATTTACTTCGTTATTTACAAGACAACGATATTAATCGTTACCGTGAATTAATCAAGAAGTTAGGTTTGCGTCGTTAATCGCAAAAATAATTATTAAGAAGTCAGTTCTATAAAAGAACTGGCTTTTTATTTTTGTCATAAATGCATTTTATGCTAGAATAAAAAAAGATACTTTTTACGTTGTGATCACGCTGATCCATAAATTAACAACTGAATAGCAAAAAAAGAGAAGGAAATAAAATGACTGATCAAGTTAAGATAATGATTTTGAGCGGTGTTCGTGAGCAAGGAAAAGACATGTTCGCCGTTCAAGTTAATGACGAAATTTTTGTTCTTGATGCCGGCCTAAAATACCCTGATAGTTCATTATTTGGAATAGATTTGGTAATTCCAGATCTTGATTTCTTTGAACAATATGGTGATCAGGTTGTCGGCATTTTTTTAACTCATGGACACGCAGATTCAATTGGTGCGTTGCCATATATTTTACGCAAATATGATATACCTGTTTTTGGTTCGCAATTAACAATTGAGCTCGCAAAGATTACGGTTAAGCGGGAAAATAAACGGCTGAAAAATAGTCTGTTTCATGTTATTGATGCTGAAACTGAAATCGAGTTTAAAAATGCTAATATTTCATTTTTTCATACAACTCATTCAATTCCAGATTCACTCGGTATTGATGTTCATACGCCAGCTGGCGAGGTTGTATATACCGGCGACTTTAAATTTGATCCATCTGCGACACCGAAATATCGAACAGATTTGGATCGTTTAGCTGAGATTTCACAAAAGAAGGTTTTGGCACTACTCAGTGATTCTTCTAACGCAGAAGCATCATTTCCTAATGTTTCCGAGCAAGAAATTGGCGATTATGTCACTAATGTTTTTCGTAATGCTAAGGGACGCGTCATTGTTGCAGCTAAGGCTTCTAATTTAATCAGAATACAAGAAGTTTTAAATGGCGCTCATAAAACTGGTAGACATGTTCTTTTAACAGGACGTGATGTTGCCAAAATAGTTAGAACTGCCATGGACTTAGGGTATCTAAAAGTACCGAAGAATCTCTTAATTCGGGTAAAAGATTTAAAGACTACGCCGGATGATAAAGTTGTCATTCTTGAAACTGGTCAAATGGGTGAACCGCTAAACTCATTACAGAAGATGGCTAAAAAGCGGCATAGCATGATTACGATTCATGAAGGCGACTTAGTCTTTATTGCTACGACGCCTTCACATTCTGTCGAAACAGTTGTAGCTCAAACTAGTGATTTGGTTTATCGCGCTGGCGGAACAGTCATTGAACTTGGAAGAGCTAAGCATACCAGTGGACATGCAACTGGACGCGACTTGCAAATGCTAATTGATATTTTGAAGCCGCAATTCTTGATCCCAGTTATAGGTGAATACCGCTTAATGGAAGTTCATAAAAACTTGGCAGTCAGAGCTGGAATTGCCAAAGAAAATATTTTGATTACTAAAAATGGCGATTGTTTAGACTATGACTTTAAGCAGCACAAATTCCATCTAACAAACCCAGTGCCTGGAGAAGACATCATGATTGATGGCTCGGGAATTGGTGATGTTGGCAATATTGTTTTGCGTGACCGTGAAGTGTTATCTGACGATGGCATCTTTATTGCCGTAGTTACAATTGATCGGCGTAAAAAGAAAATTATTGCGCAGCCACAAGTCACTAGCAGGGGATTTGTTTACATTAAAGCAAATCATAAGCTAATGCATGACAGTATTGAACTGATTAAGACCACTATCAAAAATAATTTTGAACACAAAAAGTTTGACTGGACGGAAATTAAGCAAGATGTTAGGAACGATCTTGAAAAGTTCTTATACAAAAAGACTAATCGTCGTCCGGTAGTTTTACCAGTTGTTATGGAGGTTAACCAAAATCGCCATCGAGCTATGCAAAAGCGTGGCAATAAAAACGAGAATGGTAAAACCAAGGAACATCATCCCGTTGATGTCAATAAAACTGGTCAAAGAATAGTTAAGAAAGATTAACGATGACGACGTTAAGCCAAAAAAATTTGCTAAAGTTAGCGAAAAAGAATGAAGCTGAAGGTAATTTTTCATTAGCTATCCAAAATTGTGAAGAAGCTTTACGAGCTGGCGATAGCCAAGAAGTAATTCTGCAGCTGTGTGACTTATATTTGAAGGACAAACAAGAATATTCTGCTTACACGCTCATCAAAGAAGAAAAGGATTTATTTTCAAATCAGGCGATCTTTGATGAGTACAGCAAAATTTTGCGGGCCAATCATTTTCTAATTGAAGCTCTCCAAGTCCAAAAATTAAGTCAGGACGAGTGGATTATTGAAGTAGAGCCCATTTCTGAAACTGAGCAGCAACAAGTAATGCAGCAATTCAGACAAAAGAACCAGCCAACTAAATTTGATTATGAACAATTATTTAAGCTGAATCTTGAGCATTTTACGACTTTCGCGCAAAGCTTATTGCTTGATCCGAGTTTAAACTTCGCCGTTCGTTTAATTTTGTGCGAAGATTTAGCCCGGCTGCAGCTTAAAACGGAATTTACGGTTTTAGTGCTAGGTCAACAAGAAAAATTTGTTCCCGCTAAAATCAATTTATTGGAAAAAGATCCGATATACCGTGAAGTTGTTTCGGGGATTGGCTCACGGTATTATCATCGTCCTAGCCAATTGCCAGCCGTTTTAGGCGAGGTCAATCTAATTTTAGGTAGCTTATATCCGGTATTGCCGAAATATATTACAGAGCCTGACAGTTTCGCTAGTGACTTAGCTTCTTATATTGATCATCATGATGGGCGCGCAAACCAGGACCTGTTCGTGCGAATCGATAATAGTCTGCCGAAATAATTTAGATAAAAAGTCTTTACTTTTTTTTCGTATTTAGTATAATATCAAAGGACGTTTTCATTAGGCATGGCTCTATGCATTAAAATACTAGGCATTTGCCAATGAAAGTAGTACAATATTCAACAGAGAACTATCCGTTACTTACTCAACGGACTTCTTGCAAATTTACAGGAGGGTCATTTTAATGGCAGAAAAAGAACATTACGTTAGAACAAAGCCACACGTAAACATTGGTACCATCGGTCACGTTGACCATGGTAAGACCACTTTAACAGCGGCTATTACTAAAGTTTTATCAGAAAAGGGCTTGGCAAAGGCTGAAGATTATTCAGAAATCGATGCAGCTCCAGAAGAAAAAGAACGTGGTATTACTATCAATACCGCTCACGTAGAGTACGAAACTGAAAAACGTCACTACGCTCACATGGATGCTCCAGGTCACGCTGACTACATCAAGAACATGATTACTGGTGCCGCACAAATGGATGGTGCTATCTTGGTTGTTGCTGCAACTGATGGTCCTATGCCTCAAACTCGTGAACACATTTTGCTTGCTCGTCAAGTTGGTGTTAACTACATCGTTGTCTTCTTAAACAAGACCGATTTAGTTGACGATCCAGAATTGATCGACTTAGTTGAAATGGAAGTTCGTGACTTGTTGACTGAATACGATTATCCAGGTGATGATGTTCCTGTTATCCGTGGTTCAGCATTGAAAGCTTTACAAGGCGACAAGGAACAACAAGAAGTTATCATGAAGTTAATGGACACAGTTGATGAATACATTCCAACTCCAGAACGTCAAACTGATAAGCCATTCTTAATGCCAGTTGAAGATGTTTTCACTATTACTGGTCGTGGTACTGTTGCCTCAGGTCGTATTGACCGTGGTACTGTTAAAGTCGGCGACGAAGTTGAAATTGTTGGTTTAGTTGACAAAGTTCTTAAGTCAGTTGTTACCGGTTTGGAAATGTTCCACAAGACTTTAGATTTAGGTGAAGCCGGCGATAACGTTGGTGTATTGCTTCGTGGTATTGACCGTGATCAAGTTGTTCGTGGTCAAGTTTTGGCAGCACCTGGTTCGATTCAAACTCACCGCGAGTTTAAGGGTCAAGTTTATGTCTTGAAGAAGGAAGAAGGCGGACGTCACACTCCATTCTTCTCAGACTACCGTCCACAATTCTATTTCCACACTACTGATATTACTGGTGAAATTGAATTGCCAGAAGGTACTGAAATGGTTATGCCTGGTGATAACACAGAATTTACTGTTAAGTTAATCAAGCCAGCAGCCATTGAAAAGGGTACTAAATTCACTATCCGTGAAGGTGGTCGTACTGTTGGTGCTGGTCAAGTTACTGAAATTCTTGACTAGTTCGAAGAAACAGTTTAAAAAGATGTACTTCTTCATAGAAGTACATTTTTTTTGTCTAAATTTGTTTTTTACGAGCGTTTAATGTAAGATAATTTAGTATGTAACGATGCAGTTTAACTTGACATTGGAGGTATTTAATTAATGTCTGTAAAATGGAATAAAACCGGTAAAACTACTGGCGAACTTACTTTTGATATTTCCCAAGCTGAGGTGAAGCTTGGATTAGATCAAGCATTCAAAAGAGTAAAGAAGAATCTGCGTGTTCCTGGCTTTAGAAAGGGTCACGTGTCCCGTGTTATTTTTGATCAATACTATGGTGAAGAAGCTCTATACGAAGACGCTTTAAACCTTGTTTTGCCCAACGCATATGCAGCTGCTATCAAAGAAGCTGGAATTTCTGCTGTTGGTCAACCTCAAATTATTCCGGATTCAATGGAAAAGGGCAAAAACTGGACGATGAAAGCCACGGTTACCGTTGAACCAGAAGTTGAATTAGGCGATTACAAGGGAATAGAAGTACCCAAGCAAAACACACGTGTTTATGCTAAAGACATTGATGCTGAGCTTAACAAAGAGCGTGAAAAGAATGCTGAACTCGTCCTTAAGAAGAGTGCAGCTGCTAAGGGTGATACTCTAACTATTGATTACAAGGGTACTATTGATGATAAGGCCTTTGATGGCGGCTCTGCAGAAGACTATGCTCTCGAACTTGGTTCAAATACCTTTATCCCCGGCTTTGAAGATCAATTAATTGGTCATAAGGCTGGCGATGAAGTAGATGTTGTTGTTACCTTCCCGGAAGATTATAGTGCAAAGGATTTAGCTGGGAAAGAAGCTCATTTTGCTACCAAGATTCATGAAGTTAAATCAAAGCAATTGCCTAAACTTGATGATGAGTTTGCTAAAGATGTTGATGATTCGGTTGACACTCTTGATGACTTGAAGGAAAAGATCAAGAAAGACTTGAAGTCTAAGAAAGAAGAAGCTGCTAAAGACGCAATTGAACAAGTAGCAGTTGAAGGTGCAGTAAAGAATGCCAAAATTGATGAAATTCCTGATGCAATGATTCAAGAAGATGTTAATACACAAATGAATCAATATTTGGGTAATATGCAACGTCAAGGTATTGATCCACAGACATACTACAAGCTTACTAATACTACTGAGGACCAATTACGTGCTCAATTTAGTAAGGATGCAGCTGAAAGAGTTAAGACCAACTTGGTTCTTGAAGCAATTGTTAAGAAAGAGGATATCAAGGCTTCTAAAGAAGAGATTAATAATGAAATCAAAGATCTTGCTGGCGAATACAATATGGATGAAAAGACTGTTCGCAACACCTTAACTGATGAGATGCTATCTCATGACATCAACGTTCGTAAAGCCATCGATCTTGTAGCTGATAACGCAAAACAAGTTGCTAAATCCAAAAGCAAAAAAGATGATAAAAAATCTAAAAAATGATAGGATTTAAATTCTAGGTAAAAAGGTGGTTATTGAACTGCCTTTTTATTTTTCTACAAGCAAATTATTCAAGCAATACGCTCGATGTATGATACTCTTATTCTTGTAGATATGAGGAGGAATATAATGGCATCACAGTTTACTGATCAGGAAGAAATTAAATGTTCTTTTTGTGATAAAACACAGGATCAAGTTAAAAAAATGATTGCTGGTAACGGAGTTTATATTTGTAATGAATGTGTCGACTTGTCAAAGAAAATTATTGATGATGAGTTAAAGTCAGATTCATTAAAAAAGGCTAGAGACCTTCCGAAACCAATGGAAATAAAAAAGCAGCTTGATCAATATGTAATTGGACAAGAAAGCGCAAAAAAAGTTTTATCAGTAGCCGTTTATAATCATTATAAACGGATTAGTCAAATGGATGTTGATTCTTCAACCGAATTGCAAAAATCAAATATTGCACTCATTGGTCCAACTGGCTCAGGTAAAACTTATCTGGCACAAACTTTAGCCCGAATTTTGGATGTTCCGTTTGCCATTGCTGACGCTACTACCTTGACTGAAGCTGGTTATGTCGGTGAAGATGTCGAAAACATTCTGCTGAAATTGTTGCAAAATGCAGATTATGATATTGAACGTGCTGAACGTGGAATCGTTTATATCGATGAAATTGATAAAATTTCAAAAAAATCAGAAAATGTCTCGATTACACGTGATGTTTCTGGTGAAGGGGTTCAGCAATCACTTCTAAAGATTTTAGAAGGCACTGTTGCTTCAGTTCCACCACAAGGTGGTCGTAAACACCCACAACAAGAATTAATTCAAATTGATACCACCAATATTTTGTTTATCGTTGGTGGGGCTTTTGATGGTATTGAACAAATTGTCAAAGGACGTATGGGCAAAAAGATTATTGGTTTTAGTACCGAAAACAAGTTAAACAAAACTAAAGATGATTCATGGACGAAGCATTTAACTACCGGTGATTTAGTTAAATTTGGAATGATTCCAGAATTTGTTGGCCGAATTCCAATTATTACCACCTTAGATAAATTAAATCAAAAAGACTTAGTTAGAATATTGACTGAGCCTAAGAATGCGTTGGTAAAACAATACAAGAAGTTATTGTCGCTTGACCAAGTTGAACTCGACTTTTCTGACAGCGCACTGAGTGCTATTGCCGATTTAGCAATCGAAAGAAATATGGGTGCGCGTGGACTGAGAACAATAATTGAAAATGCAATGATGAGCATTATGTATCAGACACCTAGTGATCCAGATATTGAAAAAGTCGAAGTGACTAAGGATGTAATTACTAAAAACGCAGAACCACGAGTAACTCGGAGAGCTAGCGAGGACACCCAAGAAGTTAAGGCAGCAAATGATCATTAAAAGTAGCGATTATGCAATTAGTGCGGTAAAAGAAGAACAATACCCTAAAGATAATTTGCCTGAGATTGCCTTGGCAGGAAGGTCAAATGTGGGTAAGTCTAGCTTGATTAATTCACTATTAGGTCGCAAAAATTTGGCAAGAACATCATCACAGCCAGGTAAAACCCAGACACTAAACTTTTACGTTGTCAATCAGGATTTTTATTTGGTTGATGTGCCGGGGTATGGCTATGCGAAAGTTTCGCAGGTGCAACGACAAAAGTTTGGTGAGATGATTCAGGACTACTTGGAAACAAGGGAAAACCTTCAAGGGTTAATTCTTTTAACTGATTCACGTCATGAACCAACAAAAGATGATGTTGCAATGTATAATTATGCTTTATACTTGAATTTACCAATTTTAGTTATTTGTACCAAAATTGATAAAGTTAAAAAGAGCCAGGAAAACAAGGTAATAGCTAATTTGAACAAGAAGCTAGATTTAGCTTATGACAATGTTAGTGTACTTACTTATAGTGCAGTTAAAAAGACCCATGTAAAAGAAGTATGGGATTGGATCGAGCAAAATTTATAAAATAAAAATGACTCTCCTTCTTAGAGAGTCATTTTTATTTACTCTTTTCTTTGCTGTTTTTCTTACTAAGCTTTTTCTTTTTATCCTTAGGAACAGTAGCAAATTTATCGAATAACTTTTCTAATTCATCTTGTTTTTTAAATGTTAAGCCCATATTTTCGTTCCTTTCATTAATTATCATCATTATAATAAATAAGCGGTTAACAAGCCAGTAATATTCTGGTTCGATTTAACCGTCATTTTATTATCCAGTCTTAGATTGTGGTCATTAAAAAATCATTAGTTCGCATTTTGTGGTAAAATTGATAGAGCAAATTTTGGGAAGGAGTGATTTTTTGGCATCAGAATTAATTGAAAATAAATTGAAACTTCTCCCAGCAAAACCCGGCTGTTATTTAATGAAAGATATTAATGGTAAGGTCATCTATGTTGGCAAGTCAAAAAATCTAAAAAACCGGGTACGGTCTTATTTTAAAAGTAAGCAAGTAGGTAGACGAGCTGATCTGGTTAGAGAAATTCGTGACTATGATATAATCACGGTTTCAACTGACAAGGAATCTTTTCTGCTTGAAGTTACTTTAATTAAAAAATACCAACCATATTATAATGTGCAATTAAAACAGGGAACAGGCTATCCTTACATTGAAATTACCAATGAACGTGATCCACAGACTAAGCTGACAAGTATTGTCAGAAAAGATGGCGGTTATTATTTTGGACCATACCCAAATGTATACGCGGCGCAAGCAACATTGAAGTTTATTCAGAAGGTTTATCCTTTAAGACGCTGCAATGGGCGGCAGAAAAGACCGTGCCTTTATTATCATATGGGTCAATGCTTAGGTGCGTGTTTTAAGACCGTCCCTAAGTCAGTTTATAGCGCCCAAATTAAAAAAATTAAGAGCTTTTTAAATGGTGATATCGGGCGTGTTAAACAAGAATTGAATCAAAGAATGGTTGCAGCATCACAGAATCTTGAATTTGAGCGTGCTGCGGAAATTCGTGATCAATTGAAATACATTGAAGAAACAGTTGAAAAACAAAAAATCATCTCCAATGATAATACACAGCGTGATATCTTTAATTTTTATGTCGATAAATCTTGGATTTCAATTCAGATCTTTTTCCTCCGGCAAGCAAAGCTGCTTCGAAGAGAAACTAGAATGTATCCTTTGACGGATACTGGGGATCCGGAAGACACATTTACTTCATTTATTGTTCAATTCTATGGCCAAAAGAATCGTGTTCTTCCCAAAGAGGTTTTAGTTCCTGCTGGAATTGATAATGAGGCACTCAGCGAAGTGCTTAAGGTTCCTGTTAGGACACCCAAAAGGGGACAAAAGCGGTCTTTATTATCAATGGCAAAAGAAAATGCCAAGTTGAAATTAGACGACAAGTTCCGTCTGCTAGAATTAGGTAATCGTAAAACTAAGGGAGCACAAAAAGAGATTTTTGCTGCTCTAGGGTTGCCATATGGACATGTGATTGAAAGTTTTGACCACTCACATATTCAAGGAACCGATCCAGTTTCAGCGTTAGTTGTATTCAAAGACGGCGAGCCCGATAAGAATTCATACCGTAAGTATAAGTTAAAGGGTGAAGTTGAACACCAAAATGGGGGCGACGAAGTTCGCAATACGCGTGAAGTTGTGCGAAGACGCTATAGTCGGCTTTTACGTGAGCATAAACCAATGCCTGATTTGATCCTAATGGATGGTGGGCAAATTCAAGTTGATGCGTGTGAAGATATTTTACGTAACGAACTTAATCTTAATATTCCCGTTGCGGGGATGGTAAAGGATGACAAGCACCGCACCAACCACTTGCTTTATGGGGATCCTATTAATGGGGTACCGATGAAATTAATTCCAATGGATCCAAAGTCACAGGGATTTTATTTGATGACCCGGATTCAGGATGAAGTTCACCGCTTTGCGATTACGTTTCATCGCCGAACACATGCTAAAAACGCACTATCAAGTAAACTTGATTCAATTAAGGGAATCGGACCTAAGAGTCGTAATAAATTATTGCGCACTTTCGGTTCATTGAAAAAAATTAAAGAGGCATCGGTTGAACAATTATGTGATGCTGGTTTAACTCTGCCCCAAGCACAGACGGTTAAATTGACATTATAACCGGTAATTTTCCCACGAAAAATAAGCCTTTTGTGGTATAGTATTTAAAGTTAGAGCAGACGGAAGGAGAATTTGCATGCCTACATTTGTCGATCAAACCAAGATTGAAGTCCAAGCCGGTAAAGGCGGGGATGGCATGGTTGCTTTCCGCCATGAAAAGTACGTTCCAAATGGCGGACCCGCTGGTGGAGACGGTGGCCGTGGCGGTAGTATCATTTTTGTAGCTGATAGTGGCTTAAGAACCCTAATGGATTTTCGCTATCGGCGTAAGTTTAAAGCTGAGAGCGGTGAAAATGGCCGTATTAAGTCACAATATGGTCGCGGTGCCAAAGATTTATATCTTCGTGTTCCTGTCGGAACTACCGTATATGATTTTAATACCAATGAAGAAATTGGCGATTTGACTAAAAATAAGCAAGAGCTTGTTGTTGCCCGCGGTGGTCGTGGTGGTCGTGGCAATATTCATTTTGCTACGAGTGTAAATACTGCACCAGAAATTGCTGAAAATGGTGAACCAGGTGAAGACCGAGTTTTGCGGTTAGAACTAAAGGTTTTAGCTGATGTTGGTCTTGTCGGTTTTCCTTCAGTTGGGAAGTCAACGCTGCTTTCAGTAGTTACTAAGGCAAAGCCTAAGATTGCAGCTTATTCGTTCACTACTTTAACTCCTAATTTGGGTATGGTGATTTTGCCAGATGGCCTTGATTTTTCAATGGCTGATTTGCCAGGATTAATTGAGGGTGCTAGTCAGGGAGTTGGCCTTGGAATTCAATTCTTACGTCACATTGAAAGAACCAAAGTAATTTTACACTTGGTTTCAATGGATCCTGAAAATGGCCGAGATCCTTTAGAGGATTACCAAAAGATCCGTAAAGAATTATTGCTTTACGACCAAAGCCTAAAGGAAAAGCGTGAGTTAATTGTTGCAACTCAACTGGATTTGCCTAATTCGGTTGAAAAATTGGCGGAGTTTAAAAAAGAACTTAGCCAAGCTGGAATTGACCAGCCTGTTTATGCAATTTCAAGCGTAACTCATCAGGGCGTTAGCCAATTAATGCAAGATACTGCAACGGTAGTGGCGGAAGTAGAAAGCAAGCAGGCTGAAAAGGAAGTCAAGCCGGCAGCTGGCGTAAAGGAATACAAATACCAGGCGCCTAAGAAAAACGAATTTACGATTACTAAACTTGAAGATCATGTTTTTGAAATTAAAGGTGAGAGTTTAGAACGACTAGTTGAACGAACGAACCTTGATTACCAAGATGGTGTCTTACGTTTAGCACGCAAATTGAAGAACCTGGGTGTGGATGAAGCATTGCGTGAAAAAGGAGCCATTGACGGCGACGATGTAATAATTGGCACGTTCAATTTTGAATTTGTCCAATAATAATTAAATAGAAAAGTAGAAATATGGCAAAAAATCGGTTTATTACAGGATATTCTGGACTCAGGACGTTAGCAGTTATTGGGGTGATTTTATATCATCTTGATCCTAATACTTTTGTTGGTGGTTATCTTGGGGTACCGATTTTTTTTGTATTATCAGGATACTTAGTTACCTGCCAAATGCTTAAGGCATATGATGATCACGGCTTTTTTAATAACAAGAATTTTTATTTAAAAAGGCTGAAAAAGCTTTATCCGCCTTTAATTGCGCTATTATGGCTTTGTGCCGCTTATATTTTTG
This sequence comes from Lactobacillus sp. B4015, assembly GCF_026536055.1. NCBI lineage: Bacteria > Bacillati > Bacillota > Bacilli > Lactobacillales > Lactobacillaceae > Lactobacillus > Lactobacillus sp. B4015. Next base: position 129,491 of record NZ_JAFNOY010000003.1, read on the forward strand.
TCTTTCAGCGAAATTTATTGGCTAAGTTGAGTCAGATTGTGATAACGAATCTGTTAAATGTTTATAATTTTTGGCAGATTTTAAATGGTCAAAGTTATTTTGAGCGTTTTGCCGCCAATGAATCGCCTTTCGTGCATTTATGGACAATGTCGATTAACGGACAATTCTATTTTTTGTGGCCATTAGTGATCTTTTTGCTGGTTAAATTTAGTAAAAAACGGGAAAACACTTTTTGGATTCTATTTAGCGTCTCAATGTTATCGGCACTAGAAATGGCAATCATGTATAAAACCGGTGTCGATTTAAACCGGATCTATTATGGCACTGATACAAGATTCTTTTCACTGGGACTTGGTGCCAGTTTAGCTGTAATCTGGCCAATGGATAAATTAAAGGCTAAAATCGAGCGAATTGATGCTAATTTGCTCGACATTAGTGGACTAATCTCGCTTCTTGCTATGGTCTTTTTATTTTTTAGTCCGTTGATGAATCCGGAAAATGCTTTTCCTTATTATGGTGGGATGCTCTTATTTACTATTTTTACGGTTTTATTGGTTGGAATTATCGCACATCCTTGTAGCCATTGGAATAACTGGCTAACTAACCCACTTTTTAACTGGATTGGCTCTAGAAGTTATGGTATTTATCTTTACCAATTTCCCGTAATGATCTTTTTTGAAGATAAAGTAACTAATATGGCAGATCATGTTTTGCTGTACCATCTAATTGAAATTTGCTTAATTTTGATTTTGAGTGAAATGTCCTACCGTGTGATTGAAAAGCCATTGGGTAAGGTGACGTGGGCAAAAACTAAGAATTACTTAGATAGTCTTTTTGATAAAACAAGAGAAAGTAATGCCCCTCAAATTAAGGCCGTTATTGCCTGCTTAATTTTTGTAATTGGTAGTGTCGCAATTCTTGTTTCGCCAACAGCAAGAGCCGAAGATTATAATAAATCACAGTTAGCACAGCGAATTAGTGCTAATCAACAACGGCAAAGCAGGGAAAATAAGACCTTAATTGCTAAGCTGAAGAAATCAAATACTAAGGGACCGAGGGCTGCTAAGCTGATTGCTCAGGCTAAACGTTCAGCTAAGAAACACCCGGTAAATAAATCATTCAAAAAATTCGGCATTAGTCAGGTTGATTTACAATTGGCTCATCAGGTGCCATTGACTGCAATTGGTGATTCAGTGATGGCAGGCTCAAGTAATGATTTAGCTAAATTAATGCCTAAAGCCGTCATTGATGCGGCCGTTTCCAGGCAATTATCGGTGGCGTTTGGGCTAATTAACCAATATAAATTGCAAAAAGTTTTAGCTAATAATGTCTTAATTGCCTTAGGGACAAATGGCCCATTTCCAATGTCAGATTTAGATCATTTGATGACTGAAATTGGTCCAAAAAGACAAGTATTTTGGGTGAATACTCATGTTCCAAATAAGCCTTGGCAAAATCAGGTAAACAAAACTTTGCAAACTGCAGCTAAGCGCTACCACAATTTAACAGTTATTAACTGGTATAATCATTCGCAAGCGCATTCTAACTGGTTTTATGAAGATCAAACCCACCCAACGCCAGTAGGGTCGAAGTATTACAGTGCTTTCATTGTCAAAACAATTGTTGAGCACGCTAAATTTTAGAATAGGAATTATATGGAATTACAATTTTTAGGTACTGGGGCAGGCCAACCATCAAAACAGCGTAACGTCTCAAGCATTGCGCTTAAAATGTTAGATGAAATTAATGAAATTTGGTTATTTGATGTTGGTGAGGCAACACAACACCAAATTTTACGGACTAATATTCGTTTACGGAAGGTCACTAAAATTTTCATCTCCCATAATCATGGTGATCATATTTTTGGCTTGCCAGGGTTACTCGCAACTAGATCATTTCAGGGTGATGTCGGTCCGATAACAATCTATGGTCCTCCCGGTTTAGAGCAATTTGTAAGAACTGCTTTAAAAATTTCGCGGACAAAGGTTTCATACCCCATAAAGTTTGTTGCCTTGGAAGAGGGCGGTTTAATCTATCAAGGACAAGGGTTTAAGGTTTATGCCGAAAAATTAGCCCATCGCGTCCCCAGTTTTGGTTACCGGGTTGTCGAGGATGCACATCAAGGTGAACTTTTAATGGACAAATTAACGCAATATAATATACCTAATGGGCCATTACTTGGTAAACTAAAGAATGGCGAGACTATTACCTTGGATGATGGGACAATATTAGATGGAAATGACTTTTTAGGTCCAAATAAAGCTGGTAGAATAGTTACTATAATCTATGATACGCGTTCAACTCCTGTGATTGCCCAACTCGCCAAAAATGCTGATGTACTGGTCCATGAATCGACTTTTGCTGGCCATGAAGCTGATTTAGCTCGTTCTTATTATCATTCAACAGCAGTTGAAGCTGCAAAGATTGCGCGCGATAATGGAGTAAAGCGGTTGTATTTGGACCATATCTCTGCTAGATATCTAGGTGCTAAAGCCAAAAAACTAGAGAATCAGGCTGTAAAAATATTTCCTAATACCAAGCTAGCAAATGATTTTGATCGAGTTATAATTCCGATGAAAGGTGAGAAGAAATGAGTGATTCATTAAGAAATAAAGTTGTTGTTGTTACCGGTGCTTCTAGTGGAATTGGACATTCAATTGCTTTAGAAAGTGCCGGTCGCGGCGCTACTGTTATCTTAATTGCCAGAAATAAAAATAAACTGGAGAAAGTAGCCGCTGAGGCACATGAATTATCAGGTGCTCCTACCTATATTTTTGCTACTGATATGGGTGAAAGTGAGCAAATCGATGCCGCTTTTAATAATATCGTTAAGGTAACAAAACATGTTGATTACTTGGTAAATTGCGCTGGTTTTGGCAAGTTCGAGAATTTCGTCGAAATGGATCGGCGTGAAGTAACTGCGATGTTCCAGGTCAATGTATTAGGTTTAATGTACTTCACTAGACTGATTGGCAGGCTAATGATGGATCAAAAAACTGGTCAAATAATCAACTTTGGCTCAATGGCTGGTAAGATGCCAACCGTTAAATCTGCTGCTTATAGTGCATCAAAAGCTGCCGTTATTCAGTTTTCTAATGTTTTACGGCTTGAACTAAAGCCTTTTGGCGTTAAAGTAATGACGGTTAACCCGGGACCGGTTTACACCAATTTCTTTAATATTGCTGATAAGAGTGGTAATTACGTTAAAAATGTTGAGCGCTATATGCTTGATCCCGATGATGTGGCCTGGCAGGTTGTCCATTTCTTTGGTAGCAATAAACGCGAATTGAATTTGCCGCTAAGTCTTGCATTTTTAGCTAAACTTTATAATCTGTTTCCAGCAATTGGAGATGAATTATCGCTTAAGTTTGCATCAAGAAAGTAGTGCAGAACGATGAAAGATAAAACTCGACAAATTAAAATGGTATTGATTTTAATCCTTTGCCTTTTGGCAGTGACCTTTGTTGTTCTCAATACCAACAATGTGGCCATCAATTTTGGCTTATTTAATGTGAAAGTGCCATTGATAATTATTTTGGTTATCATGATTATTATTGGTGTCCTCATTGGTTGGTTTTGTGGTTCAAACGGACATAATCAAGATAAGAATAACTAATATATCTTGATTTATTTAAGATACAATAGTATCATTAACAAACGTGAAGTGTTTTAGGCACTCTTTTATTAGTGACCTAAAAACGTAATTCTACAATAAAGGAGATCAAATAAATGGCAGTTCCTAAGAGACATACTTCTAAGCAAAAGAAACGTTCACGTCGTGGCCATATCAAGTTAGCTGTTCCAGCAATGCACTATGATGCAACTACTGGTGAATATCGTTTAAGCCACCGCGTTTCACCTAAAGGTTATTACAAGGGTCGTCAAGTTGTTAGTGAAACTAACGCAAGCGACAACAACTAATTAAAAAGGGCACCTATTATGTGGTGTCTTTTTTTTACCTAAAATTATTTAATTGCCACGGGAAAGGTAAATAATGAAACTAGTATTTTTGAGTTCAAGCGATATTCATGGTTATATTTTGCCAACTGATTATCAAAACCAGCATGACACTGATGCACCAATTGGGTTAGCTAGGGTGAGTGCAATCTTTAAAGCCGAGCAAGCTCGTTATGGGAAAGAAAATGTCATTCTAACGGATGCGGGTGATTACTTACAAGGATCACCACTTGCCTCTTATGTTCATTCGGTTAAGAATTACCGTGCTTTGTCTAAGTACGTAGCTTTTGACCAAGCAATTGGCTATGATGCCCGTTGTCTAGGGAATCACGATTTTAACTATGGGCTTGATTATCTCAAATATTTTCTTAGTCATAATTCCAGTCCGATCGTGAATAGTAACATCTTGAATCAGACGACTAACCAACCGGCTTTTGGCAATGATTATTTGATTATTGAAAAAAATGGGCTAAAAATCGGACTGATTGGTTTGACAACGCAAAAGGTCCCTAGCTGGGAACCGGCAGCGCATGTCGCTGGCTTACGGTTTGCTTCTGCCTATGAGCAAGCAAGTTATTATGCGCAATTATTGCGGCCTCAAGTTGATGTCTTAACAGTTTTATATCATGGCGGTTTTGAAAAGGATCCAGAATCAGGTCAGATAACTGAACCAGCAACAGGGGAGAATGAAGGTTACCAAATATTAACGCAAATTCCAGAAATCGATATCATGCTAACTGGGCACCAGCATCGCCGAATGAGCCTAGTAGCCCATGATACCGCGATTGTACAACCGGGTTATCGCGGAGAAGCGGTGGGAAAAGTTGTTCTTGAAATTGATGAGCAAACAAGAAAAATTAAGACAAAAACGGCTTCGTTGATTGATGCTAAAGACTTTGCTCCTGACCCAGAAATAATCAAACTAGCGGCGACCTTGAATAAAGAAACGCAAATTTGGCTAGATCAACCTGTTGCTAAGCTTGTTCAACCGGCACCAATTAATAATGCCGAGCAAGCTCGCATCAAAGGAGCACCATTTGTCAACCTTCTGCAGCAAATGCAACTATATTTTACTCACGCTGATGTTTCTGCGACTGCTGTTATGAGTGATACAGCCAAGGGCTTTGGCAAAAGTGTCACCATGCGTGATATTTTATTAAATTACCCGTACGCAAACCAGTTATGCAAAGTTAAGCTTACTGGCCAAGAACTACGTGAGATTATTGAATATAGCTTATCTTTTTTAACAAAAGACGCTAAGGGACAAGTGACTTTTCTACCTGCTAAGCGTGATCAATTATTTAATTTTGATATCTTTTATCCTATTAATTATCAGGCAGACATTAAGAAAAAACCGGGCCACCGATTGACTAAGCTTGAATTAAATGGTCAACCAATTGAAGATAGAAAAACGTATTATTTAGCTGTTAATAATTACCGCGCAATGGGAGGAGGATTTTATCCGGGTTATGCTCCCGAAAAAATCACATCAATTCTTGCTAAAGATTATGTTCAAATGTTTCAAGAATTTTTGACTAAAGCTAAACCTCAAGTCGATTGCAAACCAAACTTTTTATTGCAATAAGAAAAGCCATTAACGCAAATGCGTTAATGGCTTTTACTATTTATCTATTTTATTTAAGCTTAGAATACTTGCTCTTATCTTTACTTGAGTGGGCGGTAATAGTTGGAATAATGGCAGCGAATAACACTCCAAAAATTAAACCAACAATCGCAGCTTCGCCCAAGTTAAAAACATTTTGTGTTAAAGGTGCGGCAATAAAACCGACGATTAACATATAAACAATGCTCCAGCAAATTGTTACGATATAACGACTCATAGCAGTTCCCTCTTTCATAGAAGAATTTTAGCAAAGTTTGTGCAGGTTTTCAAACTAAAAGAGAGGTTTTTGGTATACTAAATTTAAAATAAAGGAGGAGTCCAGATGAAAGTTGCGGCACTGCAAAATATTAGTTCATTTACATTGTTAGAAAGCCCAATTAAAATTAGGGACTTATTGAGTGCGGCCAAAAAGGCTGACTATGAAGCAGTTGCGTTAACCGATATTAACGTTACTTATGGTCTGGTCAACTTTTATGAAATTGCGCAAGAACTTGGTATTAAGCCACTGCTAGGGATGCAGCTTAGGCTAAACGGATTGATTGATAGCGCACACCACTATGATTTGATTGCTCTAGCTAAGACGGATGAAGGCTACCGCAATATTTTACGAATTTCGAGCAGAATTAATCTGTTAACTGAAAATGGGACAAAAAAGGCAGTTTTAACTTTAAAAGAAGTCCAAAAAGATTTGCATGATATCGTACTTATTGTTCCAGCTAACACGCATAGCGAGCTTTTACAGCTGCAAAAGCAAGATGAACAACTCGGCAATGATTTATTACGTCAATTATTGGCATTAGTGGACGATAGTGACTCAGTTTATTTAGGGGTTTATGGCTCAGAAAAGCAGCAGACTTATATCAATTATGTTAGAGCATTGTCTAAACAATTTAAGATACCACTTGTTAGTGTTGAAGATACGCAATATTTGCAACCTCACGATCAATTTCTGGCTAAAACATTACGAGCAGTAAAAAAAGGCGAGGTGCTACAAGACATTGATGAACTAGCAAAACAAAAGGGTTCACACTATTTGCCTTCTGCCCAAGAACTTAGCAACAGGTATCATGAATTGGATTTGGATGATGCCTTAAAGAATACGCACAATCTTGCCCAAGAATGTAATGCTAAAGTTATTTTTCAAGCCCCTGTCTTACCCAAATACAAGCAAACTAAGTTTAAAACGTCGAAAGAATATCTTTACTACTTAGCACAAAAAGGATTACAAGAGCGCTTTAATGGTGGGCAAGCACCGGAAAAATACCAAAAGCAGCTTGATTACGAACTCCAAGTAATCGATCAGATGGGATTTAATGATTACTTTTTAATTGTGTGGGATGTAATCAATTATTGCCATCGAGCCGGAATTGTCACGGGACCGGGACGAGGTTCTGCTTGTGGTTCGTTAGTTTCATATTCTTTGCGAATTACGAAAGTTGATCCGATCGAATATCAGCTGCTCTTTGAACGCTTTTTAAATCCTGCTCGACATGAAATGCCGGATATTGATTTAGATATTCCTGATAATCGCAGAGATGACGTAATTAAATACATGTTTGAAAAATACGGAATGGATCATGCAGCGCAAATCTTGACTTTTGGAACATTGGCCGCAAAGCAAGTATTGCGTGATACGGGACGCGCTTTTGGCTTAAAAGAACCGGAAATGGCAAAATGGTCGCAGAGTGTGCCTTATTCTAAGACTAAAATTTCACTACCAGAAGCTTACGAGAATTCGTCTAAGATGCGGTTACTTGTTGGAGCTAATACTAAAAACAAATTATTGTTTGAAACAGCTAAGAAGCTTGAGGGCTTACCGCGGCATTATTCAATTCATGCTGCTGGCTTAGTCCTCAGTGATAATTCAATCGCAGCTATTTCTGGCTTGCAGGCAGGGCAGCTTGGCATCCCGATTACCCAGCAAACCAAAAAATATGTTGAAGCGCTTGGACTTTTAAAAATCGACTTTTTGGGATTACGAAATCTAACCATTTTAGGCGATACCGTTGACATGATTCACAGTCAAGGAAAAAGAATTGATGTCAATCAGATTCCGTTAGATGATCCAGCGACGATGAAAATGTTTCAAGAAGGAAAGACTGATCTTGTTTTCCAATTTGAATCAGGCGGGATTAGAGGAGTTTTGCGCGAATTGCACCCCGATAACTTTGAAGATTTAGTAGCCGTCAATGCCCTTTATCGTCCAGGTCCGATGCAAAATATCCATTCTTTTATTGCCAGAAAAAGGGGAAAGGAAAAAGTTACTTACCCCGATCCTAGTTTGAAGCAGATTCTGGCGCCCACGTATGGTATCTTGGTTTATCAAGAGCAAGTTATGCAAACGGCCCAGATTTTAGCTGGCTTTTCGTTAGGAGAAGCTGATATCTTGCGGCGGGCAATGTCAAAAAAGAATCAGAAAGTGATTGAGCAAAAGCGGGCCGAATTTATTAATGGCACGGTCAAAAATGGTCGTTCACGTGAGGTAGGACAAAAGGTTTATAGCTACATTGAGCAATTTGCCAATTATGGCTTTAACCGATCACATGCAGTCGCGTACACCAAAATAGCCTTTTGGCTTGCCTACCTTAAGGTGCATTTCCCTGCAGAATTCTACGGTGCCATGTTAAATTCTAATAGTGGCAATCATTTCAAAGTTAGTGATTACATCATGCGGGCACAAGGCGCTGGGGTTAAAATCTTACCACCGGATATTAATAAAAGCGCACTAAGCTATCAAATTGTTAATGGCCAAATTTTAGTTGGTTTGCGGGCAGTTAAAGGTCTGAGAAATGACTTTCTGACTCAAATTATTAAGCAGCGTAACAATAAGCTTTTTGATTCGTTTGATGATTTTTTACGGCGGATCAATTCAAATTACTTGAAGATTAAAATGATTCAACCTATGATCAAAGCTGGTTGCTTTGATAACCTGAATGCCAACCGAAATGAATTACTGGAAAATAGTCCAGAAATTATTGAAAATATTCAGTTAACTGGTAATAATCAGGCACTATCTGAAAGTCTCGGTGGGGTACCAATTAAGCAGGCTCCTGAACCAACTAGCGCGGAAAAAGCTGATATGGAGCAAGAAGCTTTAGGCTTTTCCACGATGACTTCGCCTCTTGTTGCTGTTCAAAAGTATGCTGAAAAATTTAAGGCTAGGCCACTAGAGCAATATGAAATTAATGATTCGGGAGTTGCCGTGGGAAAACTGATGTCACTAAAACTGATCAAAACCAAAAAAAATACCACGATGGCTTTTGGTAATTTTGTTGATTCGACTGGTCGCCAAGATATTGTAATTTTTCCTAATATATATGAAAAAAATCAATCTATTTTAAAAGAAGGTAACATCTATTTATTGGGAATAAAAGTTCAAAATGACCGTTTTGATTCAAGTAAAAAGCAGTATGTTTTGACTAATTTACGGGTGGTTAATTACAAATAAGCATTTTTTGCGCATACTTGAGCAATTTCAGACTGATAGCGCTAACAAGCAAAAAGACTGGTAAATCAAGAAAATATCTCATTTTTTGTGAGATTTTTTTGGCAAAGAATGTTAAAATTTAGTGGATGTGAGAAATTACACAATAAATCTTAATGAGGTGAATTCATGAAACGAATTGGTATTTTAACGAGCGGCGGCGATGCTCCTGGTATGAATGCAGCCGTTAGAGCTGTTACCAAGACTGCTATTCATAACGGGCTTGGTGTCGTTGGTATTCGTTATGGCTTTGCCGGGTTAGTTGCGGGTGACTTTGTTACGCTAACTGCTGAAAAAGTTGACCACATGATAAGTTTAGGCGGCACTTTTCTTTACAGTGCACGTTTCCCAGAATTTGCACAAGAAGAAGTGCAAAAAAAGGGCGTCGAACAGTTAAAGAAACATGACATTGATACTGTTATCGTTATTGGTGGTGACGGTTCTTATCACGGTGCTTTGGCATTAACCCGTCTAGGCATTAACTCGATTGGTCTGCCAGGAACCATTGATAACGATATTCCTTGCACTGATTACACCATTGGCCTTGATACAGCCTGCAATACAGCTTTAGAAGCAATCGATAAGATTCGTGATACTGCTAGCAGCCATCACCGCGTTTTCATTGTTAACGTAATGGGACGTGGCTGTGGTGATATTGCAATGCGCGTAGGTCTAGCTAGTGGTGCAGACGCAATTGTTGTTCCTGAACGTCCTTATGATATTAAGGAAATTGCTCAGACACTAACACGTGGCTTTGCAGAAGGCAAGGATCATGGTATTATCGTATTGGCTGAAGGCGTAATGGATGCTGATGAATTTAGAACTGAACTTCTAAAACACGGCGATTTTGACGCCAGAGCTAATATCTTAGGTCACATGCAACGTGGTGGTTCACCAACTGTTTTGGATAGAATCAATGCGACAAAAATGGGTAATTATGCTGTTAAGTTACTTCTCGATGGTAAAGGCGGTTTAGCTGTCGGCATGGAGAATGGCCAATTAGAAACACATGATATTCTCGATTTGTTTGATGATACCCACCGCAGTGATGAGACGTTATTAGATATAAATGATGAAATGACTAAATAATTTAGTCGATTTTGGGGAGATTTTTACATAATGAAGAAAACTAAAATTGTTAGTACCTTAGGGCCAGCATCGAATGATATTGAAACTATTACTGCTCTAGCAAAATCTGGAGTAAATGTATTTCGTTTCAACTTTTCACACGGTGACCATGCTGAACACCTTTCACGGATGAAGATGGTTCGCCAAGTTGAACAAGAAACTGGTTTAGTTCTTGGTATTGCTTTAGATACTAAAGGTGCTGAAATTAGAACCACTGATCAAGAAGGTGGCAAGTTCACTCTCAACACTGGTGATAAGATCCGCGTTTCAATGGATGCAACTAAGCCAGGTAACAAGGACATGATTCATGTTACTTACGACGGACTTTATGATGATACTCATGTTGGTGGTCACGTTCTAATTGATGATGGTTTAGTTGATTTATTAATTAAAGAAAAAGACGATGCTAACAGAGAATTAGTCTGTGAAGCACAAAATACTGGTGTAATCGGTTCTAAGAAGGGTGTTAATGCACCTGGCGTTGAAATTCGCCTTCCAGGAATCACTGAAAAAGATACTGATGACATTAAATTTGGTTTAGAGCACGGAATTAACTTTATTTTTGCTTCATTTGCTCGTAAAGCTCAAGATATTCTTGACATCCGTAAGCTTTGTGAAGAAGCTGGTTGTGATTACGTTAAGATTTATCCTAAGATTGAATCACAAGAAGGTATTGACAATGCCGATGAAATCTTACAAGTTTCTGATGGTTTGATGGTTGCTCGTGGAGATATGGGTGTTGAAATTCCGTTCATCGATGTTCCATTTGTTCAAAAAGATTTAATCAAAAGAGCTAATGCCCTTGGCAAACCAGTTATTACTGCTACACAAATGCTTGATTCAATGCAAGAAAACCCACGTCCAACCCGTGCGGAAGTTTCTGACGTTGCTAATGCTGTTCTTGATGGAACCGATGCAACAATGCTTTCTGGTGAATCAGCAAATGGTTTGTACCCAGTTAAAGCTGTTAGTGCAATGGCTGAAATTGACGAAAGAACTGAGCAAGAACTTCTTAAGCGCAATACTTTAGCTTTACAAAGATTTGAAGAATACAAGGGTTCAAACGTAACCGAAGCAATCGGTGAATCTGTTGTTCGGACTGCTCAAGAATTAGGTGTCAAGACTATTATTACTGCAACTAATTCTGGTTACACTGCAAGAATGATTTCTAAGTACCGTCCAAATGCTAACATCTTGGCTTTGACATTTGATGAAAAGATTCAACACTCACTTGGCATTTGCTGGGGCGTTCAACCAATGCTCACTGAAAAGCCTGAATCAACTGACGACATGTTTGAAGTAGCTGCTAAAGTTGCTAAGGAACAAGGTTATGTTAAAGATGGTGATTTAGTAATTATCGTTGCCGGTGTTCCTGTTGGTGATTCTGGTACAACTAACTTGATGAAATTACAAATCATTGGTAGCAAGTTAGCTCAAGGCTTAGGTGTTGGTAATGGTTCAGTTGTTGGCAAGACTGTTGTTGTTAACAGTGCTGGAGAAGCTATTAGCAAGACTAAGGAAGGCGACATCTTAGTTGCTAAGACTACAGACCCTGACTACCTGCCTGCTATTAAGAAGGCTTCTGGCTTGGTTGTAGAAGCTTCTGGTTTAACTTCACATGCTGCTGTTGTTGGACTTTCACTTGGTATTCCAGTTGTGGTTGGTGTAACCGAAGCAACTGCGAAGATTGCTGGTGACACAACTATTACAGTTGATGCACGTCGTGGTGCAATTTACCAAGGCGAAGTTTCAAACCTTTAATTTTGTGAACCAATATTAATGAAAAAGTTAGCAGGGATGCTAGCTTTTTTGTTTTTTCAAGAATCTAATACTCATTTTACTGGTGCTACTGCTCGCTAATTAAATAAGATTAGCGATTGTCAAATTCTTTCGGTAAAATGGTATACTTGGTAAAGATGAAATATGTAAAATTAGGGGAGAAGTTTATGCTCGGCACGATTGCAAAAGGAAAAATTATTGACCAAAATGATGAAGCTTATTATGTTCAAATTGAGGGACTGACTTACGAATTAAAGCGCAAGGAGATTACTCAGGAACAGCAGCCTAAGCTTGGCGATGAAATAAAGGGCTTTTTATATGACGACAAGCAGCATAACCGGGAGATGACACAATTTCTACCTTTTGCGCAACAAGACCAGTACGGTTGGGGTAAAGTAACCGATGTAAAATTCGATTTGGGCGTTTTTGTTGATATTGGCTTACCGGATAAGGATGTCGTTTTATCAGTTGATGATTTGCCCTTTGCCAAAGAGAGGTGGCCCCGTAAAGATGATCAATTGTTAGTTCACCTTGAAACAGATGATAAAGAGCGAATTTGGGCCAAATTGGCTGATGAAAATATTTTTGAGCAATTGGCAGCCCATTTTCCTAACGATATGAAAAATAAGGATGCTTTTGGAACAGTCTATTCTAGTCGAGAAATTGGCGCTTTTGTGATTACTACTGATTATTATTTAGCTTTTGTTCATGCCTCCCAAATGAGTCGTCCGCTACGTTTAGGTGAGCAGTTTAAAGGTCGCGTAATCGGCATTAGTCAATATGGCAGGTTGAATTTGAGTAGCTTGCCACGTGCTTTTGAAGAAATAGATGATGATGCCCAAATGATTTTAATGAGTTTGCGGCGAAAGAATACTAAAACATTACCGTTTTACGACAAATCTGATGCGCAAGAAATTAAGAATTATTTTGGCATTTCAAAAGCGGCCTTTAAACGGGCTCTGGGCCATTTGCTTAAAGCACGTTATATTTCGGAAGATAAAACTGCCGGTACAATTAGTTTGATTAATGATCCAGAAGACGAGCAAGATGCATAAACTGCGAGAAGATGTTGAAGATTATTTAAGATACAGCCAAATTGAGCGCGGACTCAGTGACAATACCATCACTGCATATCGGCAAGACTTAATGGATTTCTTGACTTTTTTAAAAAACGAGGGTTTTACGTCTTGGCCAACAAAAGCAGTTGATATCGATGCCTTTTTAGCTGGTCAAAAAGACTTAAATAAGGCAACTAGTTCAATTAGCCGCATGATTTCGAGTTTGCGGAAATTTTATCAATGGCTTGTTCGTCAGAATATCCAAAAACTTAATCCGATGCTTGAAGTTGACTCACCAAAAAAAGAGCATAGATTGCCGGTAGCGTTAAGTGTCGCTGAAGTTAATAATTTATTGCAGCAGCCTGATTTAAAGAAAAAACTTGGTTTACGTGATCGAGCTTTGCTCGAAACCCTATATGCAACGGGAATTCGTGTGAGTGAGTTAATTAACCTTAAATTTAATGATTTGCATGAAGAATTAAAATTATTGAAAGTATTCGGTAAAGGTTCGAAGGAGCGCTTGATTCCGATTAGTGACGTGGCAATTTCTTGGATTAACAGCTATCAGGAAAAAGTCCGTGATCCTTTATTACTAAAAGTAGGTAAGAATACTGACTTTATTTTTCTCAATAATCGTGGCGGTGCTTTAACTAGACAGGCAGTTTGGCAAATAATTAAACGTTATTGCCAGATGGCAGGGATAACCAAAAACGTTACACCGCATACCTTGCGTCATACTTTTGCGACCCATTTACTAGAAAATGGTGCAGATTTACGCGTAGTGCAGGAAATTTTGGGCCATTCTGACATTAGTACAACGCAGATTTATACCAATCTATCCCAAAAGCATATTTTAGAAGTTTATGCAAAAACACATCCGCGATTTTAGGTGAACATATGTTAATTGAATGCAAAAATGATAAAGAAAAAGTAGCGATGGGCTTATTGTCCTACCTCCCAGACTTTAAAAATTTAGCTAATCTAAAAGATGAAATCCGGCTTAATAAAAACAGTAAGGAATTTCGGTTATTTTTGTATCGCGACCATAATCCCAACTTTGTTGGCGTAATTGGCACTCAGTGGGATGAACAATTTATTGTCATACGCTATATTTCCCTTGCTCCAGATTACCGTAAGAAAAAATATGAAGAGCAGGCAATTTGTGAATTAGCGGCTGGCAATCCCCAGAAAAAAATAACCACTGTCCCAGAATACGTTTATTTGATGAAATATTTAAAACAGAAATAGAACTATGACCAGTAACTTAACTTTAGAATTGCCCAATTTTGAGGGGCCGCTTGATTTACTTCTTCACTTAATCAAATCACAAAAAATTGATATCTATGATATTCCAATTGCTCAGATCACCAGCCAATATTTGTCTTATTTGCATGAGATGCAGAAACTAAACTTGCAAATTGCTGGCGAGTATTTTGTCATGTCGTCAATGCTGTTGAGGATCAAGTCCCAATCACTTTTGCCTCAAAATGATTTTACCGAAAATGATGAACCCGAAGAAGATCCTAGAGATGAGTTGGTACAACAGCTAGTTCAGTATTCCGTTTTCAAAAAAGTATCGGCTTATTTTAAGCAGCGAAATAATGAAGTACCCATTACAGCTGCTAAAGAAGAAAGTATACCAGCTACCAAAAGGGTGCAACCGTTGCCTTTAGGTCAAATTACCTCTTCAGAATTAGCAAATACTTTCATCGTTGTACTTCAAAGATTAAGACTACGCCAGCCTGATATTGTTTCGGTTAATGTGAAAGAAACGCCAATTAATGATATGATTGACTTCTTACGCACCAAATTGGCTAAGCAGAAAAAAATTAGCTTTTTCTCCTGTAGCGACAAGATGACTAGCTTATCAGATGTAATTGGCTTGTTTTTAGCATTATTAGAATTATGTAAAAAACAGGAAATTAAGGTCAAGCAGTCGCGAATTTTCGGTGATCTGGAATTAGAAAGAATTGAAAAAGATGGTAAGTAAAATTGCACAATTGGAGGCATTGCTATATATAGCAGGCGATAATGGTATTCCAAGTGAAAATTTGTGTGAGTTAATGCAAGTTGAGCATTCCGCATTGCGCGAATTAGCCCAAAATCTGGCAGCTAAGCTTAAGCAAAATCAAGATTCTGGTCTCCAGGTGATACACATCAACCATAATTATAAATTGACTACTAGACCAGAAGTTAGTGAAGTAGTGGCTAATTTTTTTCAAAAAGATTTGTCAAAGTCGTTAAGTCAATCGGCACTAGAAATTTTATCAATTATTGCTTATCGTCAGCCCATTACGCGCATTGAAATAGATGAAATTCGTGGAGTGAATTCATCTGGGGCGCTCCAAACTTTAATTTGGCGTGGACTTATTAAAGCAGATGGTAAAAAGGATGCACCAGGACACCCCAATTTGTATGTCACCAGTGATTATTTCTTACAGTATTTTGGCTATCAAAGTCTAGCTGATTTACCTCTGATAGAAGACTTTGAAGATGAAAGTATTAACTCTGAGGGTGAAATCGACTTATTCTCAGCTAATGGAAAAGCAGATAAAAATATTGCTGAAGCACAAAAAGGAGATAAAGAATGAGTTTACAACGTTTACAAAAGGTAATCGCAGAGGCGGGAATTGCCTCTCGTCGTAAGGCTGAAAAAATGATTGAAGAAGGCAGAGTAACCGTTGACGGCGAGATTATTACCAAACTTGGAACCAAGGTAGATACTTTTAGCAATATTACGGTTGATGGGGAACCAATTGAGCGTGAAAGTCTGCATACTTATCTTTTTTATAAACCACGCGGCGTCGTTTCAACAGCAAATGATGACAAGGGAAGAAAGACCGTAGTAGATTATTTTTCCGATTTACCTTATCGGCTATACCCAATTGGCCGGCTTGATTATGATACTTCAGGTTTGTTATTAATGACTAATGATGGTGAACTAGCTAATTTAATGATGCATCCTCGCAATAAGGTTGCTAAGGTCTATGTAGCAAAGATTGAGGGTCAACTGACACCAGAGGAAATTCATCGTTTATCTCATGGAGTCAGAATTGATCGTCATCGAAGTGCACCAGCTAAAGTAAAAATTATCCGGAGCGATAAAAAGAAGAATAGCCAAATTGTGCAGTTAACGATTCATGAAGGACATTACCATCAAGTCAAAAGAATGTTTAAAGCCGTAGGCCATCAGGTAAAGAAATTATCCCGTGAACGATACTCCTTTTTGACTTTGGGTAATCTTGTTTCTGGCAAATACAGGGAACTTACCCACAGTGAAGTTGACAGATTAAAACAGGTAGACTAGTATTTACTTGTAGTTAAATATCAGTTTGTTGTCTTCATGGCAGGGTGAAAATCCCGACCGGTGGTGAAAGTCCACGACCCACTTTTGTGGTGGAACCAATTATGGTACCGATAGTTAAAGTCTAGATGAAAGAAGACAGGCTAAACTAAAAGTTAAGACTTATTTTTGAATACTTACTTTTATTAGGTCTGTTGCTAGGAGCAACAGACCTATTCTTTTTGGAGGTAAGTATTGTGAAAAGAAGAAATATCACAAATCTAACTAATATAATTGCTTATGTACTAATTGGAACCATTTCATTTATCTTAATGGAATTGGCTTTTCCTCTCCCAGTAGCTAGCTTTTTAAAATTCGACTTTTCTGATGTTATTGTTACGATTGGGACCTTTTTATTCGGTCCAGTACCTGGTCTTATTATTGCCGCTGTTCGAATGTTAATTGACCTGATTTATAAAGGATTTGCATTGCCAAGTGTCATTGGCCAATTAGCTGCTTTAGCCGCCTCTATGTCATTTGCACTGCCATTTTATTACATTGCTAAGGATGTTTCGGCTGGCGAAAAAAATGCCAAAAAACTTTATGTTAAACCAATTATCGGAATTATTTTGGGCATAATAGCGATGACAATTGTTTTATCCTTGTTAAATGCCTTAATCTTGACGCCAATATATGCAGTGACTACGGTTACGAATTTACCAGCAATTCACGGCTATACTGGACTGCTTAACTTTACGGAGAAAGTTTATCTTGGTCAACTTCTCCATATTCCGTCAATGTCTACGTATATTTTTGGCATAATCGTCCCATTTAACTTATTAAAAGGAGCAATAAATGGGGTAGTGGTTTATTTCCTATTTGAAGTTGTTTTACGCAGCTTAAAGCCATTCGTAAGAAAGCATTTTAATTTAAAGAATTAACTTAATTTTGGGATATTATTTTTTAAAATATGATTAGGAAAACAGTTCTCGTTCAAGAACTGTTTTTTATTTGCCACTTTTTGCCCAATCATTTTAAAGTTGAAAAAACCAGTAAAAATTGATTTTATTTTTGGTAAAATATCGCAAATCATATTTTTAGGCATTAAGCTACAAGGTAACTTGATGCTTTTTCGTGACTAAAATTTAGCGGCCTTATAGCCAATTAAATTAGTAAAATTGCAGTGACCATAAATTTTACATTCAGTTAACCGCCCCAAAAGAATCAAAAATCCAAGTATTTCTTGTTGTTTTATTATTTACATGTAGTGCAATTAAACTTGTCGAAAATAAAACAACAAATTATGAATTCTGAAAGGTAAGACTAAAAATGAAATACGCTGTTACAGCTGCAACCGGAAATTTTGGCCAACTGGCTGTGAAATACTTAAGTCAATTAACTGGTTCAAAAAATATTGTCGTCATTGCCAGAAATCGGGAGAAAGCCGAGAAGCTTTTTCCCAATTTTGAAATAAGAATTGGTGACTATGATAAGCAAACTTCAATTACCGAAGCATTGCAGGGAATTGATCGGGTCTTATTTATTTCCTCTCAACCTGGCGGAAAAGTTGACCGCAAAGTGCAGCACCAAAATGTAGTTAACGCGATTCAGGCAAATCCTGTTAGCTTTGTGGCCTATACTAGTTTTGCTCATGCTCAAAGTTCACCTACACCGCTAGCTCAAGATCACAAGCTAACTGAAGTCATGATTACTAAAACCAATATTGCGCACTCGTTTTTGCGTAACAACTGGTATTTAGAAAATGAAGCAGGATTTTTTGCAAGTGCTAAAGAAGCACAAAAAGCTGTTTACTGGGCAGACAATTGTGCCGGCTGGGCTTTAGAAAGTGAATATGCACAGGCAGCTGCTAATGTTTTAACTTCTTCAGAGCCACGTGAAGTTTACGAATTTACGGGCAAGCCAACTACTTATCAAGAGCTAGGACAAGCTACAAGCGAAGCATTGGGCAAAAAGTGTTCAATTTTGCAGGTCTCTCGTGAAGATTATATTGCTGACCTGGAAAATAAGGGGTTGGATCACTCAACGGCAACTCTTTATGCCTCTTTCTAAGAGCCAATTGCTAGCGGTTCCTTAAACGAAACTAGTTCAGATTTACCATTAGTGTTAGGACACCCATTGACCGATTTAAGTACAGCAATTAAGAAAATTGTTTTATAAAAGGAGAACAAAATTAAATACTCTTATAAATTAAGTGATGCTATTCATGTTTTAGCTTATTTATTACTTTGCCCAGATTCTGACCATTTGAGCAAAGCAATTGCGGCAAGCGTAGAAGCTAATCCTAGTGTAATTAGAAGCCTAATGAGTGACTTACGCAAAGCTAATTTACTTTCTAGTCATCAAGGTTCAGTTAAACCAACTTTAGTTAAGCCGCCTTCCGAAATCAGTTTATTCGATATCCATTAAGCTCTTAATGTTAATCACCATCTTTTCCATGTCGATCCTGATACCAATCAAAATTGTATTGTGGGTAGAAATATTCAACCAGTTCTTCAAAATATTTATGGTGAAATTGAAAAAGATGCAGAAAAGAAAATGATGGAAATATCTTTGGAAGATATCGTTAAGCAAATTAACCAACAAATTGCGGACCATGCTTCTTCAAACGAAAATACTAACTAAAAACAGTTTCTAAATTCAACTTGATTCAATATTATTTTTATCCATTTTACCTATTAAATATGCTAAAATTAAGCAAGTTAGGTGAAGGAGGTTTTCAAATTGAATCAGAACCCGCAAGGACCGTTTAAGCATTATGAACGCCCTCATAATTCTAGGACGATGATTAATAAGTCAGGCTCAAAATACTGGATGATCTTAATGGTTCTTATAGTTATTATTATTGTTGCTCTTGTACCGGTTGTGCATCATTTAGCTGCAAATAGTGAAACCAGCAACCGGGTAGTTGAATTGCAAAAAGCGACTAAGAAGCGCAAACGGGTAACAGAAAAGAAGACTTCCAAGACTCAAATTAATGCGAAGGTTAAAGACAGGGCAAAGAAAAAAACATTATCCAAGCCTAAAGTTCAGGCACAGGATAAGCCAGCTGAAACAAAAGTTAAACAATATACAGTTCAAAGCGGCGATTCTTTAACTAGTATTGCAGATAAATTTAACCTAACGGTTAATGATTTGGCACAACTTAATCAACTTAATCCAGAAGATCAAGTAAATGCCGGTCAGAAGCTGAGAGTAAAGTAGTTAATAGAAAGGGCAGGGACTTCAAGTCCCTTTTTTAATGGCATGCAGATAGCAATTGATGGACCAGCTTCAGCTGGTAAAAGTACAGTCGCAAAAATTATTGCGCAAAAATTGGGTTTTACTTACATTGATACTGGGGCAATGTATCGTGCCTGCACGGTAATAGCAAAAGAAAATCAGCTTGATTATGGTGACGAAGAGGCGATCCTAGCCGCAGTTGATCAAAATCAAATTGAATTAAAAGTAGTTGATGGTGAACAAAAAGTTTTTGCAGGTAAAAATGATGTTACACAGGCAATTCGGATGCCTGAAGTTTCAGCAAATGTTTCCCAGGTTTCAGCACTTTCTGGCGTTAGGCAAAAAATGGTCAGTCTTCAGCGGCAAATGGCAGGTAAGATGAATGTCGTAATGGATGGGCGTGATATTGGCACTACAGTCTTACCCCATGCGGAAGTGAAAATTTTTTTGGTAGCTTCAGCACAATCTCGTGCCCAAAGAAGAATGTTAGATTTGAAGCAACGCGGAATAAAAAGCAGTCAAACATTGACAGAGATTGAGGAAAGCATTAAGCAACGTGATTACAAAGATTCTCATCGCAAAATTTCACCGTTAAAAAAGGCGCCAGATGCGGTTGAAGTTGATACGACTAAGATGAGTATTGAACAAGTTGTTGACGCAATTTTGGCTGAAATTGCTAAAAGTCAAAAAAATATTTAAAAAAGGTGCTAAAACAGTAGAAAAATATCTCACTTTCATTTAAAATTAGATTATGATATTGGGAGGTAAATAATGTCAGAAAACAGTAATCAATTTTTAGATGCATTAAAGCAAATGCAAGGAGTTGAGGTCGGCGATATTGTAGATGTTGAAGTATTAGACGTTGAAGAAGGTCAAATCGATGTTGGTGTTGAAAATGCTGGTGTCGAAGGTGTGATTCCACGTCGTGAATTCACTTCAGATCGCAACGTTGATCTACGCGAAGCCGTTAAGCCAGGAGACAAGTTTAAAGCTTTAGTCTTGAGAAAAGCTGGTGGAGACAAGGAGAACGGTGAGTTCTTCTTCTCAGTAACTCGTCTTAAGGAAAGAGAAGCTTACGACGAATTGCAAAAAGACTTTGAGGCAGGTAAAACAATCGAAGGTACTGTTACTTCATCAGTACGTGGTGGTTTATTAGTTGATGTTGGTACAAGAGGATTCTTACCAGCTTCACTTATTTCCAACCGCTATGTATCTGATCTTAAACCATACATTGGCAAGACAATGAAGCTTAAGATTACAGAAATTGATCCAAGCAAGAACCGTTTGATTCTTTCTCACAAGGATTTAATTGAAGAAGAACGTGAAGAAGCCTTTGATAAAGTTGCATCACAATTAGTTGTAGGTGATGTAGTAGAAGGCAAAGTTTCTCGTTTGACTAACTTTGGTGCTTTTGTTGATGTTGGTGGTGTAGACGGTTTAGTTCACATCTCTGAAATTTCTTACAAGCACGTTGATAAGCCTAGTGATGTATTAAAGGCTGGTCAAGATGTTAAAGTTAAAGTTATTGGTATCGATGATGACAGACACCGCATCTCCCTTTCAATCAAGCAAACTGAACCTTCCCCATTTGAACAAGCTACCGCTGAATTACACGAAGGCGACATTTTTGAAGGTGAAGTTAAGTCTTTAACTAACTTTGGTGCCTTTGTAGAAGTTGCTGATGGCATTCAAGGCTTGGTCCACGTTTCTGAAATATCATATAAACACGTAGACAAACCTAGTGATGTTCTTGAAGTTGGACAAACAGTTAAGGTTAAAGTTTTGAACATTGACCCTAATGAACGTAGAATTTCACTTTCAATGAAGGCTGCTGATTCTAAAGGTTCTGAAAATGAAGGATCTCATTCACACAGTTCATACAACAGAAACTCTGTTAACAAGAAATACATGAACAACGATGACAGTGGCTTTGCTTTAGGTGACATTATTGGTGACCAATTGAAAGATCGTCGTTAGTTGTAAATTTAATGAGCCGACTTTTTAAGTCGGCTTTTTTTATAATTAAAAGGAGGCTGAAAATATGGTTTTACCTGTAGTTGCAATTGTAGGACAACCAAATGTTGGTAAATCTACTCTTTTCAACCGGATTATTAATGAGCGTTTGGCAATTGTAGAAGATAAGCCCGGCGTTACCCGTGACCGCAATTATGCCCAAGCTGAATGGATGGGACATAAATTTGACTTAATTGATACTGGCGGTATTACTTGGGAAAATGGCCGAATCGAAGATGAGATTCGTGCCCAAGCCGAAATAGCTATTGAAGAGGCAGATGTGATTGTAATTTTAACTAGTGTTACTAATCACTTAACCGATTTAGATGAGCGAATTTCGCAAATGCTTTATCAAACAAAAAAGCCGGTTATATTAGCGGTTAATAAAGCAGATAATCCTGAACAAAGAATGGATATTTATGATTTTTACAGTTTAGGTTTCGGAGATCCAATTCCCATTTCTAGTGTTCACGGAACGGGAATTGGTGATTTGCTTGACCGAATTGTTAGTGAACTACCAAAAGATCTAGCTAAAGATGATGATGACCAGATTTCGTTCAGTGTAATCGGGCGACCAAACGTTGGTAAATCATCGATTGTCAATAGTTTACTCGGACAAAAGCGGGTAATTGTCAATAATGAAGAGGGAACAACTCGTGATGCTGTAGATACCCCTTTTATTAGCGAAGATGGTACAAAATACCGAATTGTTGATACAGCTGGAATCAGACGACGAGGCAAAGTCTATGAAAAGACTGAGAAGTATTCGGTAATGCGTGCAATGAGTGCGATCGAGCATTCCAATATTGTCTGCTTGGTTCTTGATGCTAGTACCGGTATTAGGGAACAAGATAAACATGTTGCTGGGTACGCACATGAGGCTGGACGCGGCATTATTATTGTCGTCAACAAATGGGATTTACCGAAGAAGAACAGTAATAGTGGTAAAGATTTTGAACGAGTTATTCGTGAAGAATTCCAGTATCTAGACTATGCGCCTATTTTATTCGTTTCAGCAAAAACGGGCCAAAACTTGGAGCAAATTCCGAAGATGGTTAAGCAGGTTCACCAAAACCAGACTCAAAGAATTAAATCCAGTGTTTTAAACGATCTCCTGCTCGAAGCTAGCAAGTTGGTACCAACACCAATGGTACGAGGAAAACGCCTTAGAGTTTATTATATGACTCAGGTGTCTACAAATCCGCCCACTTTTGTGGTGTTTGTAAATGATCCAGAATTAATGCATTTTTCCTATGAGCGATTTTTAATAAATCAATTACGTGATAACTTTGATTTTACTGGCACACCAATTAAGGTTATTGCACGTAAAAGAAAATAGTTTGTATCTAGCAAATAGATAAAAATGACAATTTTCGGCTAAATTGCTTGTTGTACTATGGCTTTTGTGCTATTTTGAAACAAGGAAGGAATGATTAGTCATGATCATTGTTCCTTGTTTCTCTGATGAGGAATAAGTAAAGAATCTCTATTATGAGATTCATTTTTGGGAGGTGAATTTTCCATGGCAAATAAGGCAGAATTAGTAACTGAAGTTGCTTCAAAAACTAAGTTAACCAAAAAGGATGCAGCTACAGCTGTTGATGCAATTTTCAGTTCGATCCAAGAGGATCTTTCAAAAGGTAAAAAAGTTCAATTGATTGGCTTTGGTACTTTTGAAGTGCGTAAGCGTGCAGCTAGAAAAGGACGTAACCCACAAACTGGTGATGAAATAAAAATTCCAGCTAGTGTTGTTCCTGCATTTAGACCAGGTAAAGCTCTTAAAGAAGCTGTTAAATAGGCTGATTAGTTTTATCGAAAAGGTGGTGGCCAAAAATGCCATCATCTTTTTGTTTGTATTTTTATCTAAAATGAACACGATGAATCTGAGACAGGAAGGGAAATTATGAGCTATTCAGAAGAGTTGCTAGATTCAATTCAAAAACAAGATTTTTCCAAAGAAAAAATTTTATTAAAAAAGGCTCTAGATGAAGATGAACCAGAAATTTTGGCTTCATTAGCCGAAAATTTAACTGGCTTAGGTTTTACTGATATAGCCAAAGAAGTTTACCGCAGTTTAATTGCGCGTTTTCCAAAAGAAGACCTTTTCAAAATTTACCTCGCTGAAATTCTATTGAATGATGGTAAAGACGATGATGGACTGTCACTTCTTTATGCAATTCCAAAAGATTCATCCGCTTATTTGGATAGCCTATTAGTCCAAGCTGATTACTATCAAACTAATGGCTTGCTTGAGACGGCGTATAGCAAGCTCATAAAGGCTGCTAAAGTCGCACCTGAAGAAGATGTCGTAAAGTTTGGATTAGCGGAACTAGACTATCTTAGTGGCCGTTATGAGCAAGCCTTAGATTTGTATCAGGATTTATTAAAAAGACATAAAAACTTTAGTGAGATTAACCTAAATGACCGTCTGTTTCAGACTCTAGCTAAGTTGGGCCGCTATGAAGAAGCAAGTGAAGTAATTGAAAAACACGCGAGTGAACTGTTAGACATTGACAGTAAGTACCAAGCAGCCTTAGTTATGTTAGCGGTCAATAAAGACGATCAGGCAATCAAATACCTAGATGAAGTGATTGACCAAAGTCCTGATTACGTGAATGCATATCGGCTGTTGACGTCTGCTTATGAACACAAAAATGATAATGACCAAGTTTTACGGTCAGCACAAGCCGGAATCGCATATAACGAGCTTGATGCATCTTTATACGCAATTGGGGCAAAAGCCGCTGTTAAGCTTAATGAACTTGACACCGCTGAGAAATTGCTCAAAAAAGGCTTGAAATTTTTACCTGAAAACGTTGATTTACGTTTGCAACTATCAGATTTATATTTAAAGGAAAATAAGCACCAAGAAAACTTAGAATTATTTAGTGAAATACCTGATAATGAATTAGAGCCACAAGCACATTGGAACATGGCTCTTTCTTATGAGGCTCTTGGGCAGACTGAAAAGGCTAAAAGTGAGTTTTTACTTGTTTATCCCGAATTTCAGGATAACACCGCTTTTTTACGGCAAATGATTCTCTTTTTTAATGCTGAACCTAATTCAACTACCATTGTTCAAGAATTATTAAATCGTTATTTGAAACTTGAACCAGAGGATACAGAAATGCAGGATTTAGCTAATAATTTACTTGATTAGCAGAACTAAAAAAGATCGCATATCAGAATGCGATCTTTTTATTTGCGGATAATAAAGTGACGTTGCTTTTGTTTGTAAGTAAAGCCTTCTCCCAGTGCTTCGTGAACTTCAATTACGCTCACAAATGCTTTGGGGTCTTCGGCGCTAATTAATTCTTTCACGGCGGGAATTTCACGTGGCGAAACGACTAAATAGATTACTGGACGATTAACTTTACTATAGCCGCCCCGAGCTTCGAAATAGGTAAAACCGCGATCAAGTTTTAAATCAATCATCTGCGCGATTTGCTGGTACTTATCTGATATTATTAGTAAACCACGAGCGGAGTAGGCTCCTTGTTGGACAGCATCCATTACGCGTGAAAGGATAAATGATGCCACCAGCGTATACATAATGTGCTTTAGGTCTAAATAAGTTAGCGACGCAAACAAGACCAGCGCATCGCAGAATAAAAGCACCTTGCCTGAGGACATGCCGTATTTTAGTTGACAAATTCGGGCAATGATATCGGTCCCGCCCGAAGTGCCATTATACCTAAACACTAATCCCAGACCTATTCCAGATAGGGTTCCCGCTAAAATCGCTGACAAGAAGAGGTCGTGTTCCAAGTTTAATTGATATATAATAGGTATCAAGCGCCAAAACCATAGGAAAAAAGAGAGCCAAAGAGTTCCCCAAATTGTGTAAATCAAGAGTCGCTTACCCATAAATCGATATCCCAAAAATATTAGTGGGATATTTAAAATAAGCGAGGAAAGCCCCATATTAATGCCCCAAAAGTGTCTAAGAAGCAAAGTAATACCACTGATGCCACCATCTGTTAACTGATTAGGTGCGGAAATCATGTCTAAACTTAAGCCATAAATGGCGCAACCTAGCATGATCATAAATAGTTCTAGAATGTTTCTTCTAGTAATTTTTTGCATGATGATTATTATCTTTCTATTCAACCTTTGACGCTATAAACTTACCACATTTTCTAATGAAAAACACTATACAAATGAGTTGATTATCTGATGAAAAAAATAAATGATTTACCCCAAATTTTTGTTGCTGCGTTTCCCGTACTTGAAAAGCTTGAAGAAGCGGGTTTTGAAGCATACTTTGTTGGTGGTTCAATTCGTGATTTGCTATTAAAACGACATATTCATGATATTGATATTGCCAGCAGTGCATATCCTGAAGAAGTTAAACGATTATTTCCCAAAACAATCGACACAGGTATTAAGCATGGTACTGTAACTGTCTTGTACAATGGTAGTAGTTATGAAATAACAACGTTTCGAACCGAATCAGGTTACCAGGATTTTCGCCGCCCTGATCATGTTACCTTTGTTAGAAGTCTTAAAGAGGACTTAAAGCGACGTGATTTTACCATCAATGCGTTAGCAATGAATACTAAAGGTGAAATTGTTGATTTATTCAATGGTTTAGATGATTTGCATCATCATTTAATTAAAGCCGTTGGTGATCCCTTAGAACGTTTTCATGAGGACGCATTGCGCATGATGCGTGCAGTCCGCTTTATGAGTCAATTACAATTCGACTTGGAAGGGCAAACCGAAGAGGCTATTCGACAACTTCACTATTTGTTACCTAAAATTTCGATTGAACGAATCCGTGACGAGTTTGTCAAAATGGGGACGGGACCAAATTCAAGAAAAGCATTTGCAGTCTTCTTAGATACTAAATTAAGCGAAGGAGCTCCCGATTTTGCCGGCAAGAAAGATTTACTAGCAATTTACCCAAGCTTGAAATTTGATCCTATTTTAGAATCAAGTCTTTGGGCCGTGATTATCATTTTACTGAAAATAGCTAATAATGAAATTGGCCAATTTATGCGCGATTGGAAAAATTCCAATGCAATGACCAGCAAAGTAGAAAAAATTGTTGATTTGTTTGACCTGCTTTCAGAACGTGCACCAACGGATTATGAACTTTTTGAAGCAGGCAAAGAAACTTTATTGAATACAATTGATGTTGCGCAAATTTTGGGGCAGCCAATTAATTCTGAGGCTCTAGTTGACCGCTATATGGCATTACCAATTAAGTCTTCTTCTGAACTAGTAATTGATGGTCGCTTTTTAATCGCTGCTGGTGTTAATCCTGGACCTAAACTAGGTGAACTACTTACTGACATTAAGAAAAAAGTGATTGCCGGTGAATTGGAAAATTCACGTGAGGCAATCACCGCATTTTTAGGTAATGATTTTTAAACATAAAATAAAACAGCAAAATACATCAAAGCTGAACCGAGAAGAACAAACAGATGCCAGACAACATGAATAAAGGGAACGTTTTTCATGGTATAAAGCAGTGCCCCAACGGTATAAGCAATTCCGCCGCCAACGAGGAGCCAAAAGCCGTTAGGACTCAAGCGGACATACAGGTATTTGCCAGCTAAAATAACCAGCCACCCCATACCAACATATAAAACCGTATCCAAAATGACATGCTTGCCCCGGTTAAAAATATAGTAGATGACTCCAAAAATTGCGATTAGCCAAATGAGGCTAAACAGCAGCCAGCCCCATTTGCCACCGATAGCTACTAATGCAAAGGGCGTATACGAGCCACCAATTAAAAGGTAGATAGAGGAATGGTCAAAAATTTGGAAAACATTTCGTGCTTTGGTAAAAATTAAGCTATGAAATAACGTCGAAAATAAATATAAAATCAATAAGCAGCTGCCATAAATGGCAAAGGTAAAAAGCCTTATGGTGCTATGCATTGATACTGCCTTTAAAATTAATAAAATTAGGCCAACAATTGCTAAGCAAAAACCGATTCCGTGGGTAACCGCACTAAGCGTGTTATCTAATACGTAATAGTTTTTGCTTTTTTTAGTTGGCTCCTGCCAAAGTTCTTTTAATTTCATTATGAAAAAAGATATTCACTTTCTTTTTTTTGTTATAATAATTTATAATTGATACAATTCACATTCTATCATACAATGTGAACAGCAATTCAGAATTGAGGTCGAGTAGGTTGTCAGAAATAAAAATTTTGACCGATTCTTCTGCACAGTTAACGCCAGAAGAAATTGAAAAATATCATATAACAGTTGTACCATTATCCGTAACAGTTGGTGGAAAGACATATCTTGATGGCGTTGAAATCACCAGGCAAGAATTTGTTGAAAAAATGAGTCAGGCAGAAGATCTGCCTAAAACAAGTCAACCACCAATCGGCAGATTAGTAGATACAATTAAGGACTTAACGGCTGATGGGAGTGAAGTCGTTGGCATCTTTTTGGCTAAGGCACTTAGCGGAACGGTTGATGCTGCCAGACAAGCAGTCGAATTAAGTGGCAAGTTGGATCTAGTTCATGTTGTTGACTCTGAACTGACTGATCGGGCTGAAGGCTTGCAAGTTTTGGCTGCCGCACGCGATGTTGCAGCTGGAAAGCAAGTTCCAGAAATTTTAACTCACCTTGAAAATATCAAGAAAACTCAGCGTTTGCGAATGATGATTGTCAACCTGGAAAATGTAATCAAAGGTGGACGGTTAGGACCAATCTCAGGTAAGATTGCTAATTTGTTGAACGTTAGAATCGAATTGCAAATGCCGCATGGTGAATTAAAAGTAGCTAAAAAAGGGCGCGGTAAAAGATTTACAATGGCTTTTGATCAACGTGTCTTAGATGATATTGAAGCTAATAAAGAAAAAATTAAAGAAGTTGGTATTTCCTACGTATCACTCAATGGTGTACCACAGCGTTTGCTTGATTTTGCCCAAAAAATTAAGGACATTAATTCTAAAATTGACGTGTTGGTACGCGAAACTAGCCCAATAATTGCTACACACGCGGGCATGGATGCATACGCAATTTTATATTATACGGAGTAATTAATTGGCATATCGAGAAAGTTTTTACCGTTACTTAATGACGTTACGGGATGCAGATTCCACCGATCCTGTCGTGCAATTTGCAAATAATGCACAAAATGATCAAACTTTTCCTAAGCAAGAGCAAAATTATGAAAAGCTATCGGAGTATCTTGAGCTAAATGCGGGCTATTTACCGAGCATGAGCATTTTTGATCAAGCTTATCAGATGTATCACGATAAAATGATGTATTAACAAAGGCTCCTTCTTGGGGCCTTTTTAGTGTAAAGAAGGCAAAAACAATGGCTAAAATTCAATGGTATCCTGGTCACATGAACAAGGCTCGCAATCAACTTGAGGACAAAATGGGATTAATTGATGTTCTGGTTGAAGTACTTGATGCGAGAATTCCTGAGTCATCTAGAAATCCGATGATTGAAGACTTAGTTGGCGATAAACCGCACTTAATTATTCTAAATAAAGCTGACTTGGCCGACCCGGTAATGACTAAAATCTGGCAGAAAAAATTGAGTGGCAAAGGCAAGGTGGTAATGGCACTGGACTCTTTGCATAATACTAATATGCAGGTTTTAGTTCGGATGGTGAAAAAAGCAGCAAGCGCTAAAATTGCTAAATTGGAAGCAAAAGGTGCAGCCAATCCGGTTATTCGCATTGCTCTGGCAGGCATCCCTAACTGTGGTAAGTCGACCATTATTAATCGTTTGGTTGGCCGCAATGTAGCGGCCGTGGGTAATAAGCCTGGTGTAACCAAGGGCCAAACTTGGTTAAAGACGCAATCTAACATTCAGATTTTAGATACTCCCGGAATTTTATGGCCTAAATTCGAAGATCAGGACGTTGGCTATAAGCTTGCCGCTTTTGGCGCAATTAAAGATAGTATTTTTAGTGCTGATGATGTTGCGCTATTTTTACTTGCCAGGTTGCGTGAACATTATTTGGGCGATGTGGCGAAGTTTGCGCGGACAACTAAGGAACAAGTAGGCCGAATCAATGATACAGATTTGCTTTTGGCCCTTACCGAAGAATACGGGATGCGTGACGACTATGATCGCTTTTCTTTGTATCTTCTCCAACGCCTGCGTAAAGGCAAAGTAGGAAGGATTACATTAGATCGACCATGACAATCAATGAAATAAAAACTTTATTAGCCCAGGAAAAACTTCCCGCAGAAACAATCACCCAGTTGGCGCAAGATCCAAGAGCAGGCGTTCAAAAATTACTGGTTAGCTATCAAAAGCGTCAGGCTAAATTAGCAAGTAAAAAAGCAGCGTTTGAAAAGCGGTTTGATTATGAGCGCCAATTTTGGGCTAAAAAGCAAGTAGTGGCCGGTGTCGATGAAGTTGGTCGTGGGCCCTTGGCTGGTCCGGTGGTGACAGCTGCCGTCGTTATTGACCAGGATTTTGATCTGATCGATGTGAATGATTCGAAAAAACTGAGTGCTAAAAAAAGATGCGAACTTTATCCTAAAATTTTTGAAGAAGCAGTCAGTGTCGCTGTCGGCCTCAAAGACGCTGAGGTAATAGACAAAGTAAATATTTATGAAGCAGACCGATTGGCTATGGCACAGGCCGTCAATAATTTAGATTGTTCCGTTGATGCTTTGCTTGTTGATGCGATGGATGTGCCGGTAGCTCTTCCGCAAGTGAAGTTAATTAAAGGGGATGCAAAGTCTAATTCGATTGCTGCCGCTTCAATTGTTGCCAAGGTTTTTCGTGATAAGCTAATGGCAGATTATGCTAAAATCTATCCCGAATATCACTTTGAAGTCAATGCCGGCTATGGTACTAAAGAGCATTTGGCCGCTATCAGGCAGTATGGCCCATCACCAATTCACCGTAAAACATTTGCACCTGTCAGTGAGTTTTATCAATAAAAAATTTCCCTCCTTTTTTACGTATATGTAGATAGGGAGGTTTTTTATGAAAACAACAAATTTTCTTTTGCGTTTAAAATTACAAAAAGGAATTGGTTATGTTAAGATGTTAAAAATTGCTAGTCAACTAGATACAGCTGATGTCAATCTTAAAACGCTGATGAAAATGGACTTGCCTAGCAATTTAAAAAGAGCGAGCCTAGCTGCTTATAATGATGATCAGGCGGAAATTTACGTAAAACGAATCAAGAAGCAGTGTCAGGTTATTAGCTTTTTTGACGATGTGTATCCAGAACAATTGCGCCAAATTTACCGGCCGCCGTTAGTTTTGTTTGCTCAGGGAGATGTTAATCTCTTACAGCAAAAAATTGTGACAATAGTTGGTTCACGCATGGCAACGTCATATAGTCGTTCAGTTATGACCAAATTGGTTCCCCGTCTTGTTAAAAAAGGCTGGGTGATTGCTAGTGGCTTGGCTAAGGGCGTTGACGTGATGGCTCATCAAGCTGCACTAACTATTGAAGGTAAAACAATCGCGGTAGTTGGTAATGGCTTAAATCATTTTTATCCGCTCAGTAATTATCACGTTCAAGAACAAATTATCCGCCGTGGCCTAATTCTTAGCGAGTATTTGCCTGACACGCCGCCAAGACCCTTTCGTTTTCCGCAAAGAAATCGGATATTAGCTGGTATTGCTCAAAAAGTAATTGTTACCGAGGCGCAGGAAAAATCCGGTTCACTGATTACAGCGAACCTGGCATTACAAGAAAATCGAGATATTTATGCGGTTCCGGGGCCAATTGACAATGAGCTTTCTGCTGGGCCAAACAAGCTGATTGCCGCGGGGGCGATTCCGATAACTGATTATCAGTTATAACTTGAAAGATTTGACAATTTGCGGGTAAATATACTATTGTCAGACTAGTATTTTAAAAAAAGAATTTAATGAGGAGGCTTTTGATGCCAACAAAATCAAAGCCAAAAAAACGTAAAAAAACATTAGTGATTGTTGAGTCGCCAGCTAAGGCGAAGACTATTGAAAAATATCTCGGACGTAATTATCGGGTCATTGCATCGAAAGGCCATATTCGTGATTTACCTAAGTCACAAATGGGAATTGATTTTGATCATGATTACAAACCGAAATATATTTCGATTCGGGGTAAAGGCGATACGATTAAAGAATTAAAATCTGAAGCTAAGAAAGCTAAAGATGTTTACCTAGCATCTGACCCCGATCGTGAAGGAGAAGCAATTGCGTGGCATGTGGCTCATGCCTTAAATCTGGATGATACGGCTAAGAACCGGGTTACTTTTAACGAAGTTACCAAGGATGCTGTTAAAAATAGTTTTAAAAATCCCCGTGCCATTGATATGGATACGGTAAATGCTCAGCAGGCCAGAAGAATCCTAGATCGGATTGTAGGTTATTCTTTATCGCCAATCCTTTGGGATAAGGTGAAAAAAGGACTTAGTGCAGGACGTGTTCAGTCTGTTGCTCTTAAGTTGGTAATTGACCGTGAAAAGGAAATTAAAAACTTTAAGCCAGATGAATACTGGACAATTGATGCCGAGTTCAAAAAGAAAACTAAGGCATTTAAGGCACAATTCTGGGGCGTCGATGGCAAAAAGCAAGACTTGCCGAATAATGAAGCTGTACAAAAGGTTCTAGCAAAAATTGATAAAAAGCAGGCTTTTCAAGTTAATAATGTCGTCAAGCGTGAACGTCGGCGGCAACCTGCTGCACCGTTTACGACTTCAACTATGCAGCAAGAAGCTAATAAGCGCCTGAATTATCGGACGCGCAGAACTATGAGTATTGCTCAGCAGTTATATGAAGGTATTAGTCTGGGCAAACAGGGTACAGTTGGTCTAATCACTTATATGAGAACGGACTCTAAAAGGACATCCCCAATCGCTCAAGCTGAAGCATCTAAGTTCCTAAATGAAAAATTCGGCAAAGAATATGCTGCCAAAGGTGCAAGACACTTTAAAAATCAGGAAGATGCGCAGGATGCCCATGAAGCAATTCGGCCTACAAGTGTTTACCGGACACCCGAGTCTTTAAAGGATGTTTTAACTACCGAGCAATATCGTCTTTACAAGCTGATTTGGTCCCGCTTTTTAGCCAGTGAAATGACGCCTGCTGTTTACGATACCGTAAGAGCTGACATTGAACAAAATGGGGTAATTTTCCGGACAACTGGTTCGAAAATGAAGTTTGCTGGTTTCACCAAGGTTTATGATAATTTGCAGGAAAAAAATGTTGAATTACCTGAACTAGATGATGGTGATCAAGTTAAGTTAGCAAAATCCGATAACAAGCAGCATTTTACGTTGCCACCTGCGCGCTACACGGAAGCCAGTTTAGTTCATACACTGGAAGAAAATGGTGTCGGGCGTCCGTCAACCTACGCGCCAACGATCGATACGATTCAGCGTCGCTATTATGTCAAGCTTGAGGGTAAAGCAATAGTACCTACTGAATTAGGAGAAATTGTCGATAACTTAATCGAAAAATTCTTCCCGGATATTGTTAACATTGATTTTACCGCCCAATTAGAAAGCGACCTCGATAGCATTGAGGCAGGGAAGAAAAATTGGGTCAAGGTAATTGACGAATATTATCACCCGTTTAAAAAGGAATTAGATAAAGCCGAGTCAGGCATTCAAAAAGTTCAGATTAAGGATGAACCTGCTGGTTTTAACTGCGATATCTGTGGTGCTCCGATGGTGATCAAGATGGGACGCTATGGTAAGTTCTATGCCTGCTCACGTTTTCCTGATTGCCGCAATACTAAGGCAATTGTGAAAAAGGTCGGTGTAATCTGTCCGAAATGCGGTAAAGGTGATGTAGTTGAGAAGAAGTCAAAGCGCAACCGCAAATTTTATGGCTGCTCACGCTACCCTGACTGTGATTTTGTTTCCTGGGACAAGCCGATTAACCGTGTCTGTCCTAATGACGGTCATTTCTTAGTGGAAAAGAAAAACAAAAAAGGTCTGGTTATTTTATGTCCAAATGGCGACTATAAAGAAGAGCCTAAGGAAGAACAGACCGCAAAATAACATTAAATTTAATTAAATATCATCAAATCACTTAGATTTGATGATATTCTTTTTATATAAGTAAATAAAAATTAGTAAAGGAATATAAATATGCCAAAAACTGTAACTGTTGTCGGTGGAGGCTTGGCGGGTAGTGAAGCCGCTTGGCAATTAGCCAAACGAGGGATTTCGGTTGATCTATATGAAATGAGACCAACTAAAATGACGCCAGCTCATAAAACCGGCGAATTAGCAGAGCTTGTTTGTACCAATTCAATGCGGTCTAATCAGCTGTCCAATGCTGTCGGATTACTGAAAGAAGAGATGCGTCAATTGGATTCGCTTGTTTTAAAAGCGGCTGATAAAACTCAGGTTCCAGCTGGCGGAGCTCTTGCTGTTGACCGGGATGAATTTAGTACTTATATCACCAAGACACTCCATGCACTGCCCAATATTACGTTTCATGATGAAGAAATTACTGAATTGCCCCAGGATGGCATTACCATTATTGCAACTGGTCCCTTAACCAGTGATAAGTTGGCTGCTAAAATTCAGGAATTCTCGGGAACTGAAAGTCTGCACTTTTTTGATGCAGCAGCGCCAATTGTTGCCGCCGATTCGATTGATTTAGATATTGTTTATAAAAAATCACGCTATGATCGCGGGGATGCGGCTTACCTTAACTGTCCGATGACGCAGGAAGAATACGAAAAATTCACTCAAGAATTGGTTAATGCGGAAACAGCACAAATGCATGATTTTGAAAAAGATGATGTTTTTGAGGGATGCATGCCAATTGAAGTAATGGCTTCGCGGGGAGAAAAGACGATGTTGTTTGGCCCTCTTAAACCCGTTGGTTTAGAAGATCCTCATACTGGTAAAACGCCATACGCGGTAGTTCAATTACGCCAAGATAACGCCGCCGCTTCAATGTACAACATTGTTGGCTTTCAAACGCACTTGAAATATGGTGAACAAAAACGAGTCTTTTCAATGATTCCTGGTTTAGCCAATGCGCGTTTCATCCGTTACGGGAAAATGCACCGTAATACTTATATGGCTTCGCCCGAAGTTTTGACTGCCAGTTATGAAGCGAAAAAACAACCGGGGTTATTTTTCGCAGGTCAAATGACGGGTGTTGAAGGTTACGTTGAAAGTGCTGGTAGCGGCTTAGTTGCCGGTATTAATGCTGCCAAGGAAGCTCTTGATGAGCCTACTGTAATTTTTCCTAAAATGACCGCTCTTGGCTCGATGGCAAATTATGTGACCACAACCAGCGTTAAACACTTTCAACCAATGAATGCCAGTTTTGCTTTGATCCCTGGTCTTGAAGGGAAAAAGATTCGGAACAAACGGGAACGGCATGAAAAAATTAGTGAGCGTAGTTTAGAAAAACTTCAAGAATTTAAGCAAAAAGAGTTGGATTAACAATGGCTGCTTTAGAAAATAGTGATGAACTAGATCTGTTTCTGTCTTATCTAAAAAACGAACGACATTATAGTCAGAAGACCATTAAGTCTTACCAAACGGATTTGCTCGAGGCAAAGTCTTTTTGGAAAAGTAATGGTGGATTTGCTGGCTGGAAAAAGATTGAACGCCGTGATGTTGAGATTTTTTTACAAAATCTGGCAGAACGTAAGTTAGCTCGTTCAACTCAATCCCGTAAAATGTCTAGTTTAAGATCTTTTTATCGCTTTTTAACTAAGCGTAAAATTGTTAAAATAGACCCGACGCAGGCAATTGCTCTGCGGGCAAAAGAGCACAAACTGCCGCAGTTTTTTTATGCACCAGAGATGAAACAGGTTTTTGCATCGCTCAATGGCAGTGAACCGTTAACTAGGCGGAACTTAGCCATGTTTGAGTTGTTTTATACAACCGGCATGCGTGTTAGCGAAGTTAGCAATTTAACGCTTGAGCAAGTTGATTTAGATTTAAAAATTATTCTCGTGCACGGAAAGGGAAACAAAGATCGTTATGTTGCCTTTGATAAGCAAGCTAAAGAGACCTTGGCAAATTATCTGACTGATGCCCGGCCCGAGCTCATCAAAGATCACGATTGTCCTTTTGTTTTTGTCAATCATCAAGGTAAACAATTGACAACCCGGGGCATAGAATATGTTATGCAAAAAGTATTTAATGGTGCGGGGATTAACGGTAAAGTTCATCCCCATGAATTGCGACACAGCTTTGCGACAGCAATGCTGAATAATGGTGCAGATTTGCGTAGCGTACAGGAGTTATTGGGGCACATTAATTTATCAACTACCCAAATATATACGCATGTAACAATGAGTCATTTACAGGAAAATTATGAGCAATTTTTTACCCGTAATGATAAGAAAGATGAGGCAAAATAATGACAACGATTTGTTCAGTTAAATATAACGGAAAAACAGCAATTGCTGGTGACGGCCAAGTAACCTTAGGCGAAAAGGTCATTGCTAAGGCAACGGCTAAAAAAATAAGACGCATATACCATGATCGCGTCGTCATCGGCTTTGCTGGTGGTGTGGCCGATGCAGTTAGCTTGCAGGAAATGCTTGAAGGAAAGTTAGAAGCATTTGGTGGTGATTTACGGCGTGCGGCGGTTGAAATGGCCCAAGCTTGGCGTAAGGATGCTACCTTACAAAAATTAGATGCAATGCTGATTGCCTTTAACGAAAAGGATTTATTGCTTATTTCAGGTAATGGTGAAGTGCTTGAGCCTGATGAAAATGTTGTAGCAATCGGTTCAGGTGGTAATTTTGCCCAGGCTGCTGCTATCGCGATGACGCGGCATTCTTCGGGGATGTCTGCTAGTGAAATTGCTCATGAAGCAGTTGAGATTGCTTCCGGTATCGATATTTTTACTGATGATCAGATTCATACAGATGAACTTTAAAAGTAGGTGAAATTAGTTATGGAAACAAAAACGCCAAAACAAATAGTTAGTTTATTAGACGAATATATTATCGGTCAAGACGAGGCCAAGAAGGCAGTGGCTGTTGCTTTGTACAACCGTTATCGAAGAATGCAGCTACCTAAAAAGATGCAGGAAGACATCACTCCGAAAAACTTGCTTATGGCAGGTCCAACCGGGGTAGGTAAAACCGAAATAGCTAGAAGACTTGCTCTAATTGTCAATGCTCCGTTTGTTAAGGTGGAAGCAACCAAATTTACGGAAGTCGGTTATGTTGGACGGGACGTTGAATCGATGGTACGCGACCTAGTAACTGAAGCAGTTCGAATGGAAGAAAAGGAGCAGTTTGATCGTGTACGTGTGCAGGCGGCTAAAGAAGCCAATAAGACATTGGTTCGGTTGTTAGTTCCTGGCATTAAGCACGAAAAACGGCAAAATCAAATGCAAGAATTCCAAGACATGATGTCAATGCTGATGACCAATGGTCAAAATACTGATCAAGCAGCTGATACTGACCAAGATGAAGTAACTGACGAAATTAGAAATGAACGTTTGTCAGTTGCTGAACAGCTAAATAAGGGATTGTTAGAAGATCGGGACGTCACGATTGAAGTAGAACAAGCTCCTAAAGTTAATCCTATGAATGATATGATGAGTCAAATGGGAATGGACATGAGTTCCGTACTTAATGGCTTAGTCCCTAAAAAGCGGGTTAAACGGACGCTACCGGTCAAAGATGCCCGTGAAGTCTTGATTCAAGAAGAATCTAGAAAAATGGTTGACTACGATACAATTTACCAAAAAGCAATTGAACGAACAGCCAACAACGGAATTATTTTTATTGATGAAATTGATAAAATTACTGCTGGCAACAAAAAGACTTCGGGTGAGGTATCTCGCGAAGGTGTACAGCGTGATATTTTGCCAATCGTTGAAGGATCGACTGTTCAGACAAAGTACGGTCCGGTTTCAACTGATCATATTTTGTTCATTGCTGCAGGGGCTTTTTCTGAGTCAAAACCAAGCGATTTGATTCCAGAACTACAAGGACGTTTTCCAATTCGGGTTGAACTTAATGCTCTTTCAAAAGATGATTTTGTAAAAATTCTGAAGGATCCAGCTGATTCCCTACTTGAGCAATATGTTGCTTTGATGAAAGCAGATGGCATCAAGCTAATCTTTACTAAAGAAGCAGTTGACCGCATTGCACAAATTGCTTATGACGTTAACCAGGGAACAGATAATATTGGGGCTAGAAGACTGTCAACTATTCTCGAAAAGCTGCTTGAAGATGTCCTTTATGAAGGGCCTGATATGACCATGGGTGAAATAACTGTAACCCAAGCATATGTTGATGAAAAACTTAGTGATATAATAACTAATAAGGATTTAACTAAGTTTATTCTGTAAAAAGGCGATGTATTATCATGGATTACACTATCAAAAACAGTATTTTACAAGTCGTCATATCAAGTAGTGGCGCTGAAATTCAAAGCGTGAAGAGCCAACACAGCGGATATGAGTATATATGGCAAGCTGACCCTAATGTTTGGCAGCGCCATGCACCGGTTTTATTTCCCATTGTTGGCAAATTGCAAAATGATGAGTATACCTATCAAGGTAAAACCTATCATATGACCCAGCATGGTTTTGCCCGGGATATGGAGTTTACTGTTGAACAGCAGACCGCTGAAAGTATCACTTTTTTGTTAACTGATACGCCAGAGACATTAGCGATTTACCCGTTCAAGTTTGAACTACGGGTAAATTACAATTTGCTTAATAACTTGTTGGAAGAAAATTTCAGTGTGACCAACCGGTCTGATGGCGAAATGATTTTTGGTATTGGCGGTCATCCAGGATTTAATATTCCAACAGATGAAAAGGTAGCAAAAGAAGATTTTTACTTTAGTACCAAACCTTCGCGGGCCCGGGTTCAAATTCCGCTAAAAGGAGCATATTTGGACTGGGATAACCGCTCACTAGCATCAACTAACAGCTTGATAACTTTAAGTGATCATTTATTTAAAAATGATGCTTTAATTTTTCAATTGCGTGGTCATGATAATCGCGTTTCGCTAAAAACAGATACTAGTAATTTCCATGTAAATGTTTGGTTGCGTGATGCTCCATTTGTTGGTATTTGGTCGCAATATCCTAAAACAGCTGATTATGTTTGTATTGAGCCGTGGTGGGGGATTGCCGATCGGGCAGATACGAACCAAAAGTTAGAAGAAAAGTATGGCATGAATCATATAGATGCTAATGCAACCTTTACCGCTGGTTTTAGTATGGCTTTTCATGATCAAGACTAGCTAGCAAATTTAGACTAAAGTTTAATAATTAACTAAAGGCGTCAAGTTAAAACTCGACGCCTTTTAATTGCCGCTAAGAATAGATTGCTGGCCCAAAAATTATTTGGTTTTAGTTTTGAAGAACATTTTTAAAGGGACTAAGCGTAAAGCTTGCCGGTGGCCTTATTACACCGCGGTCAAAAGTTGGTAGTAAGTAAGATCCGGCTCTTTACATAAATAATCCAATTTGTTTATTTTTCGCTTGCGAACTATTGTTCCCAAAAGTTATAATATAAAAGCCAGTAACTTAATTATTGGCTGTATTTATTTTAGCTTTATAACTTGTGGTGGCTTTTTTTATACCAGTACCACAACCCGAAAGGGATGATATTTTCTTGGTGGTGAATGAGCCGCTTGATGTTACTGCGGTGACGAACAAATAAAATGATCATGATGCAGCCAACAATTACCTCAAGGAAAATGTCATGAAAGAAAAAGGTAGCAATAAAAATTAATACGACTGCGATTAGACTGGATAAACTAACATACGATGTAATGAATACCAGTGGCAAGAAAATCACTGCACAGACGGCAAAGAATTTTAGGTTATAACCCAAAAACAGGCCTGCACTTGTTGCAACTGCTTTTCCACCCTTAAATTTAAGAAAAATTGAACAAGTATGTCCCAAAATAGCTAATCCACCAGAAATTAGCAATAAATATTTTGGCCCTGGAAGGTGAAACAGTCGTGGCAAGCTTGTTGCAAGTGTTCCCTTGAGAACATCAACTATCAAAACGAAACTTCCAGCAACCGGTCCAAAGACGCGAAAGGAATTTGTTGTACCGATATTACCAGAGCCATAATCACGGATATCTTCTGCGAAAAATATTTTACCGACGATTACACCTGTTGGGAAGGATCCGAGCAAGTATGCTAGAATAAATACCAGTATTAATTTAAGATTTATCATTTATATCCTACTTCCTTAATAACTAAAGCTATTTTATCAAAAATTGCTTAGTATGAGGATTAAAATAAATAAATGATTTAAACTGGAGGAGTTTATTTGGTTAAAGCAAATAAAAAAACGAATTCTTATGATGACTCATCAATCCAGATTCTTCATGGTTTAGAAGCTGTTCGTAAGCGCCCAGGAATGTACATTGGATCGACAGATATCCATGGATTAAATCAGCTCGTTTACGAAATAGTTGATAATTCAGTTGATGAGGCAATGGCCGGGTTTGGTCAAGAAATTGATGTAACCATCCATCAAGACAATAGCGTGACCGTCCGCGATTTTGGTCGTGGAATGCCCACAGGGATGCATAAATCAGGCAGACCGACAATTGAAGTCATTCTGACCGTTTTGCATGCCGGAGGTAAGTTCACGGAGCAAAACTATAAAACTTCAGGTGGATTACATGGTGTTGGTTCTTCGGTAGTTAACGCTCTTTCCAGTTATATGGATGTTAAGGTTGTTCGCGATGGCGTTGCCTATGAAGAAGAGTTTAAGGATGGCGGTCATCCTGTTGGTACTTTGAAGCGTTTAGGCAAGACAAAGGAAAAAACAGGAACGACAATCACCTTTAAACCGGATGAGAAGATTTTTTCAACAACTAAGTATAAGTATGAGACGATTCAGGAAAGAATTAGAGAATCTGCCTTCTTATTAAAAGGCGTTCGCTTTGTTTTGACTGATGAACGTGAGCCTGAGCATCATGATGATTTTAAGTATGACAATGGGATTGAGTCCTTTGTGTCCTACTTAAATGAAGGCAAAGATACGTTAAATGATGTTTTTTACTTTTCAGGTAAACAAGACGAAATCGAAGTCGAATTCAGTGGTCAATACAGCGACAGTTACTCTGAAAGTCTAGTTTCGTTTGTTAATAATGTGCGAACTGCTGATGGCGGTACACACGAAGTTGGTGCACGAAGCGGTTTTACGCGGGCATTTAACGATTATGCTAAAAAGCAAGGCTTATTAGGTAAAAAAGATAAAAATATTGATGGCTCCGACTACCGTGAAGGTCTAAGTGCTGTGCTATCCGTCAAGATACCAGAAGAACAACTGGAATTTGAAGGACAGACGAAGGGCAAATTAGGCACGCCGCAAGCAAGATCAGTCGTAGACGCAATTGTTTACGAAAAGATGTCTTATTACTTAATGGAAAACGGCGAATTGGCCCAGGAATTAGTGAAAAAAGCTCAGCGTGCAAGGGATGCACGTGAGGCAGCTAAAAAGGCTCGAAATGAGAGTCGAAATGGTAAAAAACGTCGGAAAAAAGAAGTACTCTCGGGTAAACTGACACCAGCACAATCACGTAATCCTAAAAAGAACGAATTGTTCCTAGTTGAGGGGGATTCAGCTGGTGGTTCAGCAAAGCAGGGACGTGATCGTCGTTTCCAAGCTATTCTGCCATTGCGTGGTAAGGTGTTAAATACGCAAAAAGCTAAATTGCAGGATATTTTTAAAAATGAAGAAATCAATACGATGATCTATACCATCGGTGCGGGAGTTGGCGCTGAATTTAATGTTGCTGATTCTAATTACGACAAAGTCATCATTATGACGGATGCCGATGACGATGGTGCGCACATTCAGATCTTGCTGTTGACTTTCTTTTACCGTTACATGCGACCAATGATTGAAAACGGCAAAGTATATATTGCTTTACCGCCTTTATACCGGTTGCAAAAGGGTCGTGGCAAGAATACTCAAGTTAAATATTCCTGGACTGATGAAGAATTGCGGGCTGACGAAGATAAGATGGGCCGCGGTTACGCTTTGCAGCGATTTAAAGGTTTGGGGGAAATGAATGCCGAGCAGTTGTGGCAGACAACAATGAACCCAGAATCTAGAATGCTTATCAGAGTTAAAATCGATGATGCAGCTTTAGCTGAACGCCGAGTTACCACGCTAATGGGCGACAAGGTCGATGCCAGAAGAAGATGGATTGAAGAAAATGTTAAGTTCAGAATGGGCGAAAATGCTTCAATCTTGGAAGAAGAAAATGAGTAAAGAGGTTTTTAATTAATGGCAACAAAAGAACGAATTCGTGAAATGCCGCTTGAGCAGGTCATGGGTGAACGTTTTGGAAGATACTCCAAGTACATTATTCAAGAACGGGCTTTGCCGGATATTCGTGATGGTTTGAAACCCGTTCAAAGAAGAATCTTGTATGCTATGTACCGGGACGGGAATACCTATGACAAACCTTTTAAAAAGGCTGCCAAGGCGGTTGGTAATATCATGGGTAACTTCCATCCCCATGGTGACAGTTCAATCTATGGTGCTTTAGTTCACTTGTCACAAGATTGGAAGATGCGTGAGACCTTAATTGAAATGCACGGTAACAACGGTTCAATGGATGGTGACGGTCCTGCGGCGATGCGTTACACGGAATCTCGCTTAAGCAAAATATCAAATATGCTTTTACAGGATATTGATAAAGATACGGTTAATATGGTGCTTAATTTCGATGACACGGAATATGAACCAACCGTTTTACCTGTCCGTTTTCCTAATCTGCTAGTTAATGGTTCAACGGGAATTTCAGCTGGTTATGCAACAGAAATTCCGCCACACAACTTAACGGAAGTAATTGATGCGACCATCTATTTATTAAAGCACCCGGATGCAACCTTAGATGACCTGATGAAGTTTGTTAAAGGTCCCGATTTTCCTACCGGTGCAATCGTGATGGGACAAAAAGGGCTAAAAGAAGCGTATGAAACTGGCCGTGGTCGTGTGCAAGTGCGGGCCAAGTCATCTATTCAGGAAATTCGTGGTCACCGTGAAGAAATTGTCATTACGGAAATACCATATGCAGTCAATAAAGCTCTTTTAGTCAAAAAGATGGATGAAATCCGTTTGAATAAAGAAATTGACGGCATTGCGGAAGTACGTGATGAAACTGATCGTCATGGTTTGTCAATTGTTGTCGAACTTAAAAAGGGTGCAGATGCACAAAATATTTTAAATTATCTTTTTAAGAACACGGAATTACAAGTTTCCTACAACTTCAACATGGTCGCAATTGATCATATGACGCCAATGCAAGTTGGTTTAAAGCATATCCTAGCGTCTTATTTGGAGCATGAGAAAGATGTAGTTACTAAGAGAACTAAGTACGACCTTAATAAAGCAGAGAATCGCCTAGAAATTATACAAGGTTTGATTCACGCGATGGATATCCTTGATGAAGTAATTAAGGTGATTCGAGCTTCAAAGAATAAAACTGAAGCGAAGGTTAATTTGGCTAAAAAGTTTGGTTTTACTGAACGGCAAGCAGAGGCAATCGTTTCTTTGCAGCTTTACCGGTTAA
Organism: Lactobacillus sp. B4015; assembly: GCF_026536055.1. Classification (NCBI taxonomy): domain Bacteria; kingdom Bacillati; phylum Bacillota; class Bacilli; order Lactobacillales; family Lactobacillaceae; genus Lactobacillus; species Lactobacillus sp. B4015. The sequence goes on from NZ_JAFNOY010000003.1 coordinate 172,510, forward strand.
CTAATACTGATGTTGATGCATTAGTTGATGAGCAGACTGATTTAAACCAAAAGATTGATCGGTATCAAACTTTGTTATCTGATTCAAAGGTTTTAGATAAAGAAGTCATTAAAGAGCTGTCGATTGTTAAGCGTGAATTTGGTAATCCAAGGCGAACAGAAATTTCGGCTGAAACGGCCAAGATTCAGATTGATGAAAAAGCGTTGGTTGCTGATGAGCAAGTTAGAGTCCTAATAAGTAGGGATGGCTATTTAAAGCGTTCCTCTTTGCGTTCTTGGCAATCTAGTGATGATGAAGATAATGGTTTGCCGGATGGCGATGAAGTTGTTTTTGAAAAAACACTATCAACTCTGACCAATCTTTATCTCTTTACTAATCGCGGGAATTTGATTTACCGGCCAGTTAATGAATTAGTTGAAACTAAGTGGAAGGATACTGGTCAGCACCTTTCACAGGAAATTGGCTTAAACAGTGAAGAGCAAATCATCCGGGTCTTTGAATTTGATCAGCTTGATCAAGATGTCAACTTCCTGCTTGCAACTGATGATGGTTATATTAAGCAATTGCAATTGCAGAACCTGCAACCGACTAGAACCTACCGTTCCCGGGCAATTACTGCGATTAAAATGAAGAAAGATGATAGCCAGGTTGTACGCGTTGATTTAATTAAGCCGGATACTAAAGCAGAAATAATTTTATTTACCCATAAGGCATACGCTGTACGCTATGATGTCAGTGAAGTTCCTGAATCTGGTGCTAAAGCAGCCGGGGTAAAATCAGTTAACTTAAAAGATGATGATTTTGTTGTTTCTTATATTTTAGTTGATCCGCAATATCTCAATTTGGTACGAGTTGGCTTGGTAACGCAGCGAGGTGCATTTAAACAATTTAAAGTAAAACTAATTAATAAAGTTTCGCGTGCTAAACGCGGCGTTCTCGTATTGCGAGAACTCAAAAATAATCCTCATCGCATAGTAGCAGTGGTATCATATGGCCAAGACCACGAATTAACAATTACTACTAGCAGCAAGCGACGGATTAAACTGGAAACAAATGATTATCCACTTGGTGATCGCTATTCAAATGGTTCATTCGTAGTGGATACGACAAGTGACGGCATACCTGTTAATTTACAAATTGGGAAACCACTTAGTTCGAGATAAATTTTATTTACTTATACACTGTAAATAGGCTAAAAAAGGCTTAATTGACTTTGAATTATACTTTGACATGTAATATTTTTTGACAGATAATAGCATATAAATAGGGTTATATTATTGTTAAGATAGAAGGATAAATTTTATGCCTAAAACAGATACAATACTCTCAACTAAGTCTTTACATTATTTTTTACAGCTGATTGATACTATGAACTATACTCAAGCGGCCCAAATCTTAGGAATTACACAACCAGCTTTGACTCAACAAATTAAAAAAATCGAGCACGCGATTGGTACTCCTTTGTTTGGACAGATGGGTAAGAAGCTTTATCTGACTGAAGCAGGCAAGCAGCTGCAAACGGGTGCAATCAAGCTTTTGGGGACAATCAATTCAGTTGTCAATGATATTCAGGAGTTTACTCAAGCAGATAAGGGTAATATCTCAATCGGAGTCTTAGATAGTGTAGACTCTGAAGTATTACGAAAGTTTTTGGTCAAATTTAACCAAAAAAGTCCTGATATAACCGTAAACGTATGCTATTTTAATCGGAAGGATCTTTGGTATAATCTGGACAATAATTTAATTGATTTGGCACTTATTTATGTGCCGGATAATATGAAGAAGAGTCAGGTTAATCTCCAGAATCAGTACGATTACATGAAAGTTTGTGAAGATCGCTTGACGATCTTAACGCATGATAAAAAAGTAAAATCCGGAAATTCTTACTCAATTTCTAAATTTATTGACAGACAGTGGGTAGCCTATCCAGATAATTTTTATCTAACCCAATTAATGAAAGAAAAATTTGGTAGCAAAATTAATGCTAAGAATGGCATGAAGGTGCCACTGAGCTTTTCTTCGACAAAGCAATTGATCGATACTGCTGAGGAAACTGAGTATGACACTTTTATCAATAATTCATACTATCAAATACATAAAAATGAGATTAAATTAATGCCAGTTTATTTAAAAGATGATACGAAGTTCTCGACCTCAGTGATTTATCGTAAGGGTAAAAAAGATGTTCCCCGAATTGAACATTTTTTAGACGAATTCAAAAAATTCTTGGATGAATAGCCATTATTAGGTAAAATTAATAATATTGAATAATATTTTTGAAAGAAAAAGAGGAAGATTAATGGAGAAAGAGTTGATTTTTGGTCATCAAAATCCTGATACAGACGCAATTGGAACGGCTATTGCTTACTCATATTTGCAAAACAAGTTGGGTTACAATACTGAACCTGTTGCATTGGGTGAGGCTAATGACGAGACAACATTTGCTTTAAATAAGTTTGGTTTTGAAGCTCCTAGAGTTGTTAAAACTGCTGCAAATGAGGTAAACAAGGTAATGCTTGTTGATCACAACGAACCGCAGCAAAGTGTTTCAGATATTGATAAGGTAACTGTTACTCATGTGGTTGATCACCATCGAATTATGAATTTTAATACTAGCTCACCATTATTCTACCTAGCTGCTCCTGTTGGCTGTACAAGTACGATTATGTGGCAATTATATAAGCACTACAATGTTGAAATTCCACAAAATATCGCTGGAATTATGCTCTCCGCAATTATTTCCGATACTTTGCTTTTGAAATCACCGACAACTACAGATGAAGATAAGAAAGCAGTTAAAGCTTTAGCAGAAATCGCTGACGTGGACTATGAGAAATATGGTCTTGAAGAATTAAAGGCTGGAACTAATATTGCCAGCAAGTCTGAAGAAGACTTAATTGACTTAGATGCTAAGAGCTTTGATTTAAACGGCAAAAGTGTCCGTGTAGCGCAAATAAATGTGGTTGACTTACCAGAGGCGATGGAACGTAAAAATGCCTTCTTGAAGGCAATGAACGCCGCTTCAGCAAGTGAAAATTATGATTTGTTCATGTTGCTAATTACTAATGTACTTGATTCTGATTCAACGGCATTGGTAACCGGCTCAGATGAAGCTATAGCAGCATTTGAAAAGGCTTTTGGCAAGGTTGCTGATTCAGAAATTAGTTTACCAGGAGTAGTGTCACGAAAAAAACAAGTGGTTCCGCCATTGACTGAAGCATTTAACTAAAAAATAAAAAAGCACAAGGTAGGTGAGAAACCTAACTTGTGCTTTTTAGATTCAGGATTAATTCTTAATCTTTATTAATCTCTTTGGCCAAAATAATGAAAGACTTGCATACTCTTTCAGCTTTTTCTGGATCCATCTTTCTTAATTCATTAAGAACTTTCTTGATAAATACCGGTGTATTATCATGATGATTTTCAACTTTAACTTCTTTAAAGCGATAGGCATTCATAATAATATCTGGCGTAGTAGTATTCAAAGCTCTAGCAATCGAGTCCAACTTTTGAATACTAATATTTTGATTTTTAGTTCTTTCAAGACGTGAAATAAAGTTAACTGACAAATCGCTTAATTCAGCGAGGTCCTCCTGCGTCAGCTTCTGCTCACGTCTACGACGACATATCTCTTTTCCTAAATTTATACTCATGGAATAAATTCAACCCTTTCAAAAATATAATTCCATATTCCATAATAACAGATTAATTATGGAATTAAAAACAAAAATAATAAAAATTTTTGAATAAAACGTTTTAATTCGGCTAAAACTTAAATAAAAACAGCCAAATGAAATACTTTAAACTATACCCTAGATAGTATTGTAGGACAAATCAAAAAAAAATCAAATAAAATTTACTAAAAAAATCAACCTAAAATGAAAACTTAAAAAGTGGCAAATACTATTTTGACTATTAAAAAGCATAATTATCAGCAAAGTCCAAAATATGTCTAGGAACAGCATTACCAAAAAGGGTAATAATATATAACATTAAGATGAAAAGCGCTTATCAATTTATTTTGAGAAAATTTAAATGATTAGCAGTTTTGCTAAAAGCTCAAAAATAATAGCTTTAAATCAAGTAAATTTAGCGCAAATAAAAAATGTTTACAATTCTAAGAAAAATTTATAATTACATCGAAATTAGCAAAGTAAATTAGCTAATAATTACATTAAATGAATCAAATTAAAAAAGATATTTTGCCAGCTGCTACAAACCTAAATAAATATTGGTCTTAGGAAAGTAAATAAAGGGTATAGCAATTGAAAGTGATTCAATTCTGGAGATAACTTCGTATAATATATATTATGTAAAGTTATCTCAATTTTATCAATGACTGTCAGTTGTTTTAGTAGAAGTGCGTTTTGCCAAAATCTGTTAATAATCAACGACAATCGACCTAATATTACTATTTAAGTTTTAAGCAGTAGTTAGTTTAATTCCTCTTAGCTTATTCGACAAATCTTACACTACTGACTTTAGAGAGTCTTAATAATTTTCAATAAAGGCAGTTTTATTGCTGAAATAAAACTATTGTCGTCAAGAAAACTAGTGGAAGTTAATTAAATGACACATTTGATAACTTGATGCTTTCACAATTAGTTTGAGCAAGAAAAAGCGTTCTGTTGCTGTTTAACTATAAGGTATCTTGGTGAGAAATTTGAACAAGTAAATGAAGATCACCGCTAGCATGTATGAACTAAACGCAAAAACTATTCTCTGCCAGGATGCATTTGCTAGTAGAGTACTAATTTTACCTGGTATGGTTTGCTGCTTAAAATGCTTTAGTTATCGGGCTAAATAATCAAAATTTTATTTTGGTATCATTAAAACTATAATTTTAATGATAAGCAAAAGTAGCTATCTGACAGGCTTTTGCTGAATTTGCTTAAATCTAACACAAAAATATTATAAAAATGATTACATAACTTTTGTTAAAGCCATTTGCAAAATATTCTAGTAATTAAAGTTTTAACTATCACCTTGCAACTTGGGATTTGGGCTGTTCAAGATTTTAAGTTGACAGTTTTGGCTGGATTTATTCAAAATATCTGTTTTTTACCGGCCTTTTTACCCTCCTGCGTGTTTCTTTAATAAAAGGTTTCCCACACAAGGCTAAAGAACACAATTTATCCTGCTTAGTTACCTAAAATGGTGCTGACCAAGTATTCTTTAACGTGGTCAACTCCACTTATTATTGCAGTTAAATTAGGCTTATTAAGCCTCTTCTTCCCCACTTCCCACTCCTTCACTATAAAAAAGACAAACATACATTCAGATTTTGCTATATATTTGCTATATAATAGTTAGTAAAAAAGCTAGGAGAACTACGTGGAAACAAAAAAGTATTTGGATCTCATTCAAGAAGAATTAAATAAGATGCCGGATTTTGTTAAAGAGTACAATTTTGGTACCAGTCATTCTTTAGCAACATCGTACCAGTATCTTACAGAAATTAGACGTTTTTTTGATTGGCTTCGTCATGAAGGTATTTCCCCCACTGATACCAATCAAAAAATTAGTATTGAAACTTTGGCGACTTTGCACCGAAACGATATTATGCTCTATATCAATTATTTGGGCCATGTTCGAAACAAGCAAGGTAATTTAAATTCACCGACAACGATTAACCGGTCAATTAATGCGTTGCGTTCCTTATTTAAATTTTTAACTATTACCGCTGATAATAATGATGGAAAACCATATTTTGAGCGAAATGTAATGCTGAAAATTGACTCACTTAACAATACTGAGACGTTAAATTATCGTGCACATGTTTTGGAATCGCATATGTACACCGGAAAATTAAAATATCAGTTTTTAGATTTTATAGCTAATGAATTTGAAAAGCAGTGTAATGTTCATGCGCTACCTAGTTTTAAGGTCAATAAGGAGCGTGATATGGCTATTATTGCTTTAATTCTTGGAACCGGCATTCGCGTTTCAGAATGTGCCGGAATTGACCTTACCGATTTGAATTTAAAAAAGGCTACCTTAGATGTCACCCGTAAAGGCGGACAGCGCGATAGCGTGCCGATTGCTCAATGGACACTAAACTATATATCCGACTATAAAAAAGTCCGCAGACAGCGTTATATGGCCTCAAGAAAGGAAACAGCTTTCTTCCTCACGAGGTGGCATCATCAAACAAAAAGAATTACGACTAATGCCATTGAAAAAATGGTTAATAAATATTCTGCTGCTTTTGGGCACCCACTAACTCCACATAAATTGCGGCATACACTCGCTTCCGAATTATATGATGTGACTAAAGACCAGGTGTTAGTAGCACAGCAACTTGGACAAAAAGGTACCTCGGCTACCGATTTGTACACACACGTTGACCAAAAAAAGCAACGAGCAGCTTTAGATAGAATTGCTACAGCTAAAGACAAAAAAGAATAGCTAAGAAAAAAAGAACTCCAATAATGATATGTGGAGTTCTTTTTAGTTTTGTTTTAATCAAATAAAACTTGCCAGTTTGCGGCCTTATGAGCATCAAAACAAATTTTAATTTCTTCCGGTGTATTTCTAATAAGTGAAAGCGGCGGCAAATTGTCTAAGGAAAAATAGTCGCATTCAGTTGTTTCAGTATTTTTTACAAAATCTCCACCTAGTTCATGACATAAAAAGATTACATTACAGACATTAATTGCTCGCTCAGTTCGGTCATGGCCATGAACGTTAGTTTTGCTGTTTCTGATTGCAATTACTTGATCAATTGCAATCTTTCGGCCAGATTCTTCCCGAGCTTCTTTAATACAGTTTTGCGCAACTGATAAATTTGGCTCGCACCAACCACCAGGCATTGACCAATGATCATCTGTAGTTTCGTGTACCAGCAATAGCTTATCATTCTTAAAAATTGCTGCACGTGTAGACAATTTGGGTGTTTGGTAGCCATCATCGCTGCTGAATAAGTCCTTTACTTGCTTTAACGGCAAACCAGTTTTAGCTGCCATCATTTCAGTTGCAATTTCTCTAATTCGAGCATATCGTTCCAAATCAAAGCGATCATGACCATATTCCAGTCCATTTTGTGCGATACTTTGTAATTCAATTGCCCATTTTGAAAATTGATCCTTTTTTTCCATTATTGTTTCCTTTCAGCTGCAAGCAGCCCGATTTGTTTTTACAAAAAAAGCAACTGGAACAGTTGCATACATAAATTATGTTAAATCGATTTTGTCAATATCAATCATCCAACCAATTGCAAATGACTTTTCACCTAAATGTGTAGCAATTACCGGACTAAATTTAGTGACGGATACATTCTGCTCAGGAAATTCCTGCTTGATCCATTCTTTTGCTTCTTCAACCTGGCTGCTATCATTGGAATCAATAATAAAGAGTTTGATTTTATCCTTATACGGCAATTTAGCAATATCTTTAACCGTGAGTTTCTTGATTTTGGCAAATGCCCGCTTCATGGAACGAATTTTATCAAAGGCAACAATATTGCCCTCTTTAAACGTTAAGAGCGGCTTAATATTGAGCATGGAGCCAATAAAAGCCCCGGCATTACTTAGCCGTCCGCCACGACTAAGGTTGTTCAAATCATTAACAACAAAAATCTCGTTAATAGTTGAGCGGATATTTTCAAGGCGCTCAAGAATAACGTTCAATTCTACCCCATTCTTAATCATTTTAGCAGCTGCTAAAACTAAGTTTCCCTGTAAGCGTACCGTCATCTTTGTGTCAATTGGATGTAAATTATACTTTGGATTGCTTTCCGCAATGTTACATAAAGTATGATAAAATCCAGAAATTCCGCTTGATAAAGTAATCGCTATAATTGCTTCATAACCATCATCATGGAGTTTATCAAATAGACTAATCAAATAGCCCAGACTTGGTTGTGAAGTTTTAGGAAAATCAGTTCCCTGCTTTTGCATTTCGAACAGTTGATCAGAAGTAATGTCGATATCTTCTAAGTACTCTTTGTTACCGATGATAATCGGAATAGGAACGACAACAATGTTGTTTTCCTTGGCTTCTTCTTTAGTAATAACGCTAGTACTATCAGTAACTAATGCAATCTTCATCTAATTAACCTTTCGCTTCTTGTATGTACAATATAGGGAAATTATAGCATAAAAAAAGAAGTGGTTCGACAGCTAGTTTAATGAATTTGCTTGCGCTTGCTCTACTAATGAATTAAAGATTTTAGTAAAAACTGCCACGTCTTGATCTGTAAAATCTTTAAACATTGCTTTTTCAATCTGAGTCAAGGCCTGTTTTAGCTCAATAATTTTTTGCAGCCCATTTTCGTTTAAAACAACGGTCTTGCTAGAATCATTTTCTGAACGTGTGATGGTAACAAAACTTAATGTTTTTTTCTGCTGTAGCTGTCTACTCAAAGTTGAGAGTGAGATTTGCAAATTAACGGCTAAATCCCCCATTTTTAAAGCCATATTATTATTTTGATCAAAATATAGCAAAATTCGTGTTTGTGAGAGGTTTAATCCACACCTTTTGCTAATCTCTTTTTTGATATTTCCCGCTATTGTACTAAAAGATAAAATATCCATCTAACTACCTTTTCTTTGTTAAAGTAAACAATAAAAATATTTTATAAGTGAAAACTATTCCTAGAAAAGCCGGTCACCATAAGAAGACGCGGCTTTTACCTTTAAAAATCCGTGAAACATCACCACGGACACAAAATAATTTTTGCTGTGAAACAAACTATATTATTTTTAACTTATGATATTTCATAGCAATAATCATAAATCTATATTACCAGTATATCGACTTTTTGCAATGATTTATTTGCAAAAGTGTCTAAAAGTTAATATATGAACAAAAGTAACTTATTTTAAGATTGATTATTCTTATTCTTCTTTTATACTTATGCCAAAATAATTGGTATAATAGATATCGTATTTTGAGGTGATATTATGGCATTCGATGGATTATTCATTCATAGCCTATTAAACAGTATTAAGCCAACTCTCGTTAACGGTCGTCTTTCAAAAATATATCAGCCGTTTGAACAAGACCTGGTTTTAACATTTAGAAATGAACGTAAAAATTATCAGTTACTTATTTCTGCTAATGCGCAATATCCGCGGTTTTATTTAACTAAGAAAGCAATTGCGAACCCAGATAAGGCTCCGACCTTTGTGATGGTACTTAGAAAGTATTTAGAGGGTTCAATATTACAGGAGATTGAACAAGTAGGTGTAGACCGCATAGTTAATTTTCGCTTTAGTAATCGTAACGAATTGGGCGATCAGGTTCAGCTAGTTTTATCAGTTGAATTAATGGGCCGGCATAGTAATGTTATTCTTTACGATAATAGCAATGGTCATATCATTGATTTACTGAAGCGGATTAACCCTGATGAAAATCGGGCGCGTATTCTTTTACCGAAAGCTAAGTATGAGCTCCCTCCTCTTAACCCAGGAATTAATGGTTTTGATTTGAGCGAGCAAGAATTCAAGCAAAAAGCTGCTGCAAATGATCCTAGCGAATTTGCTGGTCAGATAAATGGTCTTGATCGTGATGATCGCTCCGAGTTAATAGGTTATCTTGAGGATGACTTTTCTTATTCTTCATTTAGGACTTTTATAAATCAATTTGATAAAAAAGGTGCTTTTGTACTATTAACACCTAGAAATAAACGTAAAATTTTTCCTTACCTTCCCTACCATTTGGATTTAGTTAAGGAAAGTTCTGATCCTGATTTAAATCATGCCTTAGATGAGTTTTATCTTTACCAAGCAAATCATGACTGGGTAAAACAAAAATCTAGCAAAATTGAACGTTTGGTTAAAAACGAACAAAAAAAGCTGACTAAAAAAATTGTTAAACTCAAGAAGCAGCTAGAGCAAGCTGAAAACTCTGAAGGATATCGCATTCGCGGTGAAATATTAAACGCTAATTTGGCGCAGGTCAAACCAGGTATGACCAAAATTTCGTTGCCTAATTATTATGATAATAATCGGCCAATTGAGATTAAACTTGACGCTGCCCTCTCGCCTGCTCGAAATGGGCAGAAATATTTCACACGCTACAAAAAATTGCGTGATTCAATTAAGCATGTTAAAGAACAAATTGAGATTGCTAATGACAACTTACGTTATTTTGACTCAATTCAAACTGCTATTGATAATGCTGAACCAGAAGACATTGATCAAATAACTGATGAATTAATAAATCAGGGTTACCTTAAGCGACCACAAAAGCAAAAACGGAAAAAGAAGGTAACTGAACATAATTTGAACAAATTCAGGTTATCATCGGGTAAAACCGTTTTGGTAGGAAAAAATAATTATCAGAATGACTGGCTAACTTTAAAAAAGGCTAATAAAACCGATATTTGGTTTCATGTAAAAAATATCCCTGGTTCTCATGTTATCTTACAAGATGCTAATCCGTCTGATGATGATATTTTAGAAGCGGCAGAAATAGCAGCTTACTTTTCGAAAGCCAAAAATTCTGCGCATGTTCAAGTAGATTACGTGCAAGATAAGCGCGTAAAGAAACCAAACGGTGCAAGACCTGGCTTTGTCATTTACACAGGACAGAATTCAATTGAAGTTACGCCTGAAAAAGAACGTGTTTTGGCCAAAAGAATAGACTAAAAAAGTGATGACAATTTGTCATCACTTTTCTGTTGTAAAAATATTTAATTGTTAAATTGGTTGTGTAGTTAAAGAAAGAGATTCTAAAACTTTTAAAATCAATTCGGTAGTTTCGATACTCGAGAAAACCGGTACGTGAATATTTAGTGCTTCATCTCTAATCCGAATTGCGTCTTCGCTAGCAGTATCAGATAAATCCGTGATATTGATTACCATAACAATCTTATGCTGGCGTATCTTAGCTAACAAATTATTTGGATCAGAATGTACCTTAGTAACGAGTCCTGTTGTAATGCCAGCTTCAGCAAAATTATTAGCTGTTCCCTCAGTGGCAACGATTTTGAAACCTAAGCGATAAAATCGTTGCGCTAGTTCGGTCATTTTCGTTTTATCTTCATCACGAACAGAAATAAAAATTGTTCCATAGCTTGGGATACGCAGACCACTTGCTTCGTAGCCCTTAAACAGAGCCTTAGCTAATTCAGTATCTCGTCCCATAACAGAACCCGAAGATTTCATTTTAGAATCAAAGGTATTATCGCTATTATAATTGATGTAAGAAAATACGGGCATTTTAACGTAAATAAAATCATTAGATGGCCAAAGCCCATTTGGATAGCCTAAATCACTTAAATTTTGGCCGCTTAGAACTTCAGTGGCACATTGCGTAATGTCTTTACCTAAAGCCTGCGATAAAAATGCCACATTATGGCCAGCATAAGGCTTAATTTGTAAGAGATAAATATCATGATTAACGGTTAAAAAGTGTAAGGTAAAGATTCCCCGCATTTTGACTTTTTTAATCAGTTCAATTGCATAATAAGTTAGTCTCTTTCTACCACTGTCTGATAAATTTTGCGGTTTAAAGACGGCAATTGAATCAGAAGCATGAGAGCCTGTTTGCTCTAAGTGTTCAATTATTCCCGGGACAGTTACATTTTTTCCATCAGAAATAGCAGTAATCTCGTATTTATTGCCTTCGATGAAATGAGATAACGTAATTTTGGCTAATAAGTTTTCCTCTAAGTACTTGAGTAAAGCTGGCATATCATAGACAACCGCAGATTTTTGCTTAACGCCCTGATCATTAAACCCACCAATTAAGATTGGAAAGCCATTATCATGAATGAATTCTTTAGCCTGCAGTCGATCCACGGTAGTAACTAATTGATTTTGTTTAAGAGTCTTCATCGGTAACTCAAGAACTTGCCTGATTCGTTTCTTAGGGTTAAGATCCCCTGTTCCCAAAACGTTTAAACCATTTTCAATTAGTCTTTTACTTAAAGAATTAATCTCTTTACCAGAAAATTGCAGCAAAACGTCTTTAATTTGTTCTTTTTCAGCTACATGAATAATACTTTCAACGGTAATTGGTTCGAAGTAAATTTTATCGGCTTTTTTGAAACGTGTTGCAACGGATTCATCATTATTAGAAATCAATACAGTGGCATAATTATTATTATGTAAAGTATAAATTGCATGGCTAATCATGTAGTCAAATTCGCTGGTTACGGAAACCTGAGATGGCAACATACCAATAACTAAAACCTTTTTTTGCGCAGTTAAACGAGCAGATTCATCTTGAACCCCAAAAGCACTGTAGTAAGCATGAACCAGAGGCTCATGTAGGCCAGCCGACCCATCAATTTGTAAATATGAAGGTTTAAGATGTAATTTTGCGATTCGCTTTTTTAAAGCCGTAATTGGAATGCCAGTTAAATCAGAAATTAGTACGTTGCGAAAGCCCCGTTTTTTTGCTTCAAGTAACAATTCATCTGTGAGTTTCCCTGCAGCCAAAGACTGACCAATTTTGACAATATGTTCAAATTTTTGGTAATAAATTGGATGAATGTTAATAATCTTTTGTAAATCCTGATAAGAAAAGCCGACAGCAATTGCTGCTAAAAGCTTAACTAGATGAAGCTCGTCTGGATGAACTAAATCGTAAATAATTTGTTCTCTATCTTTCGTGGTTTCATCATGAAAAACTTTAATTGCCGTTTTGACATTGACTGTTGAAGCTAGTCCTTTTAGAAAAGCAGATTCAAAATTTTGACCAATGCCGATCGCTTCCCCACTGGCCTGCATTTTATTACCTAAGGCATAATGATTACTACCAGATTGGGTTAATGACCAAAATGGCATTCTAATCGCAACCTTATCTTGAGCAGGCTCGATTGCCGCATTTAGACCAGACATTGGGTCAAAGATCTCGTTAAGGCGATAGCCAATGGCAACTTTGCATACAATGTAGCCCATGCTGTAAAGCCCAATTCTCTGCGACCAGATTGCACTTCTTGTAAGTCGCGGCTTAATTGTTAGTACTTTAACGGTAAATTTTGTTCCGTGGTGCTTGACAGCAAAGTGAATATTTAAGATACCGACTATTTTGAGTCCTTCAGCAATTTTTTTCGCAATTGCTCGTAGTTTTTGGACCTGATCATTATTTAGGGTCAAAGCTGGCATAACTGCCGCTGAGTCACCTGAATCAATCGCTACTGATTCAATCGTGTCGGCTAAACTGGTAAAAAGAACGTTTCCGTCACTATCGCGAATGATATTAAGGATTACTTCTTCCCATGAAGACAAGTCCTCAGTTAAGCGGTATTGATTATAAGAAAAATCATCATTTTGTCGTTCATTTTTGAGGTAATCAACCACATCTTGCGCATTGTCAAAAACAAGTTGCTTGTTATGGAAAAACTGCTCTTCTTTAATAAGCATTGCTGGAAAAACGATTCGTTCTGTCAACTGTTTTTCTAAATGCGTTGAGTCAAAGTCAGTTAATTTCCAATATTGGTTAACATCAATCTGATTTTGTTCAAGAAATGATGTCATCTTTTGCTGGTTGTTAATCATGAGAGCTTGCTCGTTAATAGTAAGTAAGCGAATTCTCATTTTTCCCAGAATACCGTCTTTAACTAAATCACGTGTAACTTTGATTCCCATCGTTGAGCCATAAGCAGAAATAACTGCATTAGGCTCTTCCATGCGAATTATTCTCTTTAGAAAGTCTAATGACATTGGCTCTAAATATACAGTTACGTGTGGTCTTTTGTCAGTTGAGACGGTTGCGGGGTTAGGATTAACCAAGACAACCTGAATATCTTCCTCTAAAAGAGCCTTAATCGCATCTGTAATTAAGATATCCGTTTCCGAAACATTACCGATCAAAGTTGGCCCAGAACCGATAATTAATACTTTATTTAAGTCGTTTTCTAAAGGCATAATTACACCATCATCTTTACAAAATCATCGAAAATTTCGAGTGCATCTAAGCTTCCTGGTGCCCCTTCAGCATTAAAAGCTGTTGCAATTACTTTGCTTTTTTTATTACTGAAACCAGCCAAAAGTTCACTGTGCAAGTCATAATATTCTTGCTCCATTTCCATTTGGACACTGTTAGGTAAAACAAGCTGGTCAATATTCATGGCCGTCTGCCAAATACGATTGGAATTCTGCTCAATAACCGGATAATTGGTCCCGTTAAATGCCTCTGGCAATTTTATTAATTCAAAGTTTAAATATGAACTAAGAGCCAAAAAGCCTAGTCCAATGCCCCATATGGGATAATTGCCAAAAAAGTTATCAAAGATAGGTTTGAGATTAGCGGCAACTTCTTCAACTTTGCCGGGGCCACCAGAAATAATGATTCCTTCAGGACGAAGATTTTTAATATCCGGGACGGAAACATCATACGGTAAAACGGTGGCGTTAATTTTTCTAAGAGATAATTCTCGCAGCATCGAGTGTTTGAGCCCAAGATCAATAACGGCCACTGTTTTGCCGACATTTGGAACTGCATAGGCATTCTTCGTTGACACATTTGCGGACCGATTCTTTGGTAAAACAAGAGCCTTAATCTGATCAAAAGCATGCTCATCATTAGTATCCATGATGGAAGCCTTAATCGTTTTCTCTTTATTAAGCCGGTGCACCAAAGCTCGGGTATCGATGTTATAAATAGCAGGAATATTTTTTTCTTTTAAAAAAGAATCTAAATCCTGGAAATTCTCACTATCAGAAATATTCCGCGCAACATCATTGGCAATAATTCCTTTAACGGTTGGATTAATGCTTTCATAATCAATAGCATTAATTCCGTTACCACCAATCATTGGTGCAGTAAAAACTAAAATTCTACCCGCATTTGTAGGATCAGTTAGAACTTCTTGATAACCAAAATTACCGGTTTGAATTGCTAATTCACCGGTTGAAATAATTGATGAGCCTAACCCCTCTCCTAGAAATGAACTACCGTCTTCGAGAATCAAATATCTTTTCATATCATCACTTAGTTTCTCTTAGTTCGGATAATCGCTGTTCAAAAATTTGTGGTGGATCAATCGAAAATTCAAGCCATTTTTGCGATACCGGTTGCGTAAAGCCTAAAACCTGTGCATGTAAAAATTGCCCGTGCCCCTTCAACGTGTGCTGTGGTCCGTACAATGGATCGCCAGCGACGGGATGCCCAATGTAAGCTAAATGGACTCTAATTTGATGCGTTCGACCTGTTTCAAGCTGACATTGAATTAAGCTGTAGCCTTTAAACTGTTCTAAAACCTTGAAATGGGTTATAGCGTCTTTGCCGTTTTCAACTACTGCCATTTTCTTACGGTTATAATGGTCTCGCCCAATCGGGGCATCAATTAGACCGGAATCTTCGGTAAAATTACCATGAACAATTGCAAGATATAGGCGTTTATTACTTTTATTTGCCAATTGTTGCTCCAAACTTGTACGTGCATTGGCATTTTTAGCAATCATTAACAAGCCAGAAGTATCCTTATCAATGCGGTGAACAATCCCCGGACGAAAACCCTCGGGGCTAGCTGCTAAATCCTTGGTATGATATAAAAGCGCGTTGACTAGTGTATGGTCGGGATGACCTACTGAAGGGTGAACGACCATTCCTTGAGGCTTATTAACCACAATTACGTCATCATCTTCATAGACAATTGCAAGTGGAATATTTTCTGGTTCAACAGAAAGTGGCTTCAGTGCTGGAACAGTGACTTTGATTTCATCGCCCTCATGAACCTGATAAGAAGTTTTCTCTTTTTTGTCATTAACCAAAACGTGCTTTTCCTTAATCAGTTCTTTAATTCGTGTACGTGATAAAGAACTGATTTTCTCTGCAATAAATTTATCCAGCCTCGTGTTCTCATTTTTTACCTGTAAAAGATAATTTTCAGTCATGTTCTTCATCACTTTCATCGAAAAAGATTAGGTAGATAAATACTAGGATAATTCCGATAGTAATTGCAGAATCAGCCACGTTAAAAATATTAAAATGAATAAAATCAACTTGGATCATATCGATCACATATTTTAAATGGATCCGATCAATCAAGTTACCGAGAATACCCCCTAAAACCATGCTAATACCAACATCAAAAAGCTTACCCTGCTTTTGGTGTCTAAAAAGGTAATAGAGACAAACCAAAATAGCTACTACACTAATAATGTAAAATAGCCACATTTGTCCAGGCAAAATATTCCAAGCGGCACCCTCATTTTGAAGATAATTAAAAGATAAGATACCCGGAATAATCTGGTGAACCTCTCCAAGGGCATAGTTATTGGCAATGAAAAATTTTAAGCCTTGATCTAAACAAACAACAATTATAGGAATAATTAAGTATAAAAATTGCATAAATATTTTTAGAATAAACCACTTATTTTTCCGTTATTATCAACGTCAATATCAAGAGCAGCGGGATGTTTTGGTAAACCCGGCATGTCTAAAACATGACCAGTCGTAATTACAATGAACCCAGCACCGTTCTTTAAACTTGCACCCTTAACATGCAAGGTGAAATCAGTTGGTGCACCTAAAAGCTTTTGATTGTCAGTAAATGAATATTGCGTTTTGGCAATAATAACAGGTAATTTATCTTTACCAATTTTCTCTAGTTCTTGAATATCTTTTTCGGCCTTATCGCTATATTCAACGTTTTTAGCGTGATAGATCTTTTTAGCGACTTTCTCAATCTTAGTCTTAACCGGATCACTTTCGCTGTATGTTGTTTCTAACTGAGCTTGACCAGAATTAGCAAGATCGACTACTGCTTTGGCAGCCTCAACGCCACCCTTTGAACCTTGCTCATGGTAATCAACGACAATTGCATCAATTCCCTGCTCTTTGACCAGTTTCTGCAGCAAAGCTAATTCCGCTGGTGTATCGGTGGTGAAGTGGTTGATCAAAACAATTACAGGTACATGATAATTGCGCATATTATTCATATGCTGTTCAAGATTTTTAAATCCAGTACGTAAAGCAGCAAGATTTTCTTCATCTAAATGATCAGTTGTACCTTCAGCTTGATACTTCAAGGCACGGACAGTAGCGACTACTACACTCGCATCAAGCTTTCGTTCTAAGTGCTTAGAGACAAAATCCATAAATTTTTGACCGCCTAAATCGCTACCAAAACCGGCTTCTGTCAACGTGTAATCACTAAGATGCAATGCTAAGTTGGTAGCCATAACTGTATTGGCACCGTGAGCAATATTGGCAAAAGGACCACCATGAACTAAGGCTGGTGTGTGTTCAATTGTTTGAACTAAGTTAGGCTTCAAAGCATTTGATAATAATGCTGCAATCGCGCCTTCGAATTTCAAGTCCTTAACGAAAACTGGTTGATCATCTTTAGTGTAGCCAACTAACATTAAGCCAATTCGTTTTTTAAGATCATCAATATCAGTGGCTAAACATAAAATAGCCATTAATTCATTTGCTACTGTAATTGCAAAGCTTGATTGGTGTTCAACACCGTTAAACTTTGATCCTTGGCCAACAGTAATATTGCGCAAACTGCGGTCGTTAACATCAATTCCGCGCTTTAGCACAATTCGATTTGGATCAAGTCCGATTTCATTACCCTGGTAAATATAGTTATCAACCAAAGCTGCTAAAGTATCAATAGCGGCAGTCAGTGCATGCATGTCACCTGTAAAATGTAAATTGATATCTTCCATTGGAATTACTTGCGCTTGGCCTCCGCCAGTAGCGCCGCCTTTAAGTCCAAATACAGGTCCCATTGAGGGCTCGCGCAAAGCAATCATAGTTTTTTGATGCAATTGATTATTGATAGCGTCCCCCAGACCAATAGTCATGGTGGATTTGCCCTCACCTGCTGGTGTTGGGGAAATAGATGTCACTAAAATCAGCTTGCCCAAATGACCGTTAGCCATTGTCTTGTTAATAGCTTGCCAATTGATTTTGGCCTTATCAAAACCGTAAGGTTCAAGGTCATTTTCGCTTAAACCAACTTTTGCTGCAATTTCTTTGATAGGTAATGCGTGAGCTTCTTGTGCAATTTGAATATCTGTTTTCATTGCGCATGCCTCTTTCTATTTAATTTAGTTAATGAATAATTTTATATTGTCATTTTAGTTATTTGCCTTTTCATATTAGAATTTAGGTCCCACCTTTTTATTAATCAGGTTCAATTATACCAAATTTTTCCCCATAAATACTTTTTAATAGATATCTGGTGACAAATTTTAGTTTCAATATAGAATTAATCGACACTAATAAATAATTGTTGTTTAATTTTGTTTTTCGATGCGCAATAATAGGTATTTTTCTAATTCAGTTACCTTAACTTGATAAATTGTTAACCAGTTGAAACGGCTAATCAGTTGAGGTTGCTTGTTTTCATTAATTTTTCGCTTAAATGGTAACTTTAAGCAATTATTTTGCCAATAAGAATTGAAGTAGGTGTATAACACCAGTAAAAAGAAAAGTATTCCTGCGATAATTGCGGGCCAATTAATAGCTTTTGTACTCTCATAAGCGAAAATTAAGCAGAGAAAAAGCACCACTAATAGCCAACTGTAATAAATTAAGCCTACTCTACCTAAGATCATAAAATGCTTTTTTTTCATAAAACCTTCTCAATTAATAATTAAGTGTGACAGATAGATTACTGTGATCGGTCGTATCATAAAGAGTTTTTAAATATTTACTAAAACGGGGATGATCAGCCACCAATGCTTTAAATTCAGGCGAAGCATATAAATCATGTAGCTGCTTTTCACTAAGATGGTTGTGTCCGGTAAAGTAGTTATAATTCATTTCAATAAACAATTGATTTATTTTGTTCAGTCTAGATGATTTTTGATTAGCCAAAGAATCTTTCTGCTTTGAATTCGTACTGAGATTACGTAGCTGAATATTTTTTAAATATTGGTGAAAATTAGTTAGTAACGGATTCTGGCGCTGTTTAGCGCTTAAATACGGCGTCATTTCAAATGTCTGTCGCTGATAAGTTAAAGAAGTTGGGTCCAGCTTAACAATGCCATATGCTTGGTCGTAAGAGCAAAAGCTTGAAGTTACGATTTCAGTCGTTGGTGTTCTGTCTTGCGGACCAACGATATTTTGTGCATGAATATGCCCAGAAAAGGCTGCTTTAATGTCATAATCTTTACATAGTTGTCGCAGTAAAGGTGCATTATTTAACACAAAGCCACGATTAACTGCTGGATTATGAACATAAAGATTGTGATGCATAAAAAGTAGCGGTCGCAAATGATGCTTTTTTGCATAAGTTAGCTGTTTTTCTAACCAAACAATTTGCTCTTCGCTAATTTGTCCTTCGGTCGGAGGAGCACCGATTGCTTCACGCTTGCCGTAAATATTGGAATCTAAAAGTAACAATAAGTATTGCGGATTAAGCTGGACACTATAGCCAAGAGAATAATGGTCTTGACTGAGAGCACATTCATAAGATGAACTAAAAATCCTTTTCCAATCGGTTGGACTAATCTGCTCGGTATAAAGCTGCTGTTCTTCTTTGAAAATCCGTGCCCATCCATCATAAATATCATGATTGCCCGGAATGACAAGTAATTTCGTTGCAGTTAAAGCACTGAATATTTCTTGGAATTTTTTGGCTGACAATAATTCACCGTTAAAAGTGACGTCACCCGTCACAATGATTGCGGCTGGCTTTTTATCATTAACCAATTGGCAAAAGGCACTAAGCGCTATTTCTTGGTAGGCCAGGTCTTTACCTTGACTGGTTTTTTGAATTTCTTGAAAGGCCGTTTTATCATCATGGATACAATCTGCAATCAAATGAGTGTCAGTAATAATCCAAAATTCAGTGTTTAGCTTGTCAGTAATCATTTTTTCTTTGCCCAATATTGATAGAAATCAACCCGCAAATTGCCGTTAAACAGCTTCCTTTTTTTGGTCGCTTTTTTACCAAAAAATTCTTCAAAAAGGGGATCACCGACTAAATAATATTGACTAAAGTCATCATATTTGAGCAAGGCCTCGCCCATCTGCTGGTATAACTCTTCAGCGGATTTCTTTTCTTTTAATCGCTTACCATAAGGTGGATTTGCAATAATCACACCATTTTTCAAATCAGTAGCAAAATCTTTTACAGCGACCTGTTTAAAATAAATGTCTTGCAAAACGCCAGCATTATTGGCATTTAATTTAGCAATTTCTAAAATTGACTGATCAATATCACAAGCCCAAATTGGTTGCTCAAGTGGTTTTACTTGCGTGCGCGCTTCTTCTACAGCTTCCTCATGCAAAGATTGATCAAACCAATCAAAGCCATCAAAAGCAAATTTACGCCAAGAACCTGGCGCAATATTTCTGCCAATTAATGCGGCTTCAATTGCCAAAGTTCCGGAACCAGTCATTGGATCAATTAACGGATGACTACCATCATAAGGTGTCAGTTTAATTAAGGAAGCACCAAAATTTTCTTTTAGCGGTGCACCACCATGCTCAATTCGGTATCCCCGTTTAAATAAACTGGCACCGGTAGTGTCAAGAGAAATTCGCGCAACATCTTTATAAATATGAATATCTAGCGGATACTCATTACCACTTTCCGGTAAAAATCCACGGCGATGGTATTGATCTGACATCTTATTGACAATTGCTTTTTTGACAATTGACTGTATGCCTGGTTCTGAATGTAATTTAGATCGAACTGCCCTTCCCTGAACTGGGAATTTGGCATCAACAGGTAAAAGTTCTGCCCAATCAATATCATATACTTGATTGTAAAGAGTATCGAAATCTAATGCTCGGAATTCTTTAAGTAAAATTTTTACCCGATCAGCAGTTCTAAGCCAGAGATTGGTTTTAACAATATCTGCCTGATCGCCTTTAAAAAAGACCCGACCGTTTTCTGTCTGTGTTTGGTAACCTAACGATTGTAATTCTTTGGCAACAACGCTCTCAAAGCCTGCTCCCATTGTCGTATATAGTTGATATTGCTTCATTATTACTTCTTTCATTCTTTAAAAAAAGCGTTGAGCCCTTTGAAAAGCTCAACGCTGCCAGTGCAAATTTTTATAAGCCACGTTCTGTTCCAGTAATTTTGGCAAAATTACCTTTAGCAGCCATCTATCTTTGCTATTAATAGCAATCCAACCTTTAGTTCAATTCCCTAGGTTGAGACGCCCCCACCAAATTTGGGTTGCACGCTCGCAGGGTTTACCTCGTTCCACCAAGAGCGTTTCCGCTCAAGCTTCGTCACTGTGGCACTTTTCAGAATAATCATGCATATCAAAAATGACTTAGCACTTTTTTCGCCGTAATTGTAACCAATTCTTTAGCTTATTGGGCTAAATACGAACACTACAAGCTTCGCAGCCTGTGCGTGCGTGGACTTTCCTCAGCTCAGTCAATAATAGACCAAACCGCGACTGCTCAAAATTTGCACCATTAAAAATTATACCAGAGCTTAGTCCTTTTGTAACCCATAAACTCGTTGTTCTAGATTATAGACTTTGCGTTCCAGAGTTGAAATGCGTTGAATTATTGCCATGTTCGTTGAACTTTCAGTTTGTGAATCACTGTTTAGTGAGCTGAATGTGTTGTCGCGGCCTTGGCTAGGAGTGTATGTCTTTACTGTTTCTTCAGTATTAACTGGGGTTATTCTCCTAGTCTTTTGCAATTGAACAGCGCTTTGCTTGTGTTGATCGTCCATTAATTGGCCTTGTAATTTGCCAATTTGGCCGTATAAATCCTCAATAATTTGTTCAAAAGTATCATAATCGGCAATCACCTGGTCCAAAAAAGCATCAACTTCGTCTGGATCAATGCCTTTAACCTTGGTTCTGAATTGTTTTTTTAATATATCCTGCGTGGATAGTTTAATGTCTTTTAAATCTGCCATAATGATGACAACTCCTTTATAATTCCCTAATTTATTCTAGCAAAAAGCACCGGTTCTTAAAACAGAAAAGATAAGTTTAGAAAAAGCTTTAGAAATTATTCGTCAAAGGTATTTCCTTCCTGTTCAGACTGGTATTCCTCAGCAGCATCTTGAAGATCATAAAAATCAATTAATTCTAGTGGATAATTATTGGCTTCCTGGTATTTTTTGATTAAATTATAATCAAACTTAGGTTTGCCAGGACTTTCTAAATCATAAACCATTAATGCGCTGTCAGTATGCATCAACATAAAATTTTGATAATTCCTTAATTGCACAGGGCTTTGATAAGGCTTATTTGAAGTTGCAGCAAAAAAGTCGACCTGATTTTTGAGGCTTAAAAATTTAGCTTGGTTATTTTCGTTCCACCTAGATGCAAATTCCTCATAAGGAATAATCATTGAAACTCTTAAGGGGTATTTTTGCCTTAATTCAACGGCAACCTCACTAGCCCACTGTTCAACGCCAAGATTTGCCCCGGTGATTACCCAATCGAGTTGTCCATCCTCTAACATTTCTGTTAAACGTTTTTCTATTACAAACTTGATGATTTTTATTTTAGGATCTTTTTCACCAAAAGTGTTCAGTTCATAATTGCGGTACCCAGTAACCCATAGTCGTTGCATATTGAAAGAGATAGCTCCTTGTTCAAAAACTTTTCCTTTATTGCTATAATGCTAGCAGGAGTGAGATTGATGGTCAAATATCCAAGCGGTAGTTCTGCCGCATATCGTAAAGCTGCTGAAGAACCAAAAATCAGGAAAAAGTACACGCATCGTGAAAATGTTAATTTTTCTGATCGGGGAATGAATCTTGAGCAGATGATTAACGAATCAAATAAATTTTATCGCATTAAAGAGATTGCGGTAGTACATAAAAAACCAACACCAATCCAAATTGTTAAGGTAGATTACCCGAAAAGATCACGAGCAGTTATTAAAGAAGCTTATTTTCGCCAAGAATCGACAACGGACTATAATGGAGTGTATCAGGGTTATTATTTAGACTTTGAGGCTAAAGAAACTAAAAATAAAACAAATTTTCCGTTAAAAAATTTTCATGAGCACCAGATTATTCACTTAGAACAGTGCTTGAAACAAAAAGGAATTTGTTTTACCATTATTGGTTTCACGGTTTTAAATAGGTACTTCGTTACGCCAGCAAGTAAAATTATTGAGGCTTGGTGGGACAAGGACAAAAGCTCGGTCACGTTAAAAGAAGTTGAAAAATGGTCAATTGAAATTAAAAGCGGCTTTCAACCTACCTTACCTTATTTAAAAGCTGTAGATCATTTTATCGCAGATAGGAAATTGAATAATGGCAAATAGAAATTATAATTCAAACAATGGACGCGAATCACGAAAAGATTACCGCGAAAATTTACCTAAACCAAGGTGGCACCGTGTAGTTAAATTGCTCTTGATGGCTATTTTTCTATTATTGCTTTCCGGTGTTGGTCTTTTTGCATATTATGCTAAGGATGCGCCTAACATTAGTAGGGCTAGTCTTGAAAGTGGTGGTTCTACCGCCTTTTATACCCCAAACGGCAAGTTTTTATTATCTCTTGGTTCAGAAAAAAGAATCTATGCTAAAGATAGTCCAGACATGCAACTGTTAAAAGATGCAATCGTCTCTGTCGAAGACAAGCGCTTTTACAAGGATAAATTAGGAATTGACCCAATCAGAATTGTCGGTTCCATGTTAAGCAATGCTAAAAGTCAAAGTATTTCTGCGGGTGGTTCAACGATTACGCAGCAACTCGTTAAACTTAGTGTGTTCTCCACTGATGCATCACAGAGAACCTTAAGGAGAAAAGCACAAGAAGCTTGGCTAGCAATGCGGGTTCAACGTGAATATACCCATGATGAAATTCTGGAATTTTATATTAATAAGGTTTACATGAATTACGGTAATTATGGTATCGGCACGGCTGCTAACTATTATTATGGTAAGAAAATTGGCGAATTAGATCTATCACAAACTGCACTGTTGGCTGGGATGCCTAACAGACCAACGATTTATAACCCATACGTTTATCCTAAATATGCCAAATATCGGCGTGACATTGTTTTGCAGGCTATGCTTGATAATAAAAAAATTACTAAAGCCCAGTACAATCAAGCACGAAAAGAAAGCATCAAAAAGGGCCTAAAGCCACATCAACAAAAGAACCAGTCAAATATTCGAAAAATTGATGATCCTTATATCAAGGAAGCAGTCCAAGAAGTTAAAAATAAGGGCTTTGACCCCTACCGTGACAATTTAAAGATTACATTGAACATTAATCAAAAAGCCCAAAGAAAGCTTTATGAATTAGCAAATAATGGTCAAGTACCATTTACCAGCGATACTATGCAGGTGGGTGCTACGGTAGTTGATCCAAGTAATGGCCATGTTGTAGCAATAATTGGTGGCCGGCATATTCCGTCAACGGTTCAATTAGGTCTTGATCGAGCAGTTCAAACTAGTCGATCTACCGGTTCTTCAATAAAACCCGTGCTTGATTATGGTCCAGCTATTGAATATTTAAACTGGTCAACTGCTAAAGTACTGGATGACAGTAAATATTACTACCCTGGAACTAGTATCCAGCTTTATGATTGGGATAATAAGTATGAAGGCCAAATG
Organism: Lactobacillus sp. B4015; assembly: GCF_026536055.1. NCBI lineage: Bacteria > Bacillati > Bacillota > Bacilli > Lactobacillales > Lactobacillaceae > Lactobacillus > Lactobacillus sp. B4015. The sequence goes on from NZ_JAFNOY010000003.1 coordinate 196,925, forward strand.
ACTATGCGGCACGCATTAGAGCAGTCTAGAAATGTTCCGGCTGTTAAAACTTTAAAAGAGGTCGGTATTAGACGTGCTTCTAGGTTTGCCCGGCAAATGGATATTAATGTGCCAAAGACTGCAGGTCTATCCGTAGGTATTGGCGCAGACGCATCGAGCCTACAAATGGCAGGTGCATATGGTGCCTTTGCTACAATGGGGATTTACCACAAACCACAATTTGTTTCCAAAATTGAAACACCTGACGGTTTAGTAAGAAACTATGATTCCGAAGGAATTCGGGTGATGAGTAAAGCTACCGCTTATATGATCACTGATATGTTAAAGGGTGTTATCAAGCATGGTTCTGGAACCAATGCGCAAATCAGAGGTTTATACCACGCCGGTAAAACCGGTTCCGTTAAATACTCTAACCAAGAATTAACTCGTTATCCTGGTTATGGCGCAACACCTAAAGATTCTTGGTTTGTAGGTTATACACAGAGCTATTCAATGGGAGTTTGGACAGGCTATGATAATTTGAAGGATGGAACTATTTCTGGTATTGGCCAGCAATCTGCTCAATTGCTTTATAAAAATATGATGTCCTATCTTATGAGCAATAAAGAAAATGTTGATTGGCAAAAACCAGATTCAGTCATTAGAGCTAGAATAATTAAAAATTCTAATCCTCCTGTTGTTTCTTCAACTGGTGAATGGCAACTGTTTGTTCGTGGGCATGCTCCAGCGGGAATTGTTGATGACAGTAGTGATTATAATAGTTCTGAGGAACAGACTGGCAGCAATTCAACTCAGAGTAATTATAACGAGCAAAACAGAACTATTACCCGTAAAAAGAGACCAACTGAATCACAGTCTGATGAAAATAAAAATGATGCTGGCCATGATCGTGATCAGACAAATAATGGTAATAATTCACCGGAAAATAAACCAAATAATCATGATAATGACAGCTCTCATTCAAATTCAAACGAAAATGCTGATAATCATGAAGGCAATAACAATCCGGCTAATGACGGCGAACATGATCATTAATAATTAAAAATAAAAATGCCATAGCTAATTTACAGCTATGGCATTTTTGTATGCGGTGTTATTGTTTTTTCAAATATGAATATGGATCTTCTTTATCTCTTGCTGTCATAGAATAACGACCAAATAAAATCATTGCGTGATGAGTGTGGATCCACTCGCTTTTTGGTAATATTTCTTCTAGTCGTTTTTCAATTTCCAGTGGCTTGGCATTTTGCGGTACGATATGAAATCTTTTTGAGATTCGGGAAACATGTGTATCAACAGCAATAGCCGGTACACCAAAACCGTCAGCTAAAACTACATTTGCAGTCTTCTCGCCCACTCCGGGCAATGTCACTAACGTTTTCTTATCTTCAGGAATCTGACCAGCAAATTTGTCCACCAAAATTTGGGCGGTTTCTTTTAAGTGCTTGGCCTTAGAATGATAGAGGCCAATTTTTGAAATATGGTGCTCAATATCGGTAATTGATGCTTGCGCTAAAGAGCTTGGATCTGGATAATCCGCAATAAATTTCGGCATGATTCTGTTAACCATTTTATCAGTCGTTTGAGCACTCATTAACACGGCGCAAAGTAAATGAAATTTATTATCCCAAATCAATTCACTTTTTGCATCAGGGTACATCTCGTTTATGGCACGCAAGACTTTTCTTGCTTCTGCTGTACTTAATAATTTTTCAGGCATTTACCGGTTCCTTTGTAAAAATTTTTGCACTTCACTTGTTGTTTTTAGGTTGTGCCGCTGCCAGTTAAGAAGCACGCGGTCAACATACTTTAAACTATATGCTTGCGACAGTACAGCCTCTCTCAACGCCAACTTGATAATTTCCGGATCATAATGATCAACCTTCAACCAGGCGGCAACTTCTTCTCGTTCGATTGGACTAAGATAACGTCCAAATTCAATTTCAAATTGCCGCATTAACTGGTTTAATGGACTATTATCAACAGTTGAAGAGCTGCTTTCAGTTACTCCTTTTTTACCATTAGGCAAAACATTCTTGGCTAACAACTCATCGAGTTTTATATATAATTGGTCCAGATTAAATTGATTGCCAATCCGGCCCTTCTTATCAGTGACTTGGTCAATTGCCAAGTAATTTTTTTCAATTAGGCGCTGAATAATATCAGCGATTTCGGCTGAAGAAAAATTAGTGTTAGCAGCGATCTGTTCGTTAGAGGGAAAATTCTCACCTTTTTGAGCAAATAATTCAAGTTGCATAATTAAGATTATTTCAGAGTCACTAATTTTAAGTTGCGGATAATAAGCTAATAAACCATTGGAAAAAGTTGTAAATCCAAGAGTTCGGTAATCATTGTAATGCATGATAATTTTCTCTCCTTTAAAAAAGTTGAACTAAAATATTTTAGTTCAACTTTTTTAATTATTTAGTTAATGCAAATTTATGGCTTAACCCGGTTAATCATTCTTGGGAATGGAATAGCTTCGCGAACATGATCTAATTTGCAAATCCAAGCAATTACACGCTCAAAGCCCATACCAAAGCCTGAGTGAGGAACACTACCATATTTACGTAAGTCAAGATACCAATCATAATTTTCTTCTTTAAGACCGGCTTCTTTAATTTGCTCTTTCAGAGTGTCGTAGTCACTTTCACGTTCAGAACCACCCATAATTTCGCCATAGCCCTCTGGAGCCAAAACATCGGCACATAAATATTCCTTAGGGTTATCTGGATTTTTCTTCATGTAGAATGGCTTAATTGCCGTTGGGTAATTAACAATAAAAAATGGCCGGTCAAATTTTTCAGAAATGAATGCTTCGTCTGGGGCACCAAAATCATCGCCCCACTTGAAATCTCTGCCATCTTCTTGAAGCATTTTAACCGCATCATCATAAGATAAACGGGTATAGTTGCCTTCTGCAGCAGGCCGCAGTTTTTCCTTATCACGGCCGAGTAATTCTAATTCGTAATCGCAGTTTTCCAAGACTTGTTTAACAACGTATGATAAAAAGCGTTCTTGAATATCCAAAGACTCATCTTGGTGCATCCAGGCCATTTCAGGTTCCATCATCCAAAATTCAGTAAGATGACGTCTTGTCTTAGATTCTTCTGCTCTAAAAGTAGGACCGAAAGTGAAAATCTTACCAAAGGCTTCAGCGCCTACTTCACCATAAAGCTGACCAGATTGTGATAAATAAGCATCGCCACCAAAGTATTCGGTATGGAATAGCTCCGTGGTACCTTCAGGAGCTGAATGCATAAAAATTGGAGCATCAAATTTAACGAAGCCCTCGTTTTCAAAGAAATCAACCGTTGCCTTAAAGATGGTGTTTCTAATGCGCATGATTGCAAATGGTCTTCTGCTACGCAACCATAAGTGCCGGTGATCAAGCAAGAATTCAATTCCGTGTTCTTTATTCCCGATTGGGTAGCCTTCATTATTAGTGACAACCTTTAAATCAGAAATTTGAATTTCATAGCCGAAGTGAGAACGATCATCTTGGTGAACAGTTCCTGTGATGTAAAAGCTAGCTTCTTGGTGCAATGATTTTGCTGCTTCAAAAACTTCATCTGTAACATCATTTTTTCTAACTATTCCTTGGAAAAATGCAGTTCCATCACGTAACTGTAAAAATACGATTTTTCCACTTGACCGTTTATCAGTCAGCCAAACATGCATTTGAACTTCTTCATCAACATGCTTTGAACAATCTCTAATTGAAATTAATTTTGTCATAAACTTTTATTCCACTTTCCTTATCATATCAACTTAATAATACCAAAGTTTTGTTAAATAAGCGACTTAACCTAGTAAATTTCCGTTTTTAAATTCATAGAGTTTGTAATGGTAATCACCTGAGCTATTTTTACCCGCTACTTCCCAAACCGCTTTGTTACGATACCAACCCAAGTTAACCGCAGTAATTTTATCATCTGGATACTTAGTTCCATATTTATTTCTAACTGCTGTCTCACTAACGCCCTTTTTACTAGATAAAAGGTAGGCTTTCTTCGAGGCGGGTAAATAAATGAAGTAATAGGTTTGGCTGTTTTTAGCAATGCCTTTAGCGGAGTAACTATTAACACCGCGATCTAAATGATAGTTTCGCACAATTCTTTTAATCGGTGATTTTTGCAAGACTATTTGATTAAGCTCACGTGTTTCATTTCGTACGGGACTGCTTGCTTTATAAAAAATAAGCAGTAATGAAAAATAGAGCACAACAATAATGGCAATTAGCCAAGCAATAAATTTAAGCGTTTGTTTTGTGTCGTCTTCAATTATCATAATTATCCAACTTATTCCGTAAATCTTTTATCAAAATTTTTCTTGTTGTTACAGGTATTGCGTTTAAAAATACTTTACCATAATCTTTGCTCCAAATCCGTGAATCCAAAATTAAGAACTGACCATGATCTTTTTCGCCACGAATTAGGCGTCCCATGCCCTGCTTAAACCGAATAATTGCCCGTGGCATCGTATCATTTTGGAAAACATTAATGCCCTTTTTTTGCAATTGGCGTTGACGTAAACGGACTTCCGGCTGGTCGGGGGATTCAAATGGTAGTTTAGCGGCAATAACTAAATCAATCCCACATTCATGAAAATCAATTCCTTCCCAGAAACTATCTGCTCCGATTAAAATAGCCTTTTGCGCAATTGCAAACCTTTTGGTAATGCGGTTATTAGAGCCAGATACACCTTGGGCTAAAATTTCAAAGTCACGTAGATTAGGCGAATTTAAAATGGCACTAAAGACTTCTTTTATTTTATCCAAATTAGTCATTAAAACTAGAATATGGCTTTTCTGACTCAAGTCATTTTCTAGAATGTTAGCCAGCTGCTGATCATATTGCGGCGTGTCGATAGCAGGAAAGTCTTTCACGGCTAAAACCTGCAAATGCTGATCAAGTTTAAATGTGCTGCTACCAATAAATTTTTCCGGATGTAAATCAGTTAAAGCTAACTGTTTAATTGTAAAGGAAAAATCATTATCATTTGTCAAAGTAGCACTAACAAAGCAAAGATGGTCAAAACGAGCGTAAATTTGTTTTAATTCACTAGAAGCGTCTAATGTCATCCAGCTCAGATTAACACTTAACGGATCCTGGAGATTGGTTAAAGTCAGTAAAAATCCTTCCTGAGTTAAAACTTCCTTGGTATGAAGAATGTCTGATAGCTGGTAGCTTTTAGTAATATAAAAATCAAGACGATCAATTTGATCAGTTAACTCACTTAAAACAGCATCCCTCTGCAATTCCGAATTATCAGTTTCATTATACAGCTTAAATAAAATGGCATTAGTCTGCTGCCGGACATCTTCTAATTTGCGTTGAAACTCTCCAAGTTTCGGTAAAAATGGACTCTCACTAGCGAATAAATCCGTGCCCTCAAAACTTAAGAGCAGATTACCATTTGGCAAGATATTTTTATTTACCGCTTGCTCGTTTTGGGCAAATAATATTCTCTGTAACTGATTGATGACGTGAATCAAGTCCAATATCGATGGATCTAATTTTTCTAGTAAAAAGTTGACTGAAACATCATTACCATACTGGTTAAATACGCTATCTTCGGCATAAAACAAAAGATTGCGCAAATGATTGAGTACGCCCCAAAGTGATTCAAACTGAAATGAATCATTCCGCGAATTGATTACGTTATCGACAAAGCGGTGAGCTTCATCAATCACCAAATAAGGATTTTGCCCCCAGATTGTGTCGTTGTAATGATTGGCCAAATAGGCGTGATTAGTAATTAAAATATCGGCTTCTTCTTGTTTTTGTCGCGCTAAATTCCAAAAATCGACTTTAGCAAAACTACTACCTACCCGGGCATCCCCCGGATGAGCTATTTGAACAAACAACGGTGCCTTATAGTTAGTCAGCTGTAATTCATCTAGATCTCCCGTTTTAGTCTCCGTTAACCACACCAAGATTCGCATTTGCAAGACTAGCGTCATTTTATTAGGAGTTCCCTGGTACAGACTCTGGTAAAAGCCATCTAAATCGAGATAATGACTACTTGATTTCACCACTTCTGCAGTCAAATCAAGGTCAGTGACCTTAAGCAATTGGGGAATTTCCTGCGTGATAATCTGATCCTGCAAAACTTTAGTTGGCGTCGCCACCACAAGCTTTCGACTCGTATATAAATGATAGGAATAAGCAAACAAATAGGAAAAAGTTTTACCAGTACCATTGGGTGCTTCAACCAATAACGCCCTTTGATCAGGATTCTTGATGAACTGATTAATTTGGTTGATTAAATCAACTTGTGGCTGCCGGTAATTGATTTTTCCTTTAAATAGCTGATGCTTGGCTTTATTACTGAGAGGAAAAGATGCATTTGAGCCATTACTGTGCTCTGGAATTTTAGTCTGTTGTTTTTGCAAAATAATATTGCGGACCTGCACGTAGTTTTTACCTAGTGGTCTTTTAGTTAGCCGCAACTCATCTGCAATTGTGGTAAAAATCCAGGAAGTATCTCGAATAAGACCGTGCGCAAGAGAACTTAACGTATTCAGTGTGGCTTGCGGCAATGTTTCCAATTTGTTGATAATCTTAAGCAGTAACACAGCCGTCCCGTATGCATCAGAATCAGCTTTATGCGGATTTAGGTGTGGGATGTTTAGCTGATTAGTTAGATCTGTCAACTTATATGATGGTAAAGTCGGAAATGCAATCTTAGCCAGTTCAACTGTATCGATTGCTCTATTGGTTAAAGCCTCATAGCCATGCTGCACTAGTTCATAATTAAGAAACGGCAAATCAAAATTTACATTATGCGCCACAAAAACCGCATCCTTTAAGATAGCAATAATCTTTGGAGCATAATAAGAAAAGTCCTTTTGCTGAGCTACATCTGAATTATGAATATGCGTAAGGTTCTGAATTGCTAAAGGGATGTCACGGTGGGGATTAATCATAAAAGAGTAGGTTTTAACAACCTTCATGTTTTTGATGATGGCACAGCCAAACTGGATGATATGATTGTCCTCTTCGCGCTGGGTTCCGGTTGTTTCCAGATCAACGACTGCAAATGTCTCCTTAGCAAATAATGTCATTAAATTCGACCTCCTTTCTTTTCTACTTAATTTCGACGATTTTTTGCGCTGCCAGTAAAACTAGGTATTTGTGCGTTACCTTTTTGTTAGCAAACGAATTTAAAGCCTGCTCATAAAGTCGTAACTGCCCCGTGTATTTTTGCTTAAGATGATTAATTGCTAAATCCAAATGATTAGGATCGAGATAATCAGTTTTATAGTCAAATAGTATTATGCCATCATTTTGGATGAAGTAACCATCAATTGTACCGTGAATTAAAATTTTAGCATTTGGATCACTAAAATGGTCAAATAAGCTACTTGCCGAAAGTAAACTGGAAAATTCAATTTCACGTTTTAAGTTCTCCGGCTTTTGCCAAAATTCATGGCTAAAGTCGCTATGAACAAACCAGTTAATCTGTTCTTTATTTAAATCCGGTACAATAGCGGGATTTAGTTTATCTTGCTTAACCAGAGAAGCAATTTCATCATCTAACTGCTGGTCGTCACCCTTGCCGTGATAATCATAATATTGTAACAGCAGGTGTGTCGCGGTTCCGATTTCGGCTCCGGTAAACTTGGTTGCAAACAAAAAATTAGGCTTAGTATCAATCGGTTGTAAATACCTATTGGTTGATGAGAGCAAATGAGCATTCTCTAGTTCACTGTCCAGCGGATCATTAAAGGCCTTTTTAATTTCTGAAACAGATTGGTAAGCGGTCGTCTGACTAGCATCTTTAAACGGATAAGCAAAATCATAGAGCTTTTTGGCTGTTTGATTTAAAAGCGTGAAATCCTCTGCAGCGGCCGTTTTTGCTTGTACGGTTTTTGGCCGTGCAATTGTTTCATCCTGGTAGTGAATTAAGAGTAAATCTTCTTGCTTATCTAGTTCCGGGGTGATCTCACTCATCGGCAAAGCTACCTGATGCGTAAAGTTAATGGCTGGACCAATAAAGCTCATTGCGCTGGTAGCATCAATCTTATCGCTTAAGGGTAACTTATTCTCATGATTGAGCTGCTGACTCCAGGTCTGGGTAAGTTTGGGAAAATTCTTTAAGTCAGTCACTAAAATTAACTTCTGCCGTGCTCTAGTCATACCAACGTAAAGTATTCTAGCCTCTTCTTCGAGTAATTGTTTTTTCTTGGCAACATTGTCATATGATTTAAGCAGTGAATCAGCGCGATAATGCTCTTGGCGTAAAGTCAATCCGACATTATCTGCGTTAATAATATAATTTCCACTAAGATCACGCAATTGAAACCGGTGCTGCAACCCAAGATAAAAAACAATGGGAAATTCCAGGCCCTTAGACCCGTGAACAGTCATTAGCCGCACTGAATTACCTGCTTCTTTAGCCAGTAATGGCTGTGCCAGATCTTTTTGGCTGCGGCGCATTCTTTCGATAAAGTTAATAAACTGGTAAAGTCCCTTAAAACCGGCACTTTCATATGAGCTTGCCCGTTCATACAGTGCTTCTAAGTTGACCCGACGCTGTTTGCCGTTGGGCAATGCCGTCATGATTTCTAGCAAATTGGTTCGCTCATAAATGCTCCAGACTAATTCGGAAATCCGGTGATTTGTAGCAAATTGTCTTAATTCAGCTAATTGGTTTAAAAAATCCTTTATTTTTTGACTGAGGCCATCGTTAATTGCCACGTAAGAGGTCAAAGCATCATAAAAATTAGTATTTTTGCTATGAATCCGAATTTGGGCTAAATCTTGTTCGCTAAAGTTAAACAGCGGTGAGCGCAGAACAGTTACCAAGGGGATATCTTGATCAGGGTTATCAATAATGCGCAAGTAATTCATAACAATGGTCAATTCAATTGTTTGAAAATAGTTTTTGGCATCCGTCACCATTAACGGCAGATCGTTTTTCGCAAATTCCTGCATGATAGCAAGGTTCTCACTCCGGCTACGGGTCAAGATGGCAATATCACTATATTTAAAAGGCCGCTTTTGACCTGTCTGTGGGTCATATACTTCTAAGTGTTCATTCTGAAATTGCTTGATGCGATTAATAACCATGGCTATTTCTGCCGAGTCAATATCTTGCTCCTGCTCCTCATTTAGTGAACCATCTTTTTCATCTTGGTTATGGTAAATGATTTCGCATGCAGCGGGAAGTGCAGCCGGATAATATTTAGCCCCTAAAACCAACTGCCCGTCTTTTTGGTAGTCAATGCCGCCAAAATCGGGTGTTAAGATGGTTTTAAACACTTGGTTAACAATTTTGAGAACGGGATTAGTCGAACGAAAGTTTTCGGAAAGCAAAATTCGCTCTTGATCGGTATTTTCTTTCTTAGCCGCCTCTTGGTATTTATGCAAGAAAAGCGTGGGTTCGGCTTGCCTAAAACCGTAAATCGATTGTTTGACGTCACCTACCATAAATAAGTTATTTTGACCGGTTTTCTTAATTAGTTGTAAGATCTTTTCTTGCAACGGATTAATATCCTGGTATTCATCAACTAAAATTTCAGTGAACTTATTTTGGTAAAAGGAGCGTGCCATTTCAGCGTTAGATGTGTCTTGACTTAGGATCTGGTAGGCAAACTGTTCCATATCACTGAAGTCGACCAAATTTTCTGCCCGCTTTAATTCTCCAAAACGTTTGATTAGGGCATTTTCTGCTTTTACAACTGCGGTCATAATTTTTTGGCCACGTTTTAGGATCTCAATTTGCTCGTGCTCATCTGTAGCGTAAAAAGAAGTGAAGGCTGTAAACACTTGCTCAGCGGCTTCGGTTTTGCGGTCATAACAATTTTGGTAAAAAGCTAGTAGATCCTCATCCCATTTTTTTGACTTACGAAAGGTTCCGGTAAAAAGACAACTACGCAATAACTGCCTTTGGTCGTCGTAATTAGCGTCATTAACTAATCCTTCAAGATACCGGTTTAAGCATTTGTGGAAAATAGTAAAGCTTTCCTTAACCTTCGCTAGTTCCCTGGTTTCAATCAATGGGTCGTTAACAATTTGCTCAATTTTATTGCTGAGCTCAGTAAAAGTATTTGTTAAATAAGGTTTAATTTGCTTTTGCCACAGTTTAGTTGTAATTACGCTTTCCCCTACTTCATATTTAGCAGCTAAGCCTTTTAACCAACTGGAATAATCAGGTTTAGCCATTGCGTAAGAGTATAAATCTAAAAGAAGATTTTGCGCTGATTCTGCATCCCTGTCGCCAGCAAAATTATTATAAAAGCTAATGAAGTCCTCGTCATTTGCCTCTAAAAACTCGCTTTCAATTTCGTGTAGTGCTCGTTCACGCATCAATTCGGCTTGCGTTTCATCGGTCAAGACGCTAAAGCTTGGATCAAGATCGATGACGTAGTAAAAGCGATGAATGACGTCTAGGCAAAAGGCATCAATTGTGGAAATATTGGCAGAGTCAACCGCGTTAAGCTGCTGCCTGAGATAGGTTTTGGCAGTCGTCTTGGCTAGCTCAGTTTGCAAAACTTGTTTAATTCGCCCCTTCATTTCTTGGGCTGCTGCCTTAGTAAACGTCACTACTAATAGTTGGTCTACCCTAGTTCCGGCAAGAATTTCTTGCAGCAAACGCTGCACTAAAACAGTTGTTTTGCCACTTCCAGCGGAAGCAGAAACTAAGATATCGTGTCCGCGATCGCTAATCGCCTTATTTTGGGCTTGAGTAAAATCTGCCATGACTATTCCTCCTCTCCCAGTTTCTCTTTAATTTTGCTTAATAACTCTTTTTTACTTAAACTGCCTACCTGGTGATACTTGTTTTCCTTAAGCATTGCGTCAAAAAAGAAAATATCACGGTAGTCGGAATAAGTTAAGGCGTTAATACCTTTGCCATACTTATATGGATTGAGCTTAATTTCACCGGATAAAATTTGACTTGCGGCGTCCTTAATGAGCTCTTCATCATATTGCAGCAAAAGCTCAATTTCATCGTCTTTAAAAGCATTACCCCGAAAGCTGAGACTGCCATCTTTTTTACTATTAACACCGGTATACAAATCCGAGGTGGTACTGTTTTTTTCAAGCTCAGGGTCAGCGTCAAGAACTAGTGCTTGGTCATAATTAATTAATCCAGTGTATTTTAACCTGGTTTTGCCATCCAGATTATCTTGTTTTAACTCTAAATGACTATTGTACAAATCTTTACCGTTTAACCGCTCAGTTTGCCTCGTAATTGTTTGGTAAAATGCACCAAGCAAATAAAGTGGTGTTTTGCCCGTAAAGAAGGGTTGGTTTTTCAGTAAAACATCGAGATAGGAAACCATTTGTAGTGAAATACCTTGGTAAAAGAGGCCCAAATTAAATTTCTTTGCGGAAGACTTGTAATCAATCACCTGCGCTAAGTATTCATTCTTGTCACTAATTTGGGCCAAATCAACCCGGTCCATCTTACCGCGTAAATTAACATAATGCTTGCCAGCCAAGTTAGGAACAACCAGGTCAAGGCCGTGGACTTTTTCGCCAAAGCCAAAACTAAGTTCAGAGTATTTTGCTCGTAAAGGCGTTTTTTGTACTGCTTTTTGCCAGTTAAAAGCAACCTTGGTGGTAGTTTGATCAAGACACTTAAATAAAAATTGGTTAAAAGGATCATTGGCAAGCTGCTTATACTTAGCTTCGGCCATCATTTTCGCTCTAGCAATAGCCAGTAATTGACTTAAAGTAGTTTCGTCAACATCGGCTAAATCTAAGTGCTTTTGGTTAAGTTCTTTTACCAAACGGTCGAAAGTTTCGTGAAAATAATTACCAGCTTGAATAATATCAAACTCATTTTCAAAGCGTTTATGCAAATGCAAACCGTAATTTAAAAAGTATTCGTAAGAATTTTCATAAAAAGTTTCCAGTTGTGAAACGGATGAATTTAAATTCTGGCCGTACAATTCCTGGGCTAACTCAGCACCAATATCTTCCGGCTGGTTGTCAAATTGACTGGCTTCTAGAACCATTGCCGTCTTAGTTGGGATTTTTGCTGCTGTTAATTTTAATAATTGATCAACATCAATTTCGCTATTTGCCTGCTTTAAGTAAGTCAAGTAACCTAAACTTGCCTGGGGATTGGTCAGGAAACTTAAAAGGTCCTGGAATTTTTCCGGTAAATTGCGTTGCTGGAATTCGATTGCACCAGCGCGTTTGAGCCGGTCATAATAAATTGAAGGCTCAACTGCTTCGTTGTCAGAATTGGCCACCGAATAAGATAGGTAAACCTTGTCACTGGCCAAGGCTAAACAAATACCAAACTGATAGTTCTGATCAAGATTGCTTAATTGCTGGTGATCTTCCAAATAAGAATCTTCGCCAAAGGCAGTACTTAAATTCTCTAGATTTTCAGTGCTTAAAAAACCTGGGGTGGTTTGAATTGCTGGCAAACCAGTGCTAGTAGCGCCCATGATGAAAACTTGCTTATAGCCGCTAACTTGGACAATACCTGTTTCAGAAAGATTAACTGCGTCCAAAGTAGAAGGAATTTGGGAGAAAGTAGCCTCTTTAAAGCCGTTGGTTAAAACATTGAAAAAACTGGCTACATCAAATTCAGTCGGATTAATCAGTAAGTAATCATGTAATAACGTAATGAGCAAGTCCCATACTTGTTCAGATTGGCGTGCTTGCTGCAAGTCACCAGCGGTTTGCGCATCTTCGCGCCATTTTTCAAGCACTTGATTAACTTTATTATTGGTTAAAAAATTAAAGAAAGTGGTAATCGCTTTTTGCGTGTCCTCTTCCTGCTTAAGTTTAGTTAATAACCGCTCGAACTTTTTCACAAAAAAGTCTTTTAATTTGCTTATTTTAGCCACTTCATCAGGAACTTTGTCTAGTCTGATCACTTCAGAAGCAACATAGTCCGTAAAATCACGTTTCCATAAATTATGGTTAATTCCGTGCGCTAAAACAAAATTTTCCAGCTCATCGACGTCATGAATATAAGCTGATTCTTCTTGGTACCAGTCCGGAATAATTAGATGGGTTTTCATAATTGCCAGCATATTTTGGGTTTGAAACGGCCGTGCCAAAAGCTGAGCAATATTTTCAATTAAAATAACCAACGAATGATATTTCATTTCTTGCTGTAAGTCATCAAAAAATGGGACATGATTCTGCCGTAAAATCGGAATCAGGTATGTTTCGTATTCATGTAGATTGGGTGCTAAGACCAAGAAATCGCGGTAACGGTAGTTTTTTAGGGCCACTTGTTGGTAAATTGCATGGGCAACATAATAGGCTTCGGCATAACGGTTATCTGCTCGAACTAATTGCACCTGGTCAAGTTTACCCACATCATAAGCAGTACCCGTCCAGAACTCATTGAGCAATTCCCGCTTAGTGGGCTGGGGCGAAATAGGAGTTTTTTCTACTTCATAAGACAGATCGTGCTGTTTCAAATAATTCAGTAATTGATTAATTGTTCTCTGAATTACATAATCGTAATCACCTTGCGCAAAATCAAGGTTAATGTCGCCAATTTTGGTTTTAAAAGCTAAGGTAACGCTATGAGCATGCATCATTAACAATTTGACCGTCAGACATTCCTGCAGTGAAAAATGAGAAAAATCACTAAAATAAAAATCGGTCTTGCTTAAATCAATTCCGCCAGCAAGATACTCATTTAGCTGCAATTGTACCTCATTTGAAGTCGAAAACTTAGTAGCAATTGTACTAGTAAATGCCTCGTAAATGATTTTAAGGTCTGCAATCTTATTTTTCGTTTCTAAGTCAAGAGAATCTTCGTCGATTTCATCAAGATCAAGGTTCCCTTCCCTAACCTGCAAAATCGTATCATAAAGCTGTTTAACTAAACCGGGACTGACGCTAACCGTTTTAAAAAGATGAAGCTGGTCACGTTTTTGCTCAATAATCTTGGCTAAAATCATGGCAGCCGCGGCATTATCAAGTTGCGTTGGCAAACCCTGTTCGGCATCTTTGAGGAAAAACCAGGCAAGTCGCGAAAATGATAAAACCTGCAAATTTTTAACCGATTGTTCAACGTTGCCCTTGCTAACGGCTAATCTGTTTATTGCTCTGACTTCTGTGGTAAACTTAATATGATTAGGAACGATAATAAAAGTTTCGTGTTCTGGAAAGCGTTGGTAGTTATCAACTGCAGCTTGCAGGACTTTTTCTTGTAAAGAATCTGTCTGCCGACCGACTAAAATCTTGATCATCTGTTCTCTTCTCCTTTGCTATTTATTTTAGCATAAGGAGTAAAAAAATTTTCACAAACAGTAAGGATCTTAAGCAAAATGAAATCTAGTTATTTGGCCCATGGCAAAGTAATTTTAATCGGGGAACATTCCGTTGTATATGGCTATGATGCGTTAGCAATGCCAATTAATTCGCTTCATATCAAAACAACTGTTGAACCGGCCCCCGAGATGTGGATGGACACTGAGCGTTATCAAGGGCCTTTTTTTATGGCTCCAAATGAATATAACGGCTTAAAATATGTTGTTAAAAAAATGTTGGAGTTAGCTGCCAGTACAGAGCAACTGAAAATCTCATATACTGGGCAAATTCCAATTGAACGCGGATTGGGTTCTAGTGCCACCGTTGCCCTGGCAACCACTCGGGCAATGGACGACTATTTCAAGCTTAATCTGACCGAAGAGCAAATTTTGGCTATTACCAATCATGCGGAAATGATTAATCATGGTAAAGCCTCAGGTTTAGATGCGGCTACAGTTAATTCCAACTACCTCGTTTTTTTTAATCAAAAAGATGGTCCAAGCGTTTTAAAAGCAAAACTGGGGGCTACTTTATTAATTATGGATACGGGAGAATTAGGCAGTACGAAAGAAGCTGTTATGCAAGTTCATGATCAAATAAAAGCTTCACCACAAGCAGCAGATAAGTTAAAGCGACTGGGAAAATTGGCCGATAGGACTAAGACGTCTTGGCTTAATCATGATGCTGGTCAAATTGGTACTTACTTTAATGAAGCACAAGAAATTCTGTGTTCTTTTGGCTTATCAACGGCTAAAATTGACCAATTACAAAAAATTGCACTTGCGCACCAAGCGCTCGGCTTTAAGCTTTCAGGCAGCGGTCTTGGCGGCATTGTAATTGCTCTTTGCAAGAATCAAGCGGTAGCGCAAGCAATAGCAGATCATAGTCAAAAAATTGCTGTTAATAGTTGGATTGAGGAGATTTAATGGGAAAAACTGTACGAGCACACGCCAATATTGCACTAATTAAATATTGGGGGAAAAAAGACGAACGTTTGCGACTTCCTTTAATGTCAAGCCTTTCTATGACGTTGGATCGTTTTTATACTGATACTAAAATTACCGAAAGCGATTTTAATCATTTTTACTTAAACGGGATTGAACAAATCGGTCAAAGTTCGCAGCGTGTTTTCACTTATCTTAAATTTTTGCAGGATAAGTTTGGTGTTAGTGGCAATTTAGCCGTTAGATCAACCAATCATGTTCCAACGGCTGCTGGCCTGGCATCGTCTTCGTCAGCTTTTGCTGCTTTAGCCGGAGCTTTCTGCTCTCATTATGGCTTTGAAATAGAAATCAAAGAATTATCCCGGCTTGCTAGAATGGGTTCAGGCTCTGCGTGTCGGTCAGTTTTTGGTGGCTTTGTCTTGTGGCAGAAAGGTGAAGATGATACTTCATCTTACGCCTACGCCTTAAACGAAAAGCCCGAGATGGACTTACAGCTTTTGGCAATTGAACTAAATCCGAAACCTAAGAAACTTTCATCAACGGAAGGGATGAAGCAAGCGACCAGTTCCCCCTTCTTTAAGCCTTGGCTACAGCGAAATCAGACCGAGCTAGACCAAATGATAACGGCCATTCAAAATAATGATTTTACTGCGCTGGGACAACTAGCAGAATTAAACGCTAACGAAATGCACGCAATTAACTTAACCGCCCAGCCTGGTTTTACATATTTTGAGCCACAAACAATTGCAGCGATTAACTTGGTAAGGCATTTACGTGAAACTGGGATTGAGTGTTATTACACGATTGATGCTGGTCCCAACGTAAAAGTTATTACTCGTTTAAAAAATGTAAAAGAAATTACTAATCAGTTTGTATCGCAATTTGACAATGTTAAGATAGTAAATGCAAGTTTTGGTCCAGGTCTATCATATTTGGACTAATTAATGTAATTTAATTGATTAGGAGATTAAATTCTTTTGATAACAGAACAAGCGCCCGGAAAGTTATATATTGCTGGCGAATATGCGGTACTTGAACAAGATTGTCCCGCAATTTTAGTCGCAGTTAATCAATTTATCCGGGTTTCAATTACTAAAACAAAGTCATCTACTGGGTTAATCCATTCTAAACAATATTCACAAGATTCAATTCACTGGGTTAGGCATGGGGCCGAAATGGTTATTGACAATCGTGATAACCCTTTTGAATATATTTTGGCGGCTATTTCGTTTACTGAACGATTTTGCCTTGAAAAGCACATTGAGATGCAGGTCTATGATCTTTATATCAATTCGGATCTTGATTCGGCTGATGGTAAAAAGTATGGCTTGGGCTCCAGCGCGGCAGTTACGGTAGCAACTGTAAAAGCAATCTTACGCTTTTATAACGTACCCTTCAGTAACGAACTTGTTTATAAATTGTCAGCCATCTCTCATTATTCAGTTCAGGGTAATGGTTCGGCTGGTGATATTGCTGCCAGTGTTTATGGTGGCTGGCTTGCCTACCAGACTTTTGATAAAAGTTGGCTAAAACAAGAACTAGCACATAAGTCGCTGTCTGAAGTTGTCGATGAAGCATGGCCAGGACTAAAAATTCAGTTGTTAACGCCGCCAACCGGCATGAATTTAATGATTGGTTGGAGTCAAAAGCCTGCTTCCACTTCCCGCTTAGTTGATGAAACTAATGCCAACAAAGAGGCACTGAACGGAAAGTACCGGGAATTTATTAGGCTTTCACGAAAATGTGTCTTAAAAATGATTGTTGGGTTTGAAAGAAACGATATCGACCTAATTAAAAAGCAGATCCGCGAAAACCGTAAATTGTTGCAACACTTTGCTGCTATCAATCGAATTGCGATTGAAATTCCCCGCTTATCCAAATTAATTAACATTGCTGAATCATTTGGTGGTGCTGCTAAAACTTCTGGTGCCGGTAACGGTGATTGCGGGATCGTCATTACAGATGAGCAAACCAACATAGCGGCCCTTGAAGAAGAATGGCGTCAAAACGGGATTATGCCCCTTGATTTTCACGTTCATTCCGTCAAGTTAGCCCGGTAAATGAGTAAGAGGAAAAAATGTCCATTAGATCTACGCGTAAAGAAGAACACTTGGCTTTAGCCCAAAAGTTCTATGAGAATGAGAAGTCGAATAGTTTTGATCAGATGCATTTAGTTCGGCCGGCTTTACCCGAAACTAATGTTAACTTGCAGGCGATTAGCACAAAAATGTTTGGCAAAACTGTGAGTGCCCCATTTTTCATCAATGCAATGACGGGCGGCTCTAAAAAATCTTTTGCAATTAACCAAGCTTTAGGTAAAATTGCCCAGCAAACGCACATTGCGCTTGCTTTAGGCTCGGCTAGCATTCTTGTCAAAGAAGCAGATCGGCTGGATAGTTTTATCATTGCTCGTCAAGAAAACCCCAACGGTGTATTGCTTGCTAACATAAATGCTAAGACCTCTGTAAGAGATGCTGAAAAAATTATTGCTGAGCTGCAAGCAGATGCCTTGCAAGTCCATTTAAACGTCGTGCAGGAAATAGCAATGCCGGAAGGTGATCGCGACTTTCACTGGCTAGCTAACCTTCAAGAACTACGCCAACAAATAACTGTACCAATCATTATTAAAGAAGTTGGTTGTGGTCTGGATCAAGCAACAATTCACCTTTTAAAAAAAGAAGGTATCACCTTCTTCGATATCGCTGGTAGTGGTGGAACCAATTTTGCACAAATCGAAAATGCCCGAAACCCGCAGCCTCTTTCTTACCTTGAAAATATCGGCTTACCTACTGTTATTGCTGCGGTGCTAGCTGCAAACGAAGATGTTGATTTGATTGTTTCAGGGGGAATTCGCAATCCGTTAGATGTCTTCAAGGGACTTTGCTTAGGTGGAAAATATGTTGGTATTTCTAACACCTTCTTACAAGTCTTGCTTCAAGACAATGGCTTTGAAAATTTACTTCAACTGATTAAAGAATGGCAAAAGCAACTTGCTTATTTAATGGCGATTTATGGTCAAACCAATTTAACCGATTTACCTAAAATTAAGCGGTACTTTGATTTACCATTAAAAGCGCAAATTGACCAATTACTTTAAAAATAAGTCAAAAACATAAGTATTGAAAAATCCTGTTAAATCTTGGTATTGTAAACCTTGATTTAACAGGATTTTTGTTTGGATTAAAAGATAAAGTATATTTAACTGACTTGCTTATTATTAGTCATTTAAAAGCCGCCAAATTTCTTTTTGAACTGCACTACTATTGCTAGAGCCAATTACGCGGTTAGCTGCACTTTTAGCGATTGGCAAGGCGGTAGCAGTTACATAACTTTGACCAACATATTTAAGCATTCCCACATCATTGCCACTATCACCGAAAGCAACCATTTCGCGGGGATTGATATGATACTTTTTGCTTAAGTATTCTAACCCAATCGCCTTGTTCATTTTCTTGGTCGAAATATCAATTGAAGTAGCTGACCCCGACACAAAACCGATCTGAGGATAATTATTTTGCAATTCGCTAATAATTCGTGGCCGCTCATTTGCTGGAACATCGACCGTAACTTTAAAAATCTGATCTTGCAAATCGGTAAAACTTGGCACAATTGTCAATTTAGCATAATATTTTTTTAACTCAGTAGCATATTCTGGTCCGTCACTTGCGCGTACGTATGCACTTGCAAGACCGGAAACGGTTATCTTTTCATGAGCATACTTAGCGATAATCTCAAAAATGACTTGCAGATCCTCATCGGAAATACAATCGGTATGAATAACCTGCCTGCCCTGGGCTACCAATGCTCCATTCTCAGCAATAAAGTACATTTTAGCTGCCGTTTTAGGAAAACGGGCATAAATATTTTCATATTGGTTACCGCTAGCAATGACAAATTTAATTCCGCACTCCTGCATAATTGCAAATTCACGTAAAAATAGTTCTTCATCGTAGGTTTTTTGATCGGTCAACCATGTTCCGTCCATATCGGTAGCAATTAATTTAAGCATGTTAATCTCTAATCTTTCTTCAAAATTCGTAAACCCTTAGGGTAAAAATTCTTCAAAACGCCATCTTTCATATTTTTACCAAAGCTAAAGATTAAGTGCTGGTAACTAAGTAAAATAAAGCCCTGCATCTTATTATCTTGGCCACGTAATGTTTCTCCATGTAAAAAAGCGGCGAAATCTGGTTGGCTAAGTTCAAGCACCTGCGTTTGTTCAACTTGACTTAAAACCATTGCCAATTGATGGCTCGGTTCAAACCGGTTTTTCTTGAGCAAACCTAGTTCAAAACCATTATTTAAAATTTTCAAATGAGCAATGTTTGTCGTTAAAGCTGGTAAAAAAACGTGATCGTGGCTTACTAAGCAGCGCTTGGGCCATTCACTTAAAGCCGAAGGCAGATTGAATGGTTTTAAGACTAGTGCAATCAATTCCACCTCTTGATTAGTTAGGTGCCTAGTACTGGCTTTTTCACGTTTACGTTTTTGTCGTTGAGACTTGGCTTTAGTGATTACTGAGCTGGCAGGCTTTTGCAATCTTGCCACAAATTGGCCTTCTCCTAGCTCATCAAAAGGCCAGAAACGTACTGTGTTAGTTAACGCCGGATTTTGATCAGCCCAATCAGGGTTTCCAGCAGCGCAGTTAGTATTGCTTAAAGTGATAGGTAAAATCTCAAAGCTATAAGTTTGGGCGAGCCAAGATACAATTTGTTCATCTTCTTCAGGCGCAAAAGTACACGTCGAGTAAATAAGCTCGCCACCCGGTCGCAACATTTCTGTCGCAGCTGCTAAGATTTCTTTTTGACGACTTTGGCAGGTTAAGACATAATTCTGGGACCAATAAGAAACGGCATCTGGATTTTTGCGAAACATCCCTTCCCCACTACATGGTGCATCAACGACAATTTTATCAAAGAAACTGTTAAAGTGCTGCGCTAATCTTGCTGGACTTTCATTAGTAATTAATGCATTGGTGACTCCCCAGCGCTCCAGATTTTCACGTAGGACTTTTGCTCGGGAAGATGAGATATCGTTAGCAACTAGCAGACCATCACCTCTTAACTGTTCAGCCAAAGCGGTACTTTTTCCGCCAGGCGCAGCGCAAAGATCAAGCACTTTCTCTCCGGGTTTTACCTGAGCAATCTGCGCAGGAAACATTGCAGCTGGCTCTTGTGAATAGACCATCCCACTTACCCATTCAGGATCTGAACCACTAACTTGACCATAATACGCGTTATTAATCCTTAAAACAGGTTTAGTTAGCGCGTAGCCAATATCTTGTTTTTGCTTGAGTGCGTTAATGCGAAATGCTTTCTTTGGTTTTTCATCGTTCATTGCAGCAAATAGCTGATCAGCTTTTGGACCCAATAATTTGCGGTACTTAGCAGTAAATTCATTAGGTAATTTAAGCATCTAGTTTTTCCTTTCGTACGCGATAAAAAATGCCGTAACTATAAATAATGGAAATAATTATCCAGCTAGCTAGTAACAATAACAAGAGATGCTGCGGCTTTGAGAAGAAAGCCCGCCAGCATAAGAAGAAATAGGCACCAAACACCAGTAAAATTTCGGTTAAAATGGTTCTAATTCCGTGGTTTAACAGCCAATTACGCAGTAATCCGCCACTTAAGTGAGTTTGCTTAACAGTTTGCCAATCTAAAAAGGCTAAAATAAGATTGCTGATTCCGGCAATCAAAATAAACACGACAATTAATAAAATTTCTTTGATCACTGAAAATTGATGGCTCTGGTGACTTTTGACAAATGATGGTGTTTTAACCTTTACACCATAATGAGCAGCAATCTGTCTGATTACCCTAGTCGAACTATCAATGATAATTACGTAATTGCGCAATTTAAATTGACCAGTCGGCTGCATTGAACCCGTAGTTAAGTAATACCCATTCTGTTTCATTTGCCGATAATGCTTTAATGTCCCAATTACGGTGTAATATTTATTGTTTAAAACAATGTACTGGTTTCCCTGCGTTTTATACTGTTTAATATTGGCATTTAAGCCTAAGACACCAAAAGAGACCCTACCCTTAAAGTCGTCAGAAGTAAAGTAACGACCCGCTTCTGTTGGCAGAGTTAAGACATCTTTGTTAGACCAAATTAAAGTTTGCTTATCTTTTCTGTTATTTGCTAGGTGAAGCTGGATCTTGTTTTTTGGGAACTTTTGCTCTAAATAACGCACAAAAGTGCTAATGCTTTGGTCATTTTTAATTTTAATATAACGAGTATTATTGCTTAATCCGTATGCTTCAAGTAATTGATTGGCTTCATCGGATTGAATATTAGATAGCATTGAGCCCACACCGAGCATTGCTAAAAAAATAATAAATAATAAAAAAATCTTTTTAAATTTCATGTTCTATCTCAAATATTTGTTCATCAATAAAATCGTAACTGGTAAAAGTTTGCTTAATTTGTCTAAGAGCTGGTGAATGACGAAATTTTTCATGATGCCAAAAATCTGGTGAGTTTGTGGCACCATTTTTTTCGCCAATAAACAAGAAGTGACTTTTGGGATTGTACTTTTGCCAAGCATTAACTGCTGCTAAATCACTGCGGTTAAAATTGGGCGCCCAAGAACAAAGAATTAAGTCTACTGCCGAATACTGGGCAATAGCTGAACTAGCATTTAGATTAACCACAGAAGCAAACGGTTGCTGGCCAGTTCGCGAAGTCTTCGCCCACTGTAATGAATCTGTTGCAACTGTTTGAACCCCAACCTGTTGTAATGCCCGAGTCCAATAAGCGTTACCCGCCATTATTTCCAGTGCTGAATTTACATGTAAGTTCTCTTTGATTGCTTGAGCCGTTTCCAAGTTCGGTAAAGACCATAAACCATAGTGAATCGATAAAAACTGCCTTGTACTGTTAAAAAGCTGGTTAATTATCTTAAGTGCCGCTGCTTTTTGCGGTCCGACTTCTGTCATTATCTCCTCTAGTTTATCAGGATAAAAGCCGAGTAAGCTCGGTGCTTTAGCTAAAACTTGCTTTTTTTCAATTGTTTGAATGATGCACATGATTTCTTTAGCTTGCTGATCAACCTGTTGGTTGTCAATCTCAATTGCTAAGTGCTTAATTTTCTCTAAAAATTCTGTCATATCAAATACCTATAATGATTTTACCATTCAAATGAAATGATTTCAGTTATAATAAAGAGTAATAGAATAAAGGAGAATATTTGATGGAAAATGATATAAAAAAAGACGATGAGGAAGAAAGTTTAGGGAAATTCCTTTTAGATCTTGTCGTAATGGTAGTCGTTATTTTCGGAATCTTTTATCTGCTGTTTCACTTTGTATTAGTTAACGTGCGTGTTTCTGGCAATTCGATGCAGCCGACTTTTGAAAATAACGAGCGAATGATCTCAGTTCGTCACTTTACACCCAAAAGATACGAAGTTGTAGCCTTGATTCCCCCTAAAAAGGCAAATGATCCGCATGCACTCTACGTTAAGCGTGTGATTGGATTGCCGGGTGATAAGGTTACAGCAAAAAATGATAAAATGTATGTTAATGGTAAACAAATACCTGAACCTTATTTGAATAACAAATTCAAGAAAGCAGATAATGCTGCGGGCTATACCTATACCAACAATTTTACCTATCGCGTACCTAGTGGCCATTATTGGGTTATGGGTGATCATCGGGATATCTCAAAAGATTCACGCAAATTTGGTCCCGTTAGCCGTGGTAATTTAGTTGGTAAAGTTGTCTTTCGTTATTGGCCGTTTAACCGGGTTCAAAGTTTTTAATCTAAAATAGGGAGAATTTTTATGGCAAAAAATGTTACAAAAAAGCAGGATCAAGAGGAAGAAAGCCTTGTCAAATTTATTTTAGATATCGTCGTTATGATGGCGGTTATCTTAGGCGCTTTTTATCTCATTTTCCATTTCGTATTGTCTAATGATCGGGTTTCGGGTCCATCAATGCAACCCACTTTTGAAGATAATGATCGGTTGATTTCCGTCAGAAATTTCACACCTAAAAGAAATGATGTCGTCGTTTTATTGGCTCCTAAGGCTGCTAACGATGTTCCTGGCGCTCTATATATTAAGCGTGTTATCGGCTTACCTGGCGATAAACTGGTGTCTAAAAACGATAAAATGTATGTTAACGGGAAATTGCTTCCTGAGTCTTATTTAAATAATAGCTTTAAAAAAGCAGCTAATGACACTGGCCATACTTATACTAATAATTTTACTTATAAGGTACCGAAAGGTTACTACTGGGTAATGGGTGATCACCGCGATATTTCGAGGGATTCACATATTTTTGGCCCGGTAAAACGTAAGAACTTAATTGGTAAGGTGGTATTGCGGTATTGGCCTTTTAACAAAGTACAAGGTTTTTAATATGACTTTTCTTTAAAATTACCGGTTTTTTCGCTAAAATAAACTGTAAAGGAGAATTATTATGAATCAGCAACTAGAAGAATTATCCAGTTCAATTATTAATTATCAAATTAAGCATCATATCACGGACACTGACTTGGCTTTTGCCAGTCACCTTTCGGTTGAAAAAATTCATGCAATGAAAACCGGTGAGGGTGAGTTCACTCCTGAAGAAATTAACCAACTCTATGATTACCTTGCCGCTAACCATTAGGAGTTACGATTTTAATAATTAAAGGGCACTAAGCAGATACTTAGTGCCCTTTTTGCTTAAGATAAAATGTGTTTTACTAGTAACTTTACTTACTTTCACTTGCTTCAAAGAATTTGTTGTAAGAGAATAAATTAATAATAGCTAATACAACATTAAACGTGATCAATATAATAATTATGTTTGACAAAGTATGATTGTCGGAAAACAGGTCCCCGCGCAAAAATGAAAGTGGATATAATATAATTGAAGCGATAAAGTTATTTGTATTAATAATGGTCCAAGCAATCAAAATAATCAACAAGATAATAATAACTCTGATATACGCTTGACCGTTAGAACCGGGAAGAAAATCAGCAATTGAGCGGCTGCTAAAGTTTAAGAAATCAACTATGAAGTAAAATAAGAAACCCAGTAAGATTAAGATAAAGACTAAACTCAATATACTAGAAACAATTTGAAAATCGATCTTAGATACATCGGCATTAGCATATTGAAAGCTTTTAATAACTTCTTTGGCAAATTGGCGATCGACCAGCATTGTAATTAAAAGAAAAATTATATTACTAATGATTTCCAATACGCAAAAGAATGCTACGGAAACAAATGAACTTAACATGTTGTCTGCGTATAGTCCCGAACTACTCATTGGAATTAAACGCCAAGTTTGATTGCGGTTGACTTTTTCATGAGTGATACAGGTTATACAATAATAAATTCCAATAAATAAAAAAGTTAAATATAAGAAATTAGTCAGCCACGTTGCGATGAAACTGGCATTCTGAAGAGATTTATCGTGAATGTAAATAAAGAAGGTCAGGGCAAATGAGCCAATTAGCTGGCAAATAAACCATAGATGAGTATTTTTGATTTTTAGCTTGAACAGCTCAGTAAAACTACGGTAAAAAATTGACATTACTCTTCCTCCTTCTCGTAAAGACCTTCATAATAGTCTTCGAGACTTTCGTTTTTAGCCCTGATTTCTTCAGTAGACTTGTGGCAATAAATTGTTTTGTCTTTGATAATGACCACTTCATCTAAAAGTGATGCAATTTCATTAACAAAGTGGTCAGAAATCAAAATGGTAGCTTTTTCTGCTTTCCACAAGATAATAGAACTAATTATTTTTTTGCGGGCCATCGCATCAATGCCAGAAAAAGGCTCATCAAGCAAATAAAGGTCAGTTTTACGCGAAAAAGTTAAAGCAATAACTAGTTTTTCCCGCATCCCCTTTGATAGTTCTGCCAATCGTGAACTTGCATCTAGCCTCATAAACTGGCGTAACTGGTCAAATTCTTCAAGATCAAAATCTTGATAAATCACTTCGTAGAATTTTTCAATTTCACTAATTCTGGTTGAATCAGTAAAACCTGTCAGGCCGTCAGTAAAGGACAGGTGTGCCTTTCTTTCGGCTTCTTTTTCACGTCCAGCTACATAGACACTGCCATGGTAATTCTTGGCTGTGCTGCTGATGATACGCATCAGGGTGGTTTTCCCTGCCCCATTTTCACCTAGTAGGGCTACAATTTTACCAGGTTGCAAGGTTAAGTTAATATTTTTTAAAATTGACTTTTGATTTTTCCGGTAGGTCAAATCCTTGATTTGTAAAAGATTTTCCATTGTACTACTCCTGTTTTGAATTACCAGATAAGATTGTACTGGTTTTTGGTGTCCTCCGCTTTATTGTCTAAAGTGTTGGCAAGCATTAAGCTATTTTTTAACTGTTTAGTGTGGTTAGACGTTGATGGTATTTTATCATTCACGAGAGAAATTTTTTTAAAAAATCCCTTGCAAGATAATAAGATTAAGCTCAAAGCATCAGATTTTTCTTTTTACTGTATTATTTTTCTAATACAGTATCATGTTAAACTAAATAATAAGAATTTGCAATAACTTTAAGAAAAAGACCAGCCCTGACATGATTTCAGTAGTTGGTCTTTTGAATTGGATATTTGCTCAATCTTTTGGCTCAAAATAGCGGTTGAATAAAAATAAATCCGCTAATAAGAATACAAGAAAGATAATCACAAAAATGAGGCTAGAGCTATAAAAGAAGCCCGTCAAGTCCGGGTCATTGTAGAATAAAGAACCTGGAACATTGGAAGCAAGGAGCCAATTGATGGGTTCCATTACTTTAATTATTAGCCAAGAAATTACTAAAATTAGTAATCCGCGAACAAAAAATAAGGCTGGACGATTTGAAAGTCCAGGTAAAAAATTAAGAATGGCCTTGCTAGAGAAATTTAAAAAGCTAATTAAGACATAAGTTACAAATATTAGTAGCATCAACCAAACTACTATTTGTAACATCGTAAGATAAAAGTCGGCCCCTAGTTTGAAAGCATCATGACAAATATCTTGCCAGATACTGATGGTATTTATTCGAAAATCTTGATCTGTCACAAAGGCTAATATGGAAAAAAGGACGACAAATAACAGATTAATAATATTCATCACGATCAGGGCAACAAATGAACTTAAAATATTAGCTAAAAAATATTTAGTATCGCTAATCGCCAATAATCGGTAGCTTTGGTTGCTATTATAGCTTTCGTTGTTAAAGCAAGTAATACCAAAAAATACTATCAGAGCAATCACAGCCAGACTAGCGAAAACTCCAATCAAGATGAGGAAAAAGCCAACATTGCCATTATCGTATAAGTAAAAATGGCCGTTTCTAAAACCAATTACACTAATAATTGAAATAACTATTGCCGCAATCGTTTGGATTGCTAGCAGAATGTAGCCTTGCTTCATTTTATTCTTGAAAAAGACTGAAAATAACCGCTGAAACATCTAATCCTCCTCATCTTCATAAATATTTTCGTAAAAGTCTTCGATACTTTCATTGCTTTCCCTGATTTTCTCGGTAGACTTATGCGCATAAATTGTCTTGTCTTTAATAACAACGACCTCATCAAGGATAGAAGCAATTTCATTTACAAAGTGGTCGGAGATTAACATTGTTGACTTCTCATCTTTCCACAGAATAATAGATTTAATTATCTTCTTACGCGCCATCGCGTCAATACCAGAGAATGGTTCATCCAAAAGGTAAAGATCAGTCTTACGTGAAAAAGATAAAGCAATGATTAGCTTTTCGCGCATCCCTTTAGACATTTGCGCTAAGCGAAGATCAGGATCCAATTTCATAAATTTTACTAGTTGCTCAAATTGTTTATTATCAAAATCAGCATAAAGCTCCTGGTAAAACTCACCTAGTTGCTTTATTTTGCTTGATTCCCGAAAGCCAGAAAGACGATCACTAAAAGATAAATGAGCTTTACGCTGAGTGAGGTCTGAAAAATCACTGACGGTCACAATACCAGTATAATTTTTGGCAATTCCTGCGATTATCCGCATTAAAGTGGTCTTCCCTGCACCGTTTTTTCCTAAAAGAGCAACGATTTTTCCTGACTGCAAGGTTAAATTCACATCTTGCAAAATTTTTTTCTGATTTTTCTTATAACTTAGATTTTTAATTTCTAAAAGGTTAGCCATTACTTAAACTCCTAGCTTTAGAATCCGCCTAAAGGCTGAATTGATTTGATTATTATCAACGCCTTGCTTATTTAGACCCCCAATGAAGTCCTTTACTGCATTATTAAGCAAATCTTGTTTAAGCTCCGAGATTTTTTCGTTATTGTCCGTTACAAAATAGTCATCAGCCTTGTTAACTAAGATTTGCTCGTGCAATAATTCGGTTAACACCCGCTGAACGATATGCGAATTAACCGTCAACTCAGCTGCCAGATTACGACTTCCAGGTAGTTTCTGGCCAGCAGCCAATTTACCGTAATAAATTTGCCACTCAATGTATTGTTTGACCTGTAAATAAAGCGGCCAGTCATCTACTAGACGAAATCTTCTTACTTTTTTGTCGTGCAAGCTAATGCTCATAGTTATTGCTCCTTTTTTAAATATTCGGTTAAAAAAGTACTAATTTGATCATCAGAAACGCCTAAAGCATGCATGCTTTGAACAAATTTATCTAGTTCTTCATTAATTAAATCCTGCTTGGTCTTATCAAGCAAATTGGTATCTTCCGTAACGAAGTTTCCTTCACCACGTTTCGTATATAAAATACCTTCTACATTCATTTGTTGCAGTGCCCGTTGAACTGTGTTGACGTTTACAGTTAGTTGGACAGCTAATTCTCTTACAGAAGGTATTTTTTCTCCTGATTTTAATTTTCCCGTAACGATTTGCCGATAAAGGTACTGCTTAATTTGCAAATAAATGGGAATGTTATCCTTGAATTCCACAAGTCCACCATCCTTTTGAGCTGTATTACATTTCTAATACACCGTAATATTATCGCAGTTTCGCTTATTGTGCAATCTTTTTTATTTTATTATGATAAATATTTCATTGTTACTATTCTGACCTCTTCACTACTAATTGTTTTAGCAGGAAGAGGTTAGACTGCAAGTAAATTTTTAGACATTTTTAACTGTTCCACGACTTATCACTTTTAGTCCTGAGAAAGAAAAAAAGCCCATAAAACCATCTATAGCAATGATTTTATGAGCTATTTTTTTACTTTATACTAGATGTGCATAATTTTTCAATTATAGTAGAAATACGCTTTTCTTTAGTATAACAAGCTTTTTAATGTTTAAGCTGATTTTTAACAAAGCAACTTTAATGTCATTTTTGTTTCACTAATTATTGTTTGTAGCATTCATTTCAGCCATTTTTACCATAACATCCACTGCTTGATACATTGATTCAAGTACAGTGTATTCAAAACGACCATGCATGTTTTCCTGTCCTGAGAATAAGTTTGGACAAGGAAGACCCATGTATGTCAATTGGCAACCATCTGTACCACCTCTAATGGGATCTTCGTCAATTTGATTCAAACCTACAGCACGATATGCATCACGCGCCAAGTTAACAACATCCATGTGTTTTTCTAATTCGTCAGCCATGTTGTAGTATTGATCTCTCATGGTCAGCTTGATGCGTTCTTTACCAAATTTTTCATTCATCTCATTTACGATTTTTTTGACTAAGTTCTTGCGCTTTTCAAGCCCATCACGTTCAAAGTCACGAATAATATACTCTAAGTGAGCATTGTCAACCGTTCCTTGGAAGTCGGTTAGATGATAGAAACCTTGTCTTTTATCTGTTTTTTCTGGTACTTCGTCACTAGGCAATTGATTTTGAAAATCAATTGCAACTTGAATTGCGCTAATCATTTGGTTTTTAGCAACTGATGGATGAACATTCACTCCTTGAATATCAAGCGTAAATGTGGCAGCTGAAAATGTTCCCCAATCTAATTTACCAGGTGCGGCACCATCAAGCGTATAACCAAAATCAGTACCAAATTCTTTGACGTCAAAATGAGGTGCACCGGTTCCAATTTCTTCATCTGGTGTAAAGGCTAACCGAATTTTTCCGTGCTTAATTTCAGGATGGTTAAGCAAATATTCAGCCAGAGTAACAACTTCAGCTACCCCACATTTATCGTCTCCACCAAGCAACGTGTCACCCGAAGTTGTGATTAAGGTTTTGCCACGGTATTTTTTAAGGTTTGGAAAAACTGCTGGATCCAAGTAAAATTCAGAATCCCCTAGTTGAATTTTTGACTTACCATCATAGTTTTCATGAATTTGAGGTTTAACGTTTTCAGCATTAAAATCAGCTGTATCACAGTGTGCCAAAAAGCCCATAACTGGGACATCATAATCAACATTTGCTGGAATTTCAGCAATAACACAACCGGAGTCTTGGTTGTAATGAACATCTGATAAACCTAATTCTTCGAGGTCCTTTTGCACAACTTCCTTTTGGAACTTTTCCTCACGTTCAGTTGAGGGAAAACGATCTGAGTGTTCATCTGAGCGTGAATTCACTTTGACATACTTTAAAAATCGCGGTAATAAATTTGGGTATTCCATAAAATCTCCTTTTAAAACAAATCCTGAAATGGGTTAGTGGAAACAATAGATTTTTTAAGCTTAATTTGCCACTGATTTACATCATTCCATTTAATTAACTTTTCATACATTCTATCTTTAAATAATTTTTCTGTATAGTGCCCAGGGTCAACAACTGTCAATCCGGAAGAAATAATATCATGGCCAGTATGGTAATAAACATCACCAGTAATAAAGGCATCAATATTCTCTTCTACCGCCAGGTGCCAGTATTTGCCACCATCACCACAAATAAAACTGACGCTAGAAATTGTTTGTTCATTATTAGCACAAATCAAGCGGGCCATTTTAGTTTTCATCTTATCTTTGACATAGTAAGCAAAATCAAAAGCGCTCATTGGCTCAGGCAGATTACCCTTTCGGCCAATCGCGATGCCATCGTCATCAAGACAGAAAGGTTCGACATTTTGTAAACCCAATTCTTCAGCCTGCCAGTCGCTTGAACCATTCTCAGCTTTATCAGAATTAGTGTGAATAGAATAAACAGTTATGTTATTGGCGATAATTTTGGCATACATTTCATTTTGGGGATTAGCATAATTTAAGTTGGGTGCGGGACGAAACATTACGGGATGATGACTGATAATCAAGTCAACTTTGTTAGCAATCGCTTCATCAACTACTTGCGGGCGCACATCCAATGTAGTCATGACGCAATTAACTTCTTGATTTAATGAACCGATCTGAATTCCTACTGGATCACCTTTACTGGCAATTTTCTCAGGAAAATACTGTTGTAAAACTGCCACGATATCTGCAACTTTAGTCATTTAATACTCCTTCAATCATTTTTATTTCATGTTCAACTTGCTTGATATGGACTAAATCTTTATTTTTAGCCTTATTAAGGTTAGTTAATAAGGACCGGTGATACTTTAGTTGTCCGAGCCATTTTTGCTTAAAAATATCATTTTTTTCCCGTAATAGGAATGGCCCAAAATACAATTCCGCCGCAGACAAATTACTTTTTATTTGCGACTTAACTGCCTTAATTAACTCGTAAGTGTGACCAGCTTCTGCCACAATTTGTTCAGCTTTAATTTCATATGAATGCTCAGTCAACCATTTACGCACGCCACATTCACCAACATTTGGTTCAAGTATCAATGTCTTAAACTGCAACTTATTCTGCCAGGCATCATTTAAGATTTGTGTGATTAATTTTCCACCCATACCAGCAATAATCACCGTATCAATTTGATCTTGTTCAGATACCGTTGACAATCCCGCGCCTAAGCGAGTATCTATTTGATCTGCTAGTCCTGCTTCTTGAACATCTTTTTTAGCGTTATCCAGCGGTCCCTTTGCTATATCGCTGGCAATTGCATAGGATATTTTACCACTTTTAATGAGTTCAATTGGTAAATAAGCGTGATCAGTTCCAATATCAGCAACTCGAACGTCATTATCCACCATTGCTGCCAAACTATTCAATCGTAAATTCACTTTTCTTCCTACTTTCTTTGTATAAAAATT
This sequence comes from Lactobacillus sp. B4015, assembly GCF_026536055.1. Taxonomy (NCBI): domain Bacteria; kingdom Bacillati; phylum Bacillota; class Bacilli; order Lactobacillales; family Lactobacillaceae; genus Lactobacillus; species Lactobacillus sp. B4015. The sequence continues at coordinate 228,157 of NZ_JAFNOY010000003.1, forward strand.
TTAACATAATCTTTTCTGGCATTGAGTAAAATAACCAGAAATCTCTATATTTTTGGGGCGTAAAAGTTTTATAATTAAAATAACATACTAAGAAGAGTGAGAGGATATTTTCAGATGAATAAAACTGACCCTGATGTTTTAAATTCACAGCTGAAAGCAAATGAAAATGAAAAGAAGAAAGAAATTAATGATAATAACGAACCTGCAAAAGACCCTCCAAATCGTTCTGATAAAGCAATTCGGGTAGCCAACGCTAGCAATATTTCTTTCAGGGAAATTAAAGATTTAACTGAACTAAATAAAGTTCTTAAACGGCTTGCTGAAGCTTTTTCAGATAATTCTACAAAAGAGTCTACCTCAGTAGACGTTAAAGTCGCTAAAGAAATAACTAATCCAGATTTATTTAAGACTGATTATCGAGTTGTCAGTAATTTTAGTGAATTTTCCAGAAATTGGGAAAACACTACACAGCCTAATAATAGTAGTTCAGTAAAAAAATCTGCTAAACCAAAAATTGAAATCAATATAACTAAGCAAGAATTTAACATTAAGCTAAACGGAAGAGCATTTCCGTTCCATCCCTTTAATAAATAATAATGTATTAATAAATAATAATGTAGGACAAATTTGAAAGGAAAATTAATGGACAGAACCGAACCAGTCACTTTGACTAATATGTGCATGATTGTAAAAGATAAGAAGATTTTGGTTTTAAATCGAAATGACCTTAACTGGCCCGGACTAACTTTTCCTGGCGGACATGTTGAAAATCATGAATCGTTCTATGACTCCGTTGTGCGGGAAGTTAAAGAAGAGACAAATTTGGCAATCGAAAATCCACGGCTTTGTGGCTTAAAGCAATTTTATGATGACAATGACCATCGCTATATTGTCTTTTTTTATACTGCAACCAAGTTTAAAGGACAGGTGAAAGCATCAAACGAAGGTGATTTAGCCTGGATGACAAAACAAGAATTACTTAATACGCAATTGGCCTATAATTTTGATCGCGATTTACTCGTTTATTTTAATGATAAAATCGACGAACATCTTTTAGATGGAAAACGTGATGAACTCTTTTAAATTTATTCCAAACCTAAAAAGATAGTTAATCATCTTTTTATTAAAGATTAAAAACACTAGCTGGTATTTAATAGCAGTTTCTTCCTTAAAACTTAATTTTTTATGATGAAATTTGGACCGAAACCTTAAGGGTTTTATGTAAGCGACAAACAGGCTATTTTGTGCAAATTACTAACTACCTTTTCAGCAAGGTGTCCATCATGAGTAGCAATGGTCTTTAATAGTCAGTTAAATACTCCTATATTATGAACTGGTGAAATTAATTCTAATTTCACATTTTTTATACAGTCCCTCCCCTTATTTTTACTTGATAAAATTTTTTATTTAAATCAAGGAGAATCAAATATTCTGGTAAACAAAAAAGTGATATTTCCTTGTTAAGAGAAAATATCACTTTAACACATTAATTTAATCAGTTTTAGTCCAAGAAGTCGCGTAGTTGGTTAGAACGACTTGGATGACGTAATTTCCGCAAAGCTTTTGCTTCAATCTGCCTAATTCGTTCCCTGGTTACACCAAAGACTTTACCAACTTCTTCTAAAGTTCTAGTCCGACCATCATCAAGGCCAAAACGTAATCGTAAAACATTTTCTTCACGATCAGTCAAAGTGTCCAAGACCTCTTCAAGTTGTTCTTTCAGCATTTCATACGAAGCATGCTGCTCAGGACTAGTGGCATCTTTATCCTTGATGAAATCACCTAAATGAGAATCGTCTTCTTCACCAATAGGAGTTTCAAGAGAAACTGGTTCTTGGGCAATCTTTAGGATGTCACGCACTTTACTCGTCGGCATATCCATTTCTGCACCAATTTCTTCAGGAGTCGGTTCACGTCCTAAGTCTTGAAGTAATTGTCTTTGAATTCTAATCAGTTTATTGATGGTTTCAACCATATGAACAGGAATTCTGATAGTTCTAGCTTGATCAGCAATCGCACGAGTAATTGCCTGCCTAATCCACCAAGTAGCATAGGTTGAAAATTTGAAACCAAGGCTATAATCAAACTTATCGACGGCCTTCATCAACCCCATGTTACCTTCTTGAATTAAGTCAAGAAACGACATTCCTCGACCAACATAACGCTTAGCGATTGAAACAACTAAACGAAGGTTAGCTTCAGCTAATTCTTGTTTTGCCTCTTCATCGCCTTTTTCAATTCTTTTGGCCAAAGCAATTTCTTGATCGGCATTTAAAAGCGGAACACGACCGATTTCCTTTAAATACATCCGAACCGGATCATTCATTCTAACACTAGATGGTGCAGACATATCCTTCAGTTCAGCTTTTTCAACATCCTTTTGCTTTTTCAGAGCTAGTTTAGATGGTTCACCTTTATCGTCTACAATGCTAATGCCGTTATCTTCGAATTCTTGAACTAATTGATCCACTGCTTTGCCCTGCAGTTTATAGGGCTTAACTAGACGATCAACAAACTCATTTTCTGTAATTGATTTTTCCTTTTTTACAGCTTTAACAACATCTCTAACGACTTTATCTAAAGATGGTTGTTCATTTTTGCTAGTGCTTTTCTTTTCTACCACTGTAAGCCCCCCTTTAACCCTGGATTCTTTTTAATTGTAAAATCTTTTGTGTGATTGTAATAATTTCATCAGAGTCCATTTTGCGCTTGGCATCCTGAAGATTATTCATCAAATCATGCAGCTGATCATTCAATTGCCGCATTTGCAGTGCACGAATTTGCTCACTAAGTTCACGATCAGAAAAATCCTGGGGCATGTCTGTCATTTCAGCATTTACTATTATACCTTGAAGTTGACTAGGAATAAAATTTAAAAAACTATTCACTGTCGGTTTTTCTTGGGTTTCACTAAAATTTAACCATAATTCCGCTAATTTTTGGTAATTTTGATCTGGAAATAAAAACTTATTTTCCAGTAAGTAATCACGAGCGTGTTCTGAATGAATAAATAAATATAAAAGTCTCGTTTGTACCGGATCATTAGCCGGTGAAGTATCAGCTACTATTTCAGGTGGCGCATCCTGTTCAGCGCTCACCATACTTTGATTACCTTTATGTTGCTGAGCAGCATTAAACTGCCGGCGATATTTAACCAAATTTACTTTTAAAGAATCAAGCGAGACTCGTTGCTGCCGTGCAATTTTTTCTAAATAGAGGTCTTGTTCTACAGGATTAGATAATTGTGCAATCTCTCGAACCGCTTCGTCTAAATATAATAATTTTTCGCGATCGTTACTCAAATTATATTTTTTAGCCAGCCGCTTTAAGTAAAAATCGGTTGGCGTTAAAGCGCCTTTGATTTCGTCACGATATTTTTCTACACCGTATTTTTTGACATACTCATCTGGATCCAACTTCTCGGGAAGAACGACGACACCAAGATTAAAACCACCTGCTTTTTCAAATAGCTTAGTAGCACGTTCTTCAGCATGAACTCCAGGATCATCACCATCATAATTGATGATAATGTTTTTGGTAATACGCTTAAGCATGTAAACCTGCTGCTCGGTTAGGCTTGTCCCCATAGAAGCAATTCCTGATTTAACACCAGCTTGATAGGCAGCAATTACATCCATGTATCCTTCGTATAATACTAAATGTCCTTCAGCTCTTGCTGCTTTTTTGGCTTCAGCAAAATGAAAAAGTACGTTTGATTTTTCAAAAACCTTTGTTTCCGGACTATTCATATACTTGGCTTCGGTTTTATCATTAGATAGCCTTCTACCAGAAAAACCAACTGCATAGTCGCCCTCATTTGTTAAGGTAAACATTAAGCGGTCACGAAAACGGTCGAATAGTTCCCCACTTTGTCCCTGAACAAATAAGCCACTCGCAATTAAATCCTGATCTTGGTAATCATGTCCTCGAAGGTAAGTTAACAGCAGATTATTTTGCTTTGGTGCATACCCAATCCGAAAATGATCAATAATTTCTTCAGTCAGTCCACGTTGATGGGCATAATCTAATCCCCGTTTACCTGCATTGGTTGACAACAAAACGCGATGATAAAAATCCGCTGCTTCCTCATTTATTTTAATTAAAATGTTGGAATATTTTGGTGTTTTGTTGGTAAACTCACCAACATCAATATGAGCAATCTCAGCTACCTTTTGAACACTTTCAGGAAAAGTCAGGTTTTCCTTTTCCATTAAAAAGGTAAAAACATTGCCACCTTTGCCACAACCAAAACACTTAAAAAATTGCTTTCCCTCATTAACGGTAAAAGAAGGCGTTTTTTCTTCATGAAAAGGACATAGTCCGACATAATCTTTCCCTTTCTTTTCAAGAGAAACATACTGGCTAATCACGTTAACGATATTGACATTATCGCGAACTTTGGCAATGGTTTCCTCAGGTATTAAGCCAGCCATTTTTTCACCCGCTTTTTTAATCTATTTATTTAATTACTAATTTACTCAAATCACCCAAGTTATCGGCTAATTCAGCAACTGCACTTAATTGGTTTAACCGGTTATTTTTAATTTCTTCGTTTTTATCTAAAATCATATTAGTCTCGAAGTAGCGGTCAATAACTGGTTGTAATTTAACAAAACCGTCATACAAATCAGTTAAGTTAGAAATATCTTTTAGTGCATTAACGCCAGCATATAATTCTTGCTCGCTCTCATTAGCAAATAAATCGGGATTAACTGCATTCTTACCCTTGTACTTGGCTTTTTTCAGAATATTCTTAATTCTGATTAGACTTTCAACCACTGGTTTAAATTTATCATCATCATGGTGCAGTTGCAAAACATTAGCAGCTGCCAAGATCTGAATTGGATCTTGTTGGCTGGAAGCAAGAACTGCATCAATAATGTCGTACTTAAAGTTATTTTTCTGCAAATATTGCTTAATTCGATCACGGATAAAGGCTGCAATTTCTTCGTCTTGTTCAGCTGTTTTTGGTAATTTAGCTGGAGTCTTATCGTCAAGAGCACTAACAATTTCAGGTAAAACTTCTTTAAATGGCAGAGACCATTTTTGCTTCAACAAAATTCGTACGATACCGTATGCATAACGGCGAAGAGCATATGGGTCATTTGAAGAACTTGGTATCATGCCAACGGCAAAAAAGGTGATGATGGTATCAAGCTTATCTGCAACTGACAATAAGGAGCCAACTGTAGTTTCAGGTAATTTACCTTCGGAAGTTGTCGGCATGTAATGTTCCTTGATTGCAACGGCAACATCATCTTTTTCACCAGCAAGTTTAGCGTAATGCATCCCCATAATTCCCTGAAGTTCAGCAAATTCACCAACCATTTGGGTTACTAAGTCAAATTTATACAGTTCACTTGCCCGATCAAAATCCTTAACCGTTTGTTCGTCTAACTTCCACCGCTTAGCAAGCAAATCACCAATGATCCGAACCCGAACAGTTTTTTCTGCCATTGAGCCAATCTTATCATGGAAAGAAACGTTCTTTAATTTATTTACAAAATGACTCAACGGGTATTTGCGGTCTTCATCATAAAAGAATTGGGCATCATCTAAACGAGCAACCAACACTTTTTCATTACCAGAAACAACATTTTCTAAGTAGTCTTTATTACCATTTCTGACAGAAATAAAGTGGTTGATTAAATGACTGTCTTGATCATAAACTTCAAAATAGCGCTGATTATCTTTCATTGAAGTAATTAAGACTTCTTGTGGCATTTCTAAATATTTTTTGTCAAATGAACCGGCAAAAACAGTTGGATATTCAACTAAATTTGTAACCTCTTCTAACAGATTTTGGTCCATTTTGATTTGCCAATTATTTTCTTTAACCAGCTGATTCATTTGATCAACAATCATTTCTTTACGCTTTTTTGCATCAACGATTACAAATTGATCTTTTAAAGCATCCTCATAATCAGCAGTGTTTGCAAGCACCACTGAGTCGCCCAAGAAGCGGTGCCCCTCTGTTTTACGACCAGCTGTAATATCTAAAATTTTGACAGGAATAACATCGCTACCAAATAAGGAAACTAACCAGTGAATTGGACGAACAAATTCAAAGTCGTGTGAATCCCACCGCATTTTTGTCGGGAAGGTCATTGCTTTGATAATGTCGCTCATGCCTAAAAGGATATCAGCTGCTTTTTTACCTTCTTTTTGAACGTGAACGTATGCATACTCGGTTCCCTTAAGTTCTTCGAAGTAGATATCGTCAGTTGACATTCCTTGGCCACGCGCAAAACCTTCAGCCGCTTTCGTCCAATTTTTGTCTTTATCCAAGGCAATCTTTTTGGCTGGCCCTTTTTTTATCTCATCGATATCATCTTGCTTTTCAGCTAATTCTTCAACTAGGATTGTTAGTCGACGAGGAGTAGAAAAAGTTTTTACGTTTTTGAATTTTAAACCATTTTCTTTTAAGAATTTTTCGGTTCTTTCGGCAAGTTGCTTAACGCTACGCGAAACAACGTGCGCAGGCATTTCCTCAGTACCGATTTCAAATAAATAATCTTTAGTCATCTTCAAGCCCCGCATTCTTATCTTCTGCATTCTTTAACAAAGGAAAGCCTCTCTTTTCACGCTCTTCTACAAAGCAGGTAGCTATTTCATGTGCCATACTTCTAATTCTTGCTAAATAACCAGCACGTTCAGTAACAGAAACTGCTCCGCGTGCATCAAGTAAGTTAAAAGTGTGTGAACATTTCAAGATGTAGTCGTAAGCTGGTTGAACTAGGTTTAACCCAATTAGTTCTTTAGCAGTTCTTTCGTAGACATCAAAGAATTTCAATAAATCTTCTTGATTAGATTCTTCAAAGGCATATTTTGAATTTTCATACTCGGCTTCTTTAAAGATATCACGATAGTAAACTCCGTTACCCCATTCCAAGTCAAAAACAGAGTTAACGTCTTGAATATAGGAAGCTAATCGTTCAACACCATAAGTGATTTCACTCATCGTTGGCTTTACGTCAAGTTCGCCGACCGTTTGGAAATAAGTAAATTGGCTTACTTCCATTCCGTCTAGCCAAACTTCCCAACCGACACCGGCACAACCCATTGATGGATTCTCCCAGTTATCCTCGACAAACCTGATATCGTGTTCAAGCGGATTAATGCCTAAAACTTTTAAGCTATCAAGATAATATTGCTGAATATCGGTTGGAGCAGGTTTAATGACCACTTGAAATTGGTGGTGTTGGAAAAGCCGATTGGGATTATCTCCATAACGGCCATCAGCTGGGCGTCTTGAAGGCTCAACGTAACAAGCAGCCCAAGGTTCTGGTCCCACAGCTCGTAAGAATGTGTACGGGCTCATCGTTCCTGCCCCTTTTTCAACATCGTATGATGGCATAACCATACAGCCCTTTGAAGACCAAAATTCTTCAAGTTTAAAAATCATATTTTGAATTGTCAGTTTTTTCTTTGCCATTTCTGTTCCTCCCTGCATTAGGCCATAAAAAAAGCCTATGCAAAACTTGCATAGGGACGATTAAATCGCGGTTCCACCCTAATTCAGGAAAATTAATAATTATTCCCTGCTCTTAATTAGATTGACTAGAGGTGCCTTTTCCCAGATGTCCTTGCACCGTCCGACACTCGCTTTACTGGTACTTTCTCTGATCCTCATCTTTATCAAAACACACTAATATTTTACCATAATAACAATTTAACCTAAAGCTTTACATGGATAAATTCAACTCATCAAGGAATTTTTTCGTTTTTAAATTAAGGTCAATCGTTTCTTGGTAAATGCGATCGATTGCTTTACGGGTAGCTTTCTTGGTAGCAGAATTAATTTTTACTGTTCCCAAACGCTCAAAAGGTAAAAGAGCAATTGTACGCAAAACGGCAGTTTCTTTCGGTAATAAATGAAGACGGGCAGAATCTACGTAAAAGTGCTGACTGCATAAGATGCCACCCTGTTTAATTGAATAATCGAATTCGCCTTGTTGCTTGCCGCAAATTACACAGTGCCGCAGTTCTGGTGCAACTCCATAAGCGGCTAATAGCTGCATTTGCACCATTTGAGTGATCATTTCAGGGTCTGTTCCAGCATCAATTTTTTGAAGAGTATAAAAAAGCAAATCGTAATATTTACCAATGTTTTGGTATTCAATAAAAGCGTGGTCGGCTAAATCTAAAATAAATGAAGCATAAGCATTTTTGGTTAAATCATTAAAAATGCCATCAAATTGCTTAACATTCTTATACGTCCGTAAGTTACTTAATCCTTGACCAGAAGAATAGATGACGTAAGTACCAAATGAAAAATTAAGCAGACTTGCCCCTAATTTTGATTTTGGCCTCAACGCTCCGCGAGCAATCATCGTAATAATGCCATTTTTTTGCGTCACGATTTTAGCTAGTAAATCAGCTTCATGAAATTTTTGTCGTTTAAAAATAATTCCTTGAACTTCTTTCAGCTCGCGCGCCATTTTAAGTTAAATCCTTGGTGTTATACCCAATTTGTTTCAAAAATCTTGGATCAGAGCGCCAGTTACGTTGAACTTTTACCCAAAGATGTAAGTTTACCTTTTCACCGAGTAAGTCTTCAATTTGCTTACGTGAATTAATACCAATCTTCTTAAGCATACTGCCATTTTTACCAATAATAATTCCTTTTTGGCCGCTTTTTTCGACGTAAATAGTTGCTTCAATTTGGAGTTTATTATTTTCATGCTTATTCATCTGTTCAACCCAAACAGCCGCAGCATGAGGTACTTCTTCAGCAGTAAGCTGCAAGATTTGCTCTCGGATCAACTCTGCCACCATAAAGTATTCTGGGCGATCAGTAATTTGATCAGGATCATAATACGCAGGACCTTCTGGCAAATAGTCATAAAGAACTTTATTTAAATCCGTAATACCAATACCTTGCGTAGCAGAAATCGGCAGGTATTCCTTGAAAATTCCTAATTGACGATAGTCATCAATGATCGGCAATAATTCATTAGGGTTAACCTGATCGACCTTGTTAATCACTAAAAATACGGGTACCGTAACCTTTTTCAATAATTCGATAATGTACTGGTCACCCTTACCCATTTTTTCAGGTTCAACCATAAATAAAATCAAATCGACCTCATTTAAACTAGAGACACTGGCTTTATCCATGTAATCATCTAACTCAACATGAGGCTTAAAAATTCCAGGCGTATCGACAAAAACAACTTGCATATCGTTGGTAGTATATATGCCGGATATTTTATTTCGCGTAGTTTGCGGCTTATTAGAAGTAATTGCTACTTTTTGTCCAACTAAAAAATTCATTAGAGTCGATTTACCAACATTGGGACGGCCAAGTAACGCAACAAAACCAGATTTATTTTTCTTTTCTTCAGACATTATTTTCCTCTGCCTTTATCTAATTGATCAGGATAAAGCGGTAAACCATAGTCTTCCAAAACTTTACCTTGAATCCCAAACATTTCTTTAGCCTCTTTTGGATCAATATGATCGTAGCCGTTTAAATGTAAAAAACCATGGACTAGTGTGTAGCCAAATTCACGTTCCCAACCAGTACCATATTCTTCACTATGACGCTTTATGACCCTTGGACACATAAATAAATCGCCAATATCCTCTTGAAAAGTTGGATCAGCTGCAAAAACAGCAAAATCAAGCATGTCATCGCCATCTTCAATTGCAAAAGAAATGACATCCGTTGGCCGATCTTTTTCACGATACTCGGCATTAATTTTTTGACTACGTTCTTCGTCAACGAAATTAATGCTCATTTCCAAATTATTTTTCTTGCCAATTTCATTTTTAGCAAGTAAAAGCAGTTTAGCAATCCAATCTTGCCAATTTTGGTCGTTATTTTCTAAAAAACCGACTTCATCATTGTAAGTGATTTCGATTGGTGTCATTAATTTCGTTCATCTTCCTTTTCATAAGCATTGATAATTTTGGCAACTACCGGGTGACGAACAACATCATTAGCGGAAAACTGAATAAATTTAATCTGTTCAATTCCCTTCAAAATGTGTTGCGCGTCAATTAATCCGCTACGCTGACGTCCAGGTAAATCTACCTGGGTCATATCACCATTAACTATCATTTTGGAATTAAAGCCTAACCGAGTTAGAAACATTTTCATCTGCGCATCGGTGGTGTTTTGTGCTTCGTCTAGAATTACAAAAGCATCATCCAGAGTCCGTCCTCGCATATATGCTAAGGGGGCAACTTCAATTACTCCGCGCTCCATCAAATGACCAGTTGTGTTTGTTCCTAATATAGAATATAGAGAATCATAGATTGGTCGCAAATACGGATCTACTTTTTCTTTTAAATCGCCGGGCAAAAATCCCAGTGACTCGCCAGCTTCGACAGCAGGCCTAGTAAGAACTATCCTAGAAACCTCACCTTTTTTAAAAGCTGCTATTGCACAAACAACAGCCAAAAACGTTTTACCAGTACCAGCAGGTCCGATACCAAATACAACATCATTTTTGGCGATTGCTTCAACGTACTTCTTTTGTCCCATATTTTTGACTCTAATCGGTTTGCCTTTAGCATCACGAATTAAAATCTTTTTATACAGGTCAGGAAAATACTCTGTTGTTCCTTTGTCAGCCATTTTCATCGCACTGACGACATCGGTAGCTCCGATATTAATATTGGCACTGACAACATTATCAAGTGCCTTTAAAACAGCCAATACTTTCTTAGTATTAGCGTCTTGATTAGCACCCTCAATAATAATTTCACTGCCAGTGTCAGTAACATTGACATCATAGCCTTCGGCTAAAAGAGTTAAGTTGCTATCATTAACCCCAACAAGCTTTTGAATGTTTTCTGGATTTTTTGGAATAAAAGTGGTTTGAACCAAATATCCATGCTCCTTTTCTTAATTAACCAAGCTGACTGCGTACCGCGTCAGAAGCTGCTTTACCGTCGGCTCTACCCTTGATTTTTGGCATCACTGCTTTCATTACTTTACCAAAATCTGCTTTTCCAGTAGCACCAACTTCTTTAATTGTTGAAGTAACTATTTCGCTTAATTCATCATCGGAAAGCTGCTTTGGCAAGTAACTCTCAACAACAGCCAGTTCTTTTTTAGTTTCATCAGCTAAGTCATCACGATTAGCTTTGGCAAATTCGGCAATTGATTCTTCACGCTGCTTTTTTTCGCGGTTAAGAACGGTTAGTTCCTCATCGGAATTCAATTCATGTCCTACTTTAATCTTTTCATTCATTAAAGCAGACTTAATCATTCGCACAGTGTTAAGCTTCACTTTATCACGTGCCTTCATTGCTTCTTTCATATCAGACATAATTTGTTCAGATAAACTCAAAGTAACTCCCTCTTTCTAATTAAAACCTAGATAAATTATACCAAATTCCTGAACTAGATTGGCAAAAAAATAACTAATGTTAAAAAAGACACCTACCACAATTGATAGGTGTCTTTTCAAATCCATTAATAATGTCTACGCTTCCGAGCTGCTTCTGATTTCAGCTTTCTGCGGACACTAGGTTTTTCATAGAATTCGCGCTTACGATATTCTTGCAAAGTACCACTTCTTGAAACGGAACGTTTAAAACGACGAAGAGCATCATCAATAGACTCGTTTTCGTGAACGACTGTCTTGGCCATATGTGATCCCTCCTTCCATTTCTTGACGTAACCGTCATGCATTTATATAAATTATATCAAACCATATTAATCGGTCAATACATACGTACAATATTTTTCAAAAAAATTTGTGCGTCAGACTATTTTTTATTTCAAATCTGTTAATGAGGGTGCTTAAATTGTATAATTAGAGAAAAAAAGGAGCTAATAATGGTTGAAGAAACACCAAAAAAAGAAGTCAACATAGTAATTATTTCGGATTCGGCTGGTGATACTGCTTTTAACAATGCTGTTGCTGCAGCTGCACAGTTCCCCGATGCACAAATTAATTATCGGCGTTACCCATTTATCATTAATAAAGAAAAATTAGAGGAAACTTTCCAAGAGGTAGAAAATTACCCTAATTTAATTATTATCTACAGTTTGGCTAAGGATGAAATGCAAATTCCAGTAATACGGTTCGTGCGTGAGCATCATATTGAGAGCGTTGACGTTCTCTCCCCTGCAATGGAAGCAATTCAAAAAACTACCGGTATGCGGCCGCAAATGAAAATTGGTGCCCAGCATAAAATGAACCAAAAATATTTTGACCGTATTTCGGCGATGGAATTTGCAGTAATGTACGATGATGGCAAAGATCCAAAAGGCTTTCTTGAAGCTGATGTGGTCTTACTAGGAGTCTCACGAACCTCTAAAACCCCATTATCATTGTTTTTAGCTAACAAGAACTTAAAAGTCGCAAACTTGCCTCTAGTTCCCGACACGCATATTCCAAAGGAAATATATAAAGTTGATCCTAAGAAAATAATTGGTTTAACTAATGACCTGTCGGTTTTAAATGAAATTCGGCGCCAACGAATGATTTCGTACGGATTAAACCCAGATACTACTTATTCGAATACCGATGCTATCAAAGCTGAGCTTGATTCTGCTAAAAAGCTATATGACAAGTTGGGATGTTATGTCATTAACGTGGCTCACCGCTCAATTGAAGAAACGGCAGCACTAATTTTAAAACATTTAGGGATTGAAGATTAGTAATTGTTTTATCTAACAGATAACCTTGAAAGAGTTCGATTAATTGCAGTTATCTCAGGTCTGAATTAGACTTACCTTAAAGCACTTAATTAATATGTGTTAAATTTTACGAGAAGGTGGACAAAAGATGACAGAAATAAATTCTGATAAGTCAAATTTAGATACTGCAATTTTTGCAGGTGGATGTTTTTGGTGTATGGTTAAGCCATTTGATTCTTTACCTGGAATTAAAAAAGTGGTTTCTGGTTACACAGGTGGCACAGTAGAAAACCCAACCTATGAACAAGTAGTCAGTGGAAGGACTGGACACACAGAAGCTGTTGAAATTACTTTTGATCCCCAAGTAATGCCTTATGAAAAGCTATTAGACTACTATTGGCAAGTAACGGATCCAACCGATGCTTCTGGTCAATTTCAGGATCGCGGGGCTAATTATCGTCCAGTAATTTTTTATAATTCTTCAAGTCAAAAAGTTGCTGCTGAAAAATCCAAACAAGAATTACAAAATAGCGGTAGATTTGGTGCTCCAATTGTTACAGCAATTGAGCCAGCAAAACCTTTCTACCCTGCTGAAGATTATCATCAAGATTTTTATAAGAAGAATCCATTAAGATATCAATTAGAAGAATCTGGCGGTCGTGAAGAATTTATCAAAAAACATTGGAAGAATAAATAATTTTTTGCAAAAATAGTTACTATTTTGTTTAGGTTATCATTTGTATTATTGTATTTACGATAAGTTCTTATTAAAAAAGCAACTTCAATCATATAGAAACTTTTAAGTGCTTTTGAACCATTGTTTTTCTTTATATATAAGATGTTTATACACTTTAGGCTAATATAAATTTTTAATGTAATATACGCCAAAAAGGTAATCGGTTTAACGACTGATTATTTTTTTGGTATAATGCAGAGCTAGAAAATTACTTACAACTATTTTGCAAAAGGAAAATATAAATGGATCAACTCGATAAATTTAATCGGCGTTATAGTTTATTATCAAAGATTTCTGCCTCATTTTTTTATTCTTTAACGGTCGCCATTGCCCTTAATTTTTTCTGGGGACCCGGACATATGTATTCGTCTGGAATTACCGGTTTTGCTCAATTGATTAATACGTTAAGTGAGCGCTTTTTGCCGGTTACGCTGTCTACTTCGGAAATGTACTTCGCATTAAATCTTCCCATTTTATTATTGGCATGGTTTAAAATCGGGCATAAGTTTACCTTCTTCACTGTGGTAACCGTTATTTTGGGTTCAATTATGATGCACGTCATTCAGCCAGTCAACATGCACGTTGATCCGTTAGTTTGTGCAATATTTGGTGGAATGATTAACGGCTTAGGAACCGGTTTTGCTTTAAAAAATGGTATTTCAACTGGTGGCTTGGATATTATTGGTATTGTCATTAGAAGAAAAACTGGTGCAAGCTACGGTAAAGTCAGCATTTTAATTAACCTAGTTATTATTGCTGCTGCTGGTTTTGCTTTTGGCTGGAATCGAGCACTCTATTCGGCATTAACTATTTTTATTAATGGACGCGTGATTGATGCAATCTATACGCAGCACCAAAAATTACAAGTAACTATTGTCACGGATCAACCACAAGCAATCATTGATGGTATTCAAGAAAAAATGCATCGTGGGATTACCATTTTTCATGATGTCGAAGGTGCATACAGTCACAGCGAAAAAAAGGTTTTAATAACTGTTATTGATCGTTACGATATGTATGATATTTTACAAATCGTCAAAAAGAGTGATCCATACGCTTTCATGAGTGTTACCGAAGTTGAACGCGTATATGGCAGTTTTAAAGAGCAGGAAATTGTCTAACCAAAAAGCACACCTCGTTTGAGGTGTGCTTTTATTTTACATAATTTTTATTATTTAAAGATTTTTTTAAATTCGCCATAACCCTTTTCATCGAGTTGGTCATAAGGAATAAAATCTAAAGCCGACGAATTAATGCAATATCTTAATCCGCCTTGATCGGCTGGTCCGTCATTAAAAACATGTCCTAGATGAGAATCGGCATCAGGACTTTTAACTTCGGTCCTTTCCATGCCCATTGACTGATCACGATGATATACCAGTTTTTCAATTGGCTTTGTAAAACTAGGCCAGCCACAACCCGCGTCGTATTTATCCTCACTTGAAAATAGTGGCTCACCTGACACAATATCAACGTATATCCCTTTTTGATAAAAATCATCATATTTACCTTTAAAGGGATAGTCGGTAGCTGCATGCTGCGTTACTTCATATTGATCTTGGGTTAATTCTTTTAACCTTGCGTTTTTCTTTGTCTCGTCCATATTTTCACCTTCTTTATTTAACTATACCAAAGTTTCTTTTAATAACCTCATTATGAGCTCAATAAATTAACGTTAATTTAAATATTCGCAACGCAAATACTAGGTTATAATGATATCTGTACAAAAATTCTAGAAAGGTTTTTTTTATGCCAACATTAGCAAAAAGTTTATTTAAAACGATTAATCAGAAAATTAGTAAATTACCAAAATCCGAAATTCGTGCTTTCAGCGACAATATCTCGCAAATTCCTGGAATCATCAAACTTACTGTCGGTGAACCTGATTTAAAAACTCCGGAACATATTAAGAAAGCCGCAATGAATGATATTGCCTGTGATGATTCCCATTACGCACCCGAAGCAGGAAAAGAAGAATATTTAAAAGCGGTTAGCAAATATTTAAATGATAGTTTAGGTGTTTCCTACGATTCGAAAGGAGAAATCTGTGCAACTGTTGGCGTTTCAGAAGCACTAAATGTTTCAATAATGTCGATTATTAATCCGGGTGATAAAATTATTGTCCCTACTCCCGTGTGGGGCGTTTATTTTGGCATTATTGAAATGGCTGGTGGAATTGCAGTTCAAGTCGATACCTCCGCTAATAATTTTATTCTTTCTCCAGAAATGTTGTGTGACACGTTGGAGAATGAAGGCAAAGGTGCCAAGGCCATCATTATGACGGATCCCTCCAATCCTACTGGTCGTGTTTATTCTAAAGAAGAACTGACAGATTTAGCTGAAGTCATTTGTGACTATAACTTATTCGCTTTAAGTGATGAAATTTACGCAGAGTTAATATATGGCCATAAAAAGCATTATTCCTTAGCACAAATTATTCCTGAACGGACCATTTTGTTATCGGGTCTATCAAAGAACTTTGCCATGACAGGCTGGCGAATTGGCTACATTGCCGCTCCTAACGAAATTATGAAAACAATTATTAAAGTAAATTCGTTTATGATTACTTCCGTAACCGATAATGTTCAAATCGGAGCAGCTGAAGCGTTAGAAAATGGCGAGCAAGATTATGTAGAAGCTCGGGCAATTTATGAAAGAAGATTGCATATTGTTCAAACTGGACTTGAGAAAAATGGGTTCAAAATGGCTACTCCCGAAGGTGCTTTTTATGTTTTTGCGCAAATACCAGACAAATTTGGCCAAGATGACGTTGCTTTTGCTAAAGATTTAGCTGTTAAAGCTAAAGTTGGTGTTGTTCCGGGAAGCTACTTTGGTAAAGGTGGACAAGGCTTTGTTCGTCTTTCTTATGCCTCTTCAGATGAAAATCTAAAATTAGCTGTTTCTAGGATCAGTGAATACGTCAAAGATACTTTAAATAATTAAAGTGCGTATCGTTTGGGGTTTAAAGGCTTTCTAGTTTAAACTAGAAAGGTATTATTGTTATTTTATATCAGAAAAGGGTTTAAAAGAATGAAAATTACAATGAAAAATGAGCCTTTAACAACTAATGGTCAACCACCTGTTGTCGGCGCTAACTTACCAGATTTTGAAGTTAAAAAAGCTGATGGTACAATCGTTAAAATGAGTGAGCTAATCAACCAACCTACTTTGATTAGTGTTGTGCCTAATATCAACACTAGCGTTTGCAGCATTTCTACTAAGCGCTTTAATGGTGAAGTTGACAAGTATCAAAACATTAATTTCTACACTGTTTCAACAAACACGCCAGCTGAACAAAAAGATTGGTGTGCAGCCGAAGATGTTGAAAACATGGAACTTTTGTCAGATGAAAGTCATGATTTCGGTGAGAAGATGGGACTTTTTGTTGAATCTGCTGGAATTGATGCAAGAAGTATTTGGATCGTTGATGCTGACAACAAAGTTCTTTACCAAGAACTAATTCATGAAATGACTAATGAACCTAATTATGATGCAGCATTAAATTTCTTAAATAATTTAAGCAAATAATAACCAAAAAAGGCAGCTAGTAAAGCTAGCTGCCCTTTTTATTAAAATAGCGGTTTTTGCAGTATTTGCCAATCAGTATAAGTTTGATCCTGTAAACTAAATTCATTCGGTCTAAGTAAGTATTCTTTTGCCTTTAAAACAAGTGGCGAAGAATTTTGAATATTAATTTTAGCCAAAGGAACTTTGACTGCGCCGAGTGAATCTTGCCCAGCAAATTGCTCTACGCTTTGCTGCAGTTTTCCTGTAAAAGACGTAATCCGATAAAACACGCAAATATGTTGGTTATAATGCCACTCCTGATAATCCCACGGATACCTAAAGGAGGTGACTCCGATTTGGTCAAAATGAAGAGCCTCAAGCCCAGTTTCTTCCTTAACTTCACGAACAACGGCTTTAGCTAACTCTTCCCCATCTTCTAAGCTGCCTCCTGGTAAGTCATAGCGATTAATGTAGGGTCCGGCATTTTTTCTGATAACAACTAATTCATTTGAATTACCAATTATTCCATAACAGCCAAACGCACGATGATATTTTTGTGACATAATTTTTCCTCAATTAAAATTACAATGTTTTCTAAAAAATAAAGAGATGAAGCTTTTTTGCTCCATCTTTTTGCATTTAATCTTCTTCCCAAGTTGAATGGGCAGCATAATCCTTAACGGCCTGCTCTTGCAGGTTGGCGTCAGTTTTCGCTACACTTTCTTGGTATTGTTCCTCAACTTCAATTCCTAAATCAGCTAATTGCTGATCGGCTACTGGAGCTGGAGCATGCATCATTGGCTCGGAAGCATTGGCATTCTTTGGAAAGGCCAGTACATCTCGAATATTATCTTTTTCTGCTAAAAGCATTGCAAACCGATCTAAGCCAATCGCCAAACCTGCATGTGGTGGGAATCCCATATCTAAAGCTTCGAGTAAGTAACCGAATTGTTCATAGGCACGTTTCTTGGTAAATCCTAAAGCTTTGAACATTTTTTCTTGAATTGAACGTTTATGAATACGGATTGAGCCACCACCAAGTTCATCACCGTTCATAACGATATCATAACTGCGAGCATGCGCTTTATGTGGATCGGTATCAAGTAGCTTAATTCCCTCATCATCGGGCATCGTAAATGGGTGGTGAGCAGCAATCCATCTACCAATACCTTCATCGTATTCAAATAGTGGCCAATCAACTACCCAAACAAAATCAAATTCATGTTTAGGAATAATTCCAGTTTCCTTAGCAAATTCACGCCGTAAATGATCAAGTGAGTCACAACAAACTTTCCATTTATCAGCTACAAAGACTAACAACTCGCCACCTTCGAGTTGGAACTCATTAATAAGTTGTTCTTGGTTCGTAGTAGTTAAAAAGCGTGCAACTGGACCTGAAAATTCATTATTTTCATATTTAACCCAGGCAAGACCTTTTGCATGGAAACGTTTGATATATTCTTGTTTCTTTTCAATTTGCTTGCGTGAATATGCCTTAGCACCACCCTTAACAGCAATTCCCTTTACAAAACCACCATCAGCAATTGCACCTGAGAAAACTTTAAAGTCGCTATCCTTGAAAATAGGACTTAAATCATGAATAAGCATGTCAAAACGGATATCAGGCTTATCTGTTCCGTAATTATTCATTGAATCGGTCCAAGAAATTCGTGCAATCGGCGTCTTCAAGTCAATGCCCATTACATCCTTCATAATCTTTTTAAGCAGTCCTTCAGTATAGTCTTGTACTTGCTGTTCATCGGTAAAAGATGTTTCCATATCAATTTGCGTAAATTCGGGCTGACGATCCCCACGCAAATCCTCGTCTCTGAAACATCTTGCTAATTGATAATACTTATCAAAGCCTGCTCCCATCAATAACTGTTTGAACAATTGTGGTGATTGCGGTAAAGCATAAAAACTACCGGGGTAAATACGCGATGGTACTAAATAGTCACGAGCTCCCTCAGGTGAGGACTTACCCAAAACTGGTGTCTCAATATTAATAAAGCCGTTTTCGTCAAAATACTCGTGAGTAGCTTGCAAAATTTTAGACCGCAAAATTATTGCTTTTTGTAAATTAGGCCGACGCAAATCCAGATAACGGTATTTCAGCCGAGTCTGTTCCCCAACTTCAATATTGTCTTTAATTTCAAATGGAGGGTTTTGTGACTTATTTAAAATGTTAATTTCGCTAGCATCAACTTCAACTTCACCAGTCTTCATTTCGGGGTTAACACTTGAACGCTTAACAACCTTGCCTTTTACTTGAATAACGTATTCATTACCCAGTGAATCAGCAATTGCCATCAATTTTTTTCCTGAGTCATGGTTAATCACAACTTGGACAATGCCTTCACGATCGCGCAGATCAATAAAAACTAGGTTCCCCAAGTTACGAACACGTTGAACCCAACCATATAGGTTAACCTCTTGATCAATATATTCGGCAGTAATGTTGCCACAGTAATTCGTTCTTTTTTCCATTTTGTTTAATCCTTTAATTTCTTTATGACTTCTTTGATATTGTCGACATCGGTCAAGTTTAATTCTAATGTTTTACCATCACTTAATCTTTTAACATTCAAAATTCCGTTAGCAAGTTCCTTGGCACCTAACGTGATTACAAACTGGGCGTGCACACGGTCGGCCTTTTTAAACTGTGCCTTAAGTTTCTTTTGGTCAACATCATATTGGGCCTTAAATCCTTGATTACGTAAAGAGCGCGCTATTTCAACCGCTTTAATTTCCGTTCCGTCACCAATATTGGTAATGAAAAAGTCGATTCCTTGATCGGCAAAAAGAGCTGGATTCTGCTTTTGTAAAACTAGCATTAAGCGCTCTTCGCCAATACCAAATCCTACAGCTGGAGTTGCCGGACCATCAAATTCTTCAACTAGATTATCATAGCGTCCCCCACCTAAGATTGTAGTGGCAGATTCCCATAGACTAGGATCTTCAACCATGAATTCAAAAATAATTCCTGAATAATAATCTAACCCGCGAACCAAATCATTATCGATTGTATATGAAATGCCGAGCTGATCGAGCATTTGGGTAATTTGGTCAAAATTCTTTCTTGCATCATCATTAAGATAATCAATTATTTTAGGAGCATTTGGTAAAAATTGTTTATCTTGTTCGTCTTTAGAGTCTAAAATCCGCAATGGATTCTTTTCCAAACGACGCTTAGAATCATCCGATAATTGCTCTTTTAATGGTCTAAAGTAGTTAACTAATGCATCATGATAATCTTTTCGAACCTGAGCATTACCCAGGGTATTAATGTGTAATTCATAATTTTTTACCCCAAGTTCTGCCAGTAAATCATGAGCCAAAACAATTGTTTCAACATCAGCCAATGGATTTTTGGAACCAAAACTTTCAATTCCAATTTGGTGAAATTCACGTTGACGGCCTGCTTGTGGCCGTTCATAACGGAATGTTGATTCAAGATAATAAACATTGAGTGGCTTGACCATTTCGGGTGCATATAATTTATCTTCAACATATGCACGAACCACACCCGCAGTTCCTTCAGGTCTTAGAGCAATATGTCTGCCACCCTTATCATTGAAATCATACATTTCTTTTTCAACTACATCAGACGTTTCACCGCTAGAACGTGAAAATACTTCATAGTTTTCAAAACTAGGGGTTCTAATTTCACGGTAATTTGCTCTTTTGAAGAAATCACGTAAAATTTGTTCTACTTTTTCCCAAGATCCTGATTGATCAGGGAGAATATCAACTGTTCCCTTAGGTTTTTGAACTCTCATTTAATCATCCTTTTTAATAAAAAGACGCCCTTGAATAAAATCAAGGGCGCTCTGAATTAGCACGGTACCACCTTTTGCCTGCTGCGAATAACGCTCGCGATGCGGTTATTATCTGGTAAAGGGGTCACAGTTTAGCTTTTTATCCGTTCTTTCAGCAAGATGAACGTTCTCTGTTATTAAAAAGTGCTAATCTTCAGTCTCTGTCATTGATAATTTCTTTTTTAAGCTTATAGTTTTAACCTTAAAAAGTCAACCTGTACTGTTATTTCGGCTAAAATTTTTTATAAGTCAAGTACAATCGTAAAAGGTCCATCATTTTCTAAAGTAACTTGCATGTCGGCACCAAATTTGCCGGTAGCAACATCCAAGCCATTATTTTCAAGTTCATGATTAAAAGCCTGCCATAACTCATCCGACTTTGGTGGTCTCATTGCCTGAATAAAGCTAGGACGATTACCTTTCTTAGTATCGGCAAGTAAAGTGAATTGACTAACACTCAAGATTTTGCCGCCAACATCTTTAATTGCCAAATTAGTCTTTCCGTCTTGATCTTCGAAAATCCGCATTTTAGCTATCTTAGAAGCAGCTTTTTTCACCGTTTGGCTATCGTCGCCTTCTTTTAAGCCAACTAATAATAGAAGGCCCTTTTTGATTTCACCAACATTTTCGTTTGCAATTTTAACGTTAGCATAATTTACTCTTTGAATTACTACACGCATTAATTATCAGCCCTTCTAGTTTCATAAACATCAGGAATATCACGTAACTTGGTTAAAATACTATCAAGTTGACCAGAATTATTGACAGCAACTGTTGCATAAATATGAGCAATATTTTCGTCATTAACTTTACCTGAAAGATTGTTGATGTTAGGCGTTAGTGAGTTTAATTTAGTTAAAACATCGCTTAATAGACGACTGCGGTTATAACCAAAAACTTCAATATTAGCGTTAAAGGCCTGCACGCTGTTTTCTTCAACATTTTCCCATTCTACTTCAATTAGGCGTCCTTGACTTGCATCATTATGAATAATATTACGACAATCTTTACGATGAATAGTAACACCACGGCCTTTGGTAACATAACCCACAATCTTATCTCCAGGAACTGGATTGCAGCACTTAGCCAAATGCAGCATTAAATCGCTGATACCTTGAATCACCACGCCATTCTTGTGTTTAACTTTCATAGCTGAGGAATTACTATTATTTGTTTCAGAAACTGCTTTTTGTCCTGAATTTAAAATTTCTTCTTCAAGCTGCTTTTGGCGCTTTTTTTCATCCTCATGGCGAATGTCGGCAGTCAAGCGATTAACCACACTAATGGCCGAAAGATCACCAAAACCAACTGATGCAAACAATTCATCTGCTGTATGATAATTTAATTGTTGCAATAGTTGCTCGATGTGGTCTTTATCCATGAATTCCTTAGGTGAGAAATTTTGCTCGCGTAAATTATCCGCGATCATCTGCTCACCTTGCTCAATGCTATGCTCTCGGTCTAAGTTTCTAAAATAGCGCCTGATTTTATTTCGAGCGCGTGAAGTTTTGACCATGTCCACCCAATCCCGCGATGGACTAGCATTGGATTGCGTCATAATGTCAATGACATCACCGTTTTTTAACTTGTAGTCTAGCGGCACTAATTTGCCATTCACTTTAGCGCCAACTGCGTGACTTCCTACTTGAGTATGAATCTCGTAGGCAAAGTCCAACGTAACTGAGCCTTTGGGCAGTTCGTAGACCTCACCTTTAGGCGTAAACACGTAAACACGGTCAGAGAAGATCTCACTTTTGACGCTTTTCATAAATTCGTCGGCATCCTGTGTTTCATCCTTTAATTCAAGAATTTCTCGCACCATGTCAAGTTTTTCGTTGGAGGAAGTTTGCTCAACTCCTGAGAAATTGCCACGCTTATATGCCCAGTGGGCAGCTACACCGTATTCCGCCACTTCATGCATTTGTTCTGTTCTAATTTGAATTTCAAGTGGACGGCCACCGGGACCAATGATTGTAGTGTGAAGTGATTGATAACCGTTTACTTTTGGAACGGCAATATAATCTTTAAATCTTCCGGGCATCGGCTTCCACTTAGTATGGACGGCACCTAAAACTGCATAACAATCCTTGACAGTCTTAACAATTACCCTAACCGCTAAGAGATCGTAGATTTCATTAAAATCCTTATGCTTATTAACCATTTTTTTATAAATGGAATAGATATGCTTAGGTCGACCATGAATATCATAAGTAATTCCTAAACCATCTAAACTTTCTTTTAATGTATTAATTGCATCTTGAATATATTTTTCCCGTTCGCTTCTTTTTAAGCTCATTAAGTTAACGATTCGGTAATAAGCTTTTGGATTAAGATAATGAAAACTGAGATCTTCCAGTTCCCATTTAATAGTACCGATACCTAATCGATCAGCTAATGGAGCATAAATGTCCATTGTTTCTGAAGCAATACGTCGTTGTTTATCCGGCCGTAAATGCTCTAGCGTGTGCATGTTATGCAATCTATCAGCTAACTTGACCATAATGACACGGATATCCTTAGCCATTGCTATGAGCATTTTACGGTGATTTTCAGCTAAGAACTCTTGGTGCGATTTGTATTCATATTTATTTAGCTTAGTAACGCCATCAACAATGAAAGCAACATCTTTACCAAAGATATTTTTAATATCGTCATTAGTTACTTCCGTATCTTCGACTGTGTCATGTAAAAAGCCGGCAGCTATTGTATCTGGGTCAAGTCCAAGAGTGGCCAAGGTCCCTGCCACTTGCGTGGGATGCACAATGTAAGGCTGACCAGACGCGCGTTTTTGCTCTTTATGCGCATTTTCAGCAAATTCATATGCCTTTTCAACAAAAGCAATTTGTTCATCATTCATGTATTTTTTACAGGTGTCAATTACTTGATCATGCGTCATTTCCGCATATTTTGACATAGAACCCGACCCTTCTTATTTATAAAATTGTCTATCCATTAAGCCAAAGATTTCAAAGATTAAATAAATTAAACCAAATAATAAATTGTAGTTAGCATATTTGATTAAAACAATTAAACAAAAACAAACTGGCAGCAATAACAGCCAATACCATTTCAAGACAATTTTTTTAACCAATATTCCTAAGTGGTAACTGACCAGACAGTTAAAAACGATAAAAAGTAATCCAACACGCCAAACGGTTGGAATCCGGCACAAGCTAAAAATAAATGGTAATAATAAAACCAATATTGTCCACCAGATAATAGGCATTGCTTGATACTGATTTAACTTTTTAATAAATGGTATGTGTTTTAATTTATCAATCAATTCACTTTTTCCTTACTTAACTTAATTGTCTATTATAACTCTTTTTATTGTTCTTTTCGCGCAACTACTAAACTTACCCAACGATCCTGTTTCATCGTTAATTCAACCTTAAAGTCATAATTATCTAGGGCTTTTTCTATCTTTGTTAACTGTAAATAATCGATTCCGGAGAAAATAACTTTTCCGTCATTTTGCAAATGATCATTTAGCTGAGGTATCAAGTCGAGTAAAATTTCCGCCAAAATATTAGCAACAATAATATCAAATTTACCATCAATATTCTCTAATAAATTTGCTTTTTTAATCTGAATATTATCTAAATGATTTAAGGCAACATTTTCTTGAGCTGCTGTGACTGCTTCGTCAGAAACATCGGTGCCAATTACCTTGTTAGCTCCTAAAAGTGAAGCGGCAATAGCCAAAATTCCTGATCCAGTTCCAACATCAATTACGCTTTTAGGAGCAGTCAGTGTTCGCTCTAAGCCCATCATTGCAAGTTGTGTAGTTTTATGGCCACCTGTGCCAAATGCTAATCCTGGATCCAAATTAATTAGCTTTTGATCAGAAAACTGGGGTTGGTAATTTTCCCATTCTGGAACAATTGCCAGGTGCCTGGAAAAATTAATAACGTGATAAAATTTCTGCCATACTGTATTCCAGTCTTTATCTTCGATATAAGATGCACTAATTTTGGCTTGACCAATATCAAGTCCGTATCCCTTCAATTCCTGTAACTTTTGGCAATAATCTGTGAGTAATTTATCGCGGTCTGAATCTTCCCTAAAATACGCATAAAATTCTAAGTCTTGAGGAAGATCGTTGATTTCTTCCAGATTAACAATGGTAGAATCATTTTCCCAGCCGGCATGTTCAAAATCAGACCGCTTGCGTGTTTCTGTTCCCAAGCAATGAAGGACGTCCTGGCTGTATACATTGAGTGCATCTTCTATTTCGTGACTAGTCTCAATTTTAATAATTAATAATTTCATGAATAAACTCCCTTTTTTATTTCTCTTTATCAATGCTATGATTAAAAAGGTGATAATTATGGCGAAAAAGAAAAATAAAATTGAAAAAACGTTAGTTGAAAAAATTTTAGATAGAAATAAAATTCCATATCATCAAGCTGAATTTGCTACACACAAAGACTCAGGTGGCGTTGCGCAAATGGATACTTCTATTCTAAACGAGAATGAACATTTGGTCTACAAAACACTTGTCTGTTCTGGTAATAAAACTGGAGTGTTAGTTGGAGTCATTCCTGTTACCGAACATTTAAGCATGAAAAAGCTAGCAAAAGCTTCTGGTAATAAAAAATGTGAACTTCTACCATTGAAGGACCTTGAAAAAACAACTGGTTATGTTCACGGAGCAAACACGCCAATTGGTATCTACTTCAATCATCATTTTCCAATTTACCTAGACCAAGACATGAAAAAAGAAACTGAAATAGCGGTTTCTAGTGGAAAAGTCGGAAGAAGCGTCTACTTAAAGCCAAATGACTTGCAATTAGTGACCCATGGTACTTTTTGTGATTTGCTTGAATAAGTTTACAATTTATGGTGTTTTTTTGAATAATAATAAATATATTTTATTAACTTTTTAAAATTATTGTTTTAAATAAATTTTTGTTTATATTTTTATAGAATAAAGAGCCGTTTTTGTAATATAATTTAAAATAATATTAAAGAAAAGGGATACCCACATGACACTATTAACAGATGAACAATTAGCTAATATTGCACAAGATTATTTTCTAAGTCAACTAAATATTGCTGATATATCTAATAAATACAACATTTCACGCTACTTAATCACGAAAGCGATTGAAGAAGCTAAGGATAAAGGAATTGTCAAAATCAGCATTTCCCAAAGCCCGAAAAGGTCGCAAAAGTTAGAAAATGAATTTCAGCGCATTTTTAATCTCAAAGAAGTTTATATTCTTGAAGATTTAGAAACGAAAAATCAGGACAACGAAGTAATTGTCAACTACGCGGCAAAACAAATTCAAAACTACACTAAATCTGCCCATTTAATCGGTTTAACTTGGGGTACGCTTCTCAAGGATATTATTGATAATTTTACTGAAGAAACAAGGGATGATTTAACTTTTATTCAGCTTGTTGGTCAAGCTGTCAATACCAGTAGACGAAAAAATCAGCTAACACAAGAGGCTGCAGATAAATTTAATGCTAAGAGCTTAACCTTTCCTGCCCCACTTTATTCAATTAATCCGCAAGTCGTAAAAGAGCTTAAAACTGAACCTTATTATGAATATTTTGCTAAGAAATTTTCTGAAATAGATTTGCTTTTTGCCAGCATTGGTACAGTTCAATCACTAGAATCTGACCAATTCTTCATGGATTACTATGCTGAGAATCTATTGAAAAATGTCGATAGCCTTCAAATTGCGGGCGTCATCTTCGGTCGACCATATGATATTAACGGTAACTTTTATAAACCAATTGACTCACACATTTGTGGTATCAGTATGGCAGACATTATGAAAATACCTACTCGTTTTGTTGTCGTTAAAAATCGCTTTAAAGAAGATGCATTGTTAGGAGCATTACGAAGCGGCGTAATTACTCATTTGGTCACAAATAGCGGTATTGCCGAACGCGTTCTACGTAAAAACAAGAGTTTTATTTAACTTGCTGATAGTAAATCCGACTAATATATTCTTGCAATTCTTGTACCGAATGACGTCGTGAGCGAGCACAGTCTTTAGCTGGACGATCGCATAAAAAGCATTTACGAGCGGGCATGTCCAAGTCAGTGCGTGATAGTGATAGTGCTGCCAGTTCGTTTTCGACTAAAACATCAGCGTCGAAAAGTCGCGTTAATTGTGATTGGTTTTCAAAATCAATTGCAGTCTTTTTGACGGCTCGACTATTGTCATTCACCAAATAAAAATTTTCGCATCCGGTGGGCTTATCCCACTTCTTCATTAATTTAAAGGATAAGTGTTCTTTCTTGAGTGACTTTTCCAAAGTTTTTATACCTGTTAAGAAGAGCTGCTTTAGGTACTGGTTATTTTTAATTGGCCCAGGTATGTTAAGCTTAACGTCTAGTAAAACACTATGCGGAAACTCTCGAAAAAGTTTTTTCTGTAAATTAACGCGTTGATCTTTGTCCGCAAGAACCTGTTCTATTGATTGTTTTGTTCCAGATGCAAATATGGTTTTAGTCATTAAAAAAACTCCTTTTTAAATATAAGAGCTAGAAATCTACTTCGATTTATTCAGAGGTAGGTTTTTTGTTCTAAAAAATAGAAATCTAATCTTTAGTAATTATAGCTTAAACCGGTTGGGGTTAATTTGGCTAGATATAAAAAGCTTCAAAAGTCGTAACTTTTGAAGCTTTTATGATTTATCAGAAAAATGCTAGACTATTAGTCTTTTACTTCTTTGATTGTGTCAATAATTGTACCATCACGATATTGAATCAATGCTACTGTTCTATCAGTATACTCTAATGGCTTTGGAGTTCCTACTTGTTTTTCAGCCATCTTTTGCAAATCCTTAATATCAACAATCTTAAGCTCTGGTACTTTGCTAAATGCAGCAATTAAATCTTGCCGTTTTGGATTGATTGCAATTCCCCGTTCAGTAACTAAAACATCAATCGAGTCACTTGGAGTAACAACAGTTTCAACTGAAGGTACAATCGTTGCGTTACGTCCACGTACAAGTGGCGCAGTAATAATCGTCATTTTGGCAGAGGCAGCATCTTGGTGACCACCAATTGCACCACGAATTACCCCATCCGAACCAGTCATTACATTAACGTTGAAGTCAGTATCAATTTGTAAGGCCGACAAAATAGCAACATCTAAATTATTTACTACTGCTCCCTTATTATGTGGGTCAGCGTACCAAGAAGCATCAATTTCTTGTTGGTTTTTATTTTTAGCCATTGATGCAGCAGCACCCTTATCAAAGTCCTGCACATCCATTACCTTGTTAACTAGTCCCTCTTCGAGTAAATCAGTGGTTGGTTTGGTAATTCCACCTAATGCAAATGAAGCTGTAATATTATCATCAAGCATCGATTGCCGTAAATACCTAGTTACAGCAAGAGCGGCACCACCAGAACCAGTTTGGAATGAAAAACCTTGCTTATAATATGGAGAATTAACAATCACTTGGTTAACCATCTGCGCAATTTTTAATTCCTTAGGATCCTTGGTAAAACGGGTAGCGCCAGAACCAATTTTATCGGCATCACCAATTTGATCAACTTTTACTATATAGTCAACTTGAGTTTGTTTAATTGATGCAGGCGTATTAGGATAGTCAACAATATTATCAGTAAGTAAAACAACTTTATCTGCGTATTGTGCGTCAACTAAAGCATAGCCTAATGAACCAAAGACTGCATCACCTTCTTGCCCGTTAGCATTTCCAGCTGGGTCAGATACAGGAACACCTAAAAAGGCAACATCAATCTTAATTTCGCCTTCTTCAATTGAACGTGCACGATTACCATGTGAGCGAAAAATAACTGGATTTTTCAGGCCACCATGAGAAACAAAGTCACCAAGACTGCCACGCATACCTGAAGAAGTAATATTCGTAATGACGCCCTTTTTAATTGCCTCAATTACTTTATCATTCATAACGCCGGTTAAAGAAGATGGTGCTAGGGTTAAGTCCTTATAACCGAGTTTAATAATTAAATCCATTACCTTGTTGAAGGCAAAATCACCGTTTCTAAAATGGTGGTGGAAAGAAATAGTCATCCCATCCTTGAGTGTTTTCTTAATAACTTCTTCTAAAGATTCAACTACTTTGTTTTCGCCAGTGGTTACACTAACTTTAGGAGCCACTCTTTGAACGTCAGGATTACCGATATTAACACCCTCAAATGGTTTTAAACTCATTTTTGTCATTAAATCATCCGGTAAATTGCGTTTTACTTTATTCTCCAATGTAATTGCCCTCCTCATCAATTAAGTTTGACGCTTTGGCTGTTTCGATTACGCGATTAGCCTTTTCAACAACAGGTTTATCAACCATCTTGCCATTCATTGAAATTACTCCAGAGCCCTTAGCTTTAGCTTCGCGAATTGCATTTTGAACTGCTTGAGCATTTTCAATTTCATCTTTGGTTGGGTTGAAGACTTTGTTAACCATTGGAATTTGTCTTGGATTAACCAGTGATTTCCCATCATAACCTAGTTCATAAATATAGTTTGTTTCGCGGTAAAAGCCTTCCGTATCATTCATATTAGAAAAGACAGTATCAAACGCGTAAACGTCAGCTGCACGAGCTGCTTGCAAAACCATATTCCGAGCAAATTCGAGTTCACGACCATCAGGATAACGATGAGTATGCATATCAGCAGTATAGTCTTCACCAGAAACGGCCAAGCCCATCATTAACGGCGTAGAAGTGGCAATTTCAGGAGCGTTTAGAACTCCCTTAGCACTTTCAATAGCTGCCATTACACCGATTGAACCTTTCTCGACGCCATATTCTTGTTCAGCTTTTTCCATATCACTGACCAATTTTTTAATCATTGCAGCAGATTCAGTTTTTGG
This sequence comes from Lactobacillus sp. B4015, assembly GCF_026536055.1. Lineage (NCBI taxonomy): Bacteria > Bacillati > Bacillota > Bacilli > Lactobacillales > Lactobacillaceae > Lactobacillus > Lactobacillus sp. B4015. The sequence goes on from NZ_JAFNOY010000003.1 coordinate 257,648, forward strand.
CAACCGAATAACATCAACGCCAGCTTTAACCATTGCTTTTACGTCTTCATCATAAAATGGTGTATCCTGGCCATTTATTCTAACGACTATTTCTGCTCCGCCGAAATCAACAGTTTTGATGGCATTATATACAAGCATCCGTGCAGCGTCTTTTTCGGTTAGAGAAACAGCATCTTCTAGATCCAGCATAATTGAATCGGCACCATAAATTCCAGCATCTTTAACCATGGCAGGATTATTACCTGGTACAAACATCATGGTTCGACGCAAACGGTTTTTTACATAAGTCATTTATTGCAATACCTCCAATTCTGGTTTATCCGAGGTCTCAGTTGCTCTTTGGGCAGCGGCAAGTGTCCGCGCTGCGATTACACAATCAAGAGCTCCTTTATCGGTGGCCTTTACTTTTGCATTTTCAATGCCATATTTTTGTAGGGTCGTAGTAATTACCTTTTTGATTTGATCACCATAAGCCTTGATAACTTCTGAGTCTAAATCAATTTGAATTCCTTCGTTGCCCTCTGAAATCATGATTTGGATGTCTGAGGATTCTAACGTTCCTGCAACACCAACTGTCTTAATTTCCATTGATATTCATTCCTTTCTTTATTCGCATTTGTAAATCTTGCTTGTTGTTAATAATAAATTGCATTGTGCTACCTGGAACCAAAGGTTTTATTTCTGTTAAGTGGTCTTGCTTAATTAGCTGCCGCACTTTTGTTGCTGTTATTACCTGACTATCTGCTTGGAAACGTTCAACAATTTTAACTTCGATATCAGGACTTAAAGTCTTTATCAGGCTTTGGTTATAGAAATTAGTTGTTCGCGAAAATGGTTCTGTTCCTAAATATCTTCTGTTAATTGTTAGAGCGGGAGCAACATAGTTTTTAAAAACTAAGGCATCAATTTCAGTCTGAACAGTAATTAAATCATCGGCCGATTTTAGGAAATAAGCTGGAAATGTCGACTGGGAAACCATATAGTCTCCACCACTGACGACAAGGACATTTTTTAAATCCTTTGTCCCCTCTTTTACCAGCTGCATTCTTTCATTGGTTTTAAAGAGCGAAGCATCTGTAGCCACAACAAAAACATAAACCAAATCATTTTCTTTACTTGCTAATTCAACGAGTTGACGATGACCAAGCGTAAAAGGGTTTGCATTCATGACAATTGCTGCCACTTGCAGTTTTTCTTGGTCTTTAACCCGAGGAATTTGTGCTAAAAAATCATTAATATCTGGTGTCCCATTTTCTAAAAAAGCGGCTGACTCATTATGAGCGAGTTCTTGAAATCCTAAATGAGCAAAACTTGTAGAATACTTTTCTTTGGTGAAAACAAAGCTATGAAAAATCTGTTGACTAAAAAGATATTGCTGCAAAGCAGTAATTATCTGGTTGAAACGAGCACCTGGAGTTGTTTCATCATCATTTGAAACCGCGATGTACTTTAAGACATTGTTCGCTGTACTTCCAGTACCAACTAATTCCCCGTTTTCATTAATCAAACCTAAAGTATGATCAATTACGTTGACTTCACGGGAATTAAAATTTGATAGACCATGATGATACAAAAAATTTTGCCATTTTTTGTAAGTCTCTGGTGTTTTTAAATAAAGATCTACGATCTTATCCATTAAGTAACTTCCTCTTCAATATCAACTTTTGCATTCAATTATGCAAGAAATTTATTATTTCTTTGTACATCAAATTTGGCTGTTCAGCCTGAATTAAGTGCCCACAGTTAGGAATCACTTTTGCCTTAATTAATGGATTTAATTTTGCTGTTGCTTCAGCAAAGTGATAGTCAAAAAAGGGTGACTTTTCACCAGCCAAAACTAACATTGGCTTCTTTAATTCAATCAGCACATCACGCCAATCTTGTTCAGCATGATTAATGCGACACAATAGGTTTTCTTCAGGATGATATGGAAAACTTTGAGCTTCCTTTTTTGCGAGTGCAAACATTGCATCGTCAACGTGGGTGGCCATCCCGGTACCAAAATCGGCCTTTAGATAGCTCGGATAATTATTCCAAGTAAGGTCTTGATATCCGTATTGCCAAGTTTTATCTTTTATCATTTTGGGAGGTTGATCCAGATCCACGATCGCCTTTAGGCGCTTTTCACCATAAAGTGAAATATAAGCCCACAAATTCGCAGCACCCATCGAATTGCCAATGCCAATAATATCAACTAAATCTAGCTTTTCAATCAACTGGTTTAAATCAGCGGCATGTCGACTAATTCTTTGGCCTTTAAATGTTCGCGCAGATCTGCCCTGGTTTCTTGGATCGATAATAATAAAACGATAATCTGAGCTAAAAAGCTCTATTGCCTTTTGCCATAATGCGGCAGAGCCACCGATTCCCGGGATAGCAAGAATTGGTGGTTGCGTAGTTTTTGTATCATAATAATGGATTCTTACTCCATCATTAGTTATAAAGTCTGCTTGACTAATCATTTACCACATGCCAATAATTTTCATCCAGAAAGTACCGATTACCCCGAAAATCAATAGATATACGATACCGAGGATAAAGTTCATCTTCCACCATTCGCTTTGTTTGATATAACCGGTGGTGGCTAAAATGGAAGCTGGTCCGTTGGCATAATGTGTAGTTGAAGCGTTAATTGCACCAGTGAATGCTAAAAGCATTGCTGACAGGGCAAGTGGTGCTCCGGTAGCGACTGCTACTGATAAAAATGGTAGATACAATGCTGTCATATGAGCTGTTCCACTGGCAAAGAAGTAGTGGGTGTAGAACATTAGAATTACTAATACTGCTAAAACAATTTCCCAGCTAATTCCGTGAAGGCCAGATTGGATAGTCTTTGAGAACCAATCAATAAAACCAAATGAGATTAGCTTGCTAGCCATAAATACCAAAATTGATAGCCAGATTAAAATGTTCCAAGCTCCAGTCTGCTTCAAAGCATCCTGCATGGTCAAAACCCCAGTTAACAAGAGTAGGCCAACAGCTAAGAATGCAACGAAAGTTGAATCTAATTGTGGAATTTTATAAATTCCTGATAAAACCCATAAAACAATCGCCAACAAGAAAACTGCAGACATTATTTTTTCAGGCTTAGTGACAGGACCCATATCTGCTAAACGGTCATCTGCCCATTTTTTAGCATTAGGAGTTTCCTTAATCTCAGGTGGGAAAATTTTATAAATGATTAATGGAATGACAATTGTTGCAATTATTGCTGGCACAATTGCTGCAGTAAACCAGCTTATCCAGCTCATTTGATAGCCCTTTTGAATTGCCATTTGGGAAGCAACCATATTAGGAGCAGCACCTGTAATAAACAGAGCTGTCGAAATGACGTTAGCATGAAAGGCAATAAAACTTAGATAGGCACCGATTTTTTTCCGAGATGGATCATTTGGTAAAGAATCATAGTCTTTTGAGATTGATTCTGTGACTGGCCATACTACCCCACCTGTACGTGCACTATTAGAAGGAATTAAAGCTCCGAGAATCAATTCAAGACCAGTAATGGCATAGCCAATTCCAATCGAGCGTTTACCAAAACGACGAATCATCCAATAAGCGATTCTATTTCCTAAACCGGTTTTACTAATACCATAGGCCATGATAAAAGCCATTGCAATCAACCAAGAAGCGGAGTTACTGAAAGCACTCAGGATCCCGGCATTAACTGCACCGGTTTTTGGATTTACCTCATTTTGAATTGGTGCTAAACCAACCAAAACAGTTACAATCAAACCAATTAATGTGGTACCACCAATTGGTAAGGGTTTAGTAATACAGCCAACAATGGTAGCTACAAATATTGCAAACATTTCCCATGCTTGTGCTGATAAGCCATACGGTCGAATTGGAGTAAAACACCATAAAGCAATACCAATTATTACTGGTAAAACAAATCCTTTATAGTTTACTTTCTCTAAAGTTTTCATAATTATCCTCTTTTATTTATGGGCGGTAAATATCGTCGATAATTTTATAATCCTTGTTTTTCAGTTCCTCATCAAGCCAGTCAATATTTCCAGTTCCATTATGAAAACTCTCAGCTTTACGATCATCTTCTTGGTGAAAGGCCTGGACTTTAGGAAGTAATTCAGTCGTCTTTTCACGAGCTACTTTAACCACGCCATCAGCATCGCCAACAATTAAATCACCAGGATTTACGCTGACCTCACCACAAGAAACTGGAACATTAATTTCTCCTGGACCTTCCTTATATGGACCATTTGGCGAAGTGCTTACAGCATAAATGGGAAGATCCCAATTGCGTAAGCTATCAATGTCACGCATCGGACCATCTACAACAATACCAGCTACGTGTCTTTGATCACGAAGCCATGTCATCATAACTTCACCGATAACGGCCCTAGTATTGTCGCCCTCATTATCAATTACAATGACATCACCTTCATGACAGTATTTTAAAGCCGCATAAATAGTTAAGTTATCACCAGGACGATTATGAACTGTAAATGCCGGGCCACACATCTCTTTTGTAGGACTAGACATCAACTTAATGCGAGTAGCCATTGCCCCTCTGCGATTCATACAGTCCGCTATATTAGATGTCGGCAAATCTTTATAGCCTTCAACAATTTCTTTATCAGGAAGTTCTCTTTTCAGGAAAATCCGTTTACCAACTTGCATGTTTATCTCTTTTCTTCACTAATCTAAGCTTATTCCAGCAAGAACTTCTTGCATCTTATCTGCAGAATTGAGCATTTTCTTAATTTCAGAATCAGATAATTTAGCTTCAATAACATGACTAATACCAGTTCCGTCAATTGCTGTAGGAGTTCCTAAGTAAAGGTCATGCTTAATGCCGTATTCACCATTAATTGGTGCTGAAAGTGGCAAAACAATTGCACGATTATCCAGAACGGCATTAACAATTTGAGTCAGCATCATTGCGATGCCATAGAAAGTGGCACCTTTGTTTTCAATAATCTTGCCCCCCTTTTGGCGAATATCTGCTTCAATATCATTTAAGACATCAGCAGTAATTGCGTCATAATCTTTTAAGGCTTTTTTAGCAACAACTGATTCATCAAAGTTTTCAAATGAAGTATCACCGTGTTCGCCAAGAACCATTGAATTTACTTCAGCTACAGGTACATTCAGTTTTCTTGCAAGTTCAACTTGTAAACGAGCTGAGTCAAGAGAAGTACCTGTACCAATAACCTTATTCTTAGGAAAACCAGATAATTTTTGGGTTAAAGTGGTCAAAATATCAACTGGATTTGCTGAAACTACAAACACTCCATCAAAGCCGGAATCTACAACTGGTTGAATAATACTCTTCAAGATTTTGACATTTTTGTTTACTAAATCTAATCTAGTTTCTCCGGGTTTACGTGGAACGCCTGCAGTGATTACTACCACATCAGCATCCTTTGCATCTGAATACTCGCCGGCATGAATATTACACTCACCAGCAAATGGGATGATGTCTTCAAGATCCATTGAATCGCCTATTGGCCTTTTTTTAACAACATCAGTGATGACTAGTTCATCAACATTTGTATGTTGCAGTAGGTCATTGGCAAAAGTTGATCCAACAGCTCCATCACCAACAAGTAAAACTTTTCTAGACATAATTTAATCCTTTCAATCTCTAAAAAATGAAATCCTTTTCATCTGTCATTATATATGTGAAATGGAAATTTTGCAATATTTTAAAGAAATAAATTATTTTTTACTTTTTTAAATATTAAAACTAATTTTTATTTTTCAATTTTAAAAAATAAAAGTAAATTTACAAAATTAAAAAAGCACTCAATTTTACTAAGTGCTTTTAAAACTTTAAAATTCAATTACTATTTTGCTGAATGAACAAATTCAGCCATTTGCATACCTGCTTGGCGACCAAAGATAACTGTTTCAGCAATTGAGTTACCACCAATTCGGTTATTTCCATGCAATCCACCAGAAACTTCGCCAGCTGCGTAAAGGCCAGAGATGATATTTCCATTAGTATCTAAGACTTCTGTCTTAGGTGTAATGTGAATACCACCCATAGTGTAGTGAATAGCCGGATTAATGTGGATAGCAAAGAAAGGTCCGCGGTCAATTGCACGGTCCATCCCAGTTGTCCGGTTAAATTCTTGGTCATTGCCTGACGAAACGGCTTCATTCCAAGTCTTAACCGTATTTTCTAAGTTTTGACCATTAATACCGTTTGCTTCCGCAATTTCGCTTAACGTGTCACCGTGGCTTACTAAACCGATGTGATCATAAAATTCAACGGCAGTGAAATTGTCACGAACACCCTGATCAAAAATGAGGTAAGCCCCATTTTCGTGCAAGTCATTAATTGAATTAGAAACAATTTTACGGGTATTCATTTCATTAACAAAGCGTTTACCAGCCTTATTAACTAAGATTGCTCCCTCACCACGAAGTCCTTCACCAATCAAGTAAATATGGTCTGTGTCTGTTTGAGCAGTTGGATGTACCTGGATAAAGTCCATTTGTTCAAGTTGAGCATCAATTTGATCAGCTAACTTAAGTCCGTCACCAGTTGCACCTGGTTGATTAGTTGTTTTAAAGTCAACTAAGTCTGGTCGATATTTCTTGATCAATTCTTTTGATGAGCCAAAACCACCACTGGCAAGTAATACTGCCTTGGCATTAACGGTCTTGTTCCCTGCTTCAGTTTCAAGTTCGACACCAGTAACATTCTTATTGTCATCTTGAACTAACTTAATTACCTTAGAATTGTTAAAAATAGGAATATTTTCTTTTTGGATTTGCTTTAACGCACCGGTAACAAGATAATTTCCTACAGGTGCCATTGAAGCAGGACGGTGGGCACGCTTTTTACTCATTCCACCAGTAATAGTTAAATTGGTTAATTCAATTCCATGATTACTCAACCAGTCAATTGCAATAGCTGAATGATCCACGAAGTAACGCAGCAATTCAGGGTCATTTAATCGACCTCCGCCTTGCATTGTTTCTTGGTAAAAATCTTCTTTGTTATCAATAATTCCTTCGTTAATTTGAACCAAGCTTTCTGATGCATTCATACCGGATGAAGCCCGATTAGTGTTTCCACCTAGTTCAGCATTTTTTTCAAAAACAGCTACTTTTAAGCCCAATTCATTTGCCTGAATTGCGGCTGTTAACCCGGCACCACCAGCACCGACGATTATTGCATCGTAACTATCTTTTATTTCGGAACATTTGCTTGGTGTAAAGACAAATTTAGCCATTAATCTAATCTTCTCCTATACCTATAATATTATTTTTCAGGTTCAGTACGATCAATATTGGTCATTTCCATGTAGTCCATCCATTTATCGTATTGCTCTTCTGTAACTTCACCACTCTTCAAAGCTGCTTCTTTCAAAGTTGTACCTTCTTTGTCAGCAGCTTGAGCAATTTTAGCGGCAGCATGGTAACCAATATGAGGTGACAAGGCAGTAACTGTCATCAATGAATTTTCTAGTAGCTCATCCATCTTTTCTGAGTTAACAGTTAAGCCATCAATCATCTTATCAGCAAAGCCCTCAATTGTTCCAGTTAAAATATCACAAGAATCAAGGAATGCAGCAATCATAACTGTCTTGAAAACATTCATTTCGAAATTACCTTGTGACGCGGCAAAAGTGATGGTGGTATCATTGCCGAAAACTTTTGCGGCTGCCATTGTTACAGCTTCAGCCTGAGTTGGGTTTACTTTACCTGGCATGATTGATGAACCCGGTTCATTAGCAGGAATGTTCAATTCATGGTAAGCAGCTCTAGGACCAGAAGCTAAGAAACGAATATCCTGGGCAATCTTAAACATATCAGCGGCTAATGTCTTTAGTGCGCCATGAACAACATCGATTCCTGAGTGATGTGCCAGACCCCAGAATTTATTCGTTTTAACCTTAAATTCATGTCCATATACTTTTGACAATTTAGCTGCAATTTTTTCGGTCATTCCAGGAGCAGCATTTAAGCCAGTTCCAACAGCAGTTCCACCTATTGCTAATTCATACAATGTTGGCTTAAGCTCTTGAATATATTCTAAATCATGCTTTAAAGCTGAGATATAACCGGAAACTTCTTGACCAAAAGTAATTGGCGTAGCATCTTGCAAGTGAGTACGACCAACTTTCACCGTCTTCCAATACTTGTCTTGTTTAACTTTGAGTTTTTCAATTAAATGCTTAATTGCAGGCTCCAGTTTATCAAGTGCTTCAACGGCAACAATATTCATTGCTGTTGGATATGTATCATTTGAAGATTGACCACGATTAACATCATCGTTAGGCAAAATATTCAATCCTGGGTGCAATTTATTAGCTAAATTAGCAACAACTTCATTAACATTCATATTGCTTTGCGTTCCTGAACCAGTTTGCAAAACATGAAGTGGAAAGTCTTTTTGTAATTCTTCGTCTCTTAATTGAAGTAAGTGATCAACCGCATCTTCAATGGCTGCTCCTTTTTCTTCAGGTTCATCTCCAACCTCGACATTTGATTCAGCAGCTGCCTTTTTCAAGTTAAGAAAGGCCCGAATAATTGCTAATGGCATTAATTCACCGCTTGGAAAATTATTCCGGCTCCTTTCAGTTTGCGGACCCCACAGTGCATCCTTAGGAATTTTAACTGGACCGATCGTGTCACTTTCAACACGGTATTCTTCTTCGTTCATTTTAGTTCTCCTTTTTGGTTTTTACTATATTTTATCTGAAAAATTGCCGATTTACGACTTCAATACTCATCATACCTGTTCTTAAATTTTATTTCAATATTTTTCAAAAGAAAGGGCTTTCTTTTTAAATTTTTAAAAAGAAGTTTTATTTTTTGAAATCAACCCCACGACCAATATTTTGTAAACAAAAAGCACCCCACACAGGAGATGCTTAGAATTCATTTATTAAATATGAAGAGTTTCAGCATTAATTGCTACAATAACTGTCGACAAGGACATTAAAATTGCTCCGACAGCCGGTGCTAAAATAATGCCCCATGGGGCCAAAATACCTGCCGCTAGTGGTAGTGCAATAATATTATAACCTGCTCCCCACCATAAATTTTGAACAGTTTTCTTTTGCGTATTCTGTGCCAGTTTCAAAAAGCTAATAATATCTGTTGGTTCGCTGTTTACTAAAACGACATCGGCTGAATCAACAGCTACATCAGTCCCTGCTCCAATTGCGACCCCAATATCAGCTTTAGCCAAACTAGGAGCATCATTGATTCCGTCACCAACCATCATGACTTTGTTGCCTTCACTTTGTAATTTAGCAACAATTTTTTGTTTGTCTTCAGGCATCAATTCTGAATAAACTTCTGTTATTCCGAGTTTCTTAGCAATACTATTAGCAACTCTTTTATTATCACCAGTTAACATTACTGGGGTAATATTTAATTGTTTTATTTGCTTAATCAACGAACTTGCAGATGATTTAACTTGGTCACCCACAGCAACATAACCAATTAGAGTTTTATCTTGAATCAAGTAACTAGTAGTATAATCGGCAACATCAATAGTCGGAAAATTAGTTATGATTTCGCGGGCCGCTTTTTCATTTACTAGTAAATATTCTTTACCACCTAAAACACCCGAAACACCTTTACCCGAAATATTTTTACTCTCAGATAACGGCAACAACTCAATCTGCTTTTCATGCGCATATTGCAAAATACTTTTTGCGATTGGGTGAGTTGAATCTTGCTCAATCGAAGCAATTAATTTCAATGCTTCAATCGGAGACACTGATTCTTTTAATGAATCACACTTACGTACTTGAAATTTACCCTCAGTCAGTGTGCCCGTTTTATCCATTAAAAGATAGTTAATCTTAGAGCTGACACTTATCACATTTCGATTTCTAATTAATAAACCATTTTTGGCACCAATAGAAGTGCTTTTAGCATTAACCAATGGAATTGCTAGCCCTAAAGCATGAGGACATGCAATTACTAAAACGGTAACCATTCTTTCTAGCCCATCGGCAATGCCATTGATGCTTGTCCACACGATTAGCGCAATGATACCAATAATTAACGCTGCGTAGAAAAGCCAACCAGAAACTTGGTCAGCCAAGGTTTGCAGCTTTGATTTATTCATCTGCGAAGATTGAACAAGTTTATTAACATTAGCCAAAAAACCGGAATTGGCAGAGTTTGTTACTTTAATAGTTAATGCATTTGAACCATTAACAGAACCCCCGATTACTTTATCGTCTTTTTTACGCGTAACATCATTCGATTCGCCCGTAACTAGCGATTCATTAATATCACTTGTACCATTCAAAATAATCCCATCAAGGGGAATACTTTCACCCGGCTTAACAATAATCGTTGCGTCTTTTTGAACTTCATTGATAGCAACATCACTAGTTTGACCGTCTCGTTGAACATGAACTTTATCCGGTAGCAACTTGGCCAAATCATTAACTGAACTGCTTGCGTTCATTACCGAGGTCATTTCAATCCAATGCCCAAGTAACATAATTAAAATCAACGTTGCTAATTCCCAAAAGAAATCCATTATATGATTTTTACTATTCAGCAGATCGTTTTGGATAAATGCATATAGACTATAAACATAGGCAGTCGTAATTCCCAATGAGATTAAAGTCATCATTTCTGGCTTTTTAGACTTTAATTCGTAGTACGCTCCCTTAAGAAACGGCTCGCCACCGTAAACAAAAAGAATAGTAGCAAAAATAACAACAACCCATTCGGAGCCAGGAAACGAAAATTGAAATGGCAAATGAACTCCCATTGCAGGTGCTAAAAATAGAATAGGAAGTGAAAGAATTACAGAAATCCAAAATTTTTGTTTTAAATTGCCCATGTGCATCATGTGATTGCCATGCATCATCATGTCACCACCACCCATGCTCATTTGCTGGCCATGATCCATATGCATTGATGAATCATGGTTCATTCCATGACTATTATCATTCATATTCATATTATTCAAATTTATCAAGTCCCATCTTTAAACATCAACCATATCATTCAGTTAACTTTAATCTACTTTGATAAGTGAATGATGTCAAAGAAGAGGCTCAACAATTTAGTAACAGCTAATTAAAAAATTTAAGCCTTTTTGAGCTTAGCATTTTGATATAAATGATGGATAAAGCCGATTACTAAGCCTATAATTGTTGGAATTACCCAGTCCATGCCAATTTTGGCAAAAGGTAGAAAACGAGTTTGAATAGCTTGTAATTGCAAAGCCCAAGATTGCTGGCTTACTACAGGAGGAAAAGAGGCAATCATGTCAAAAATAGCTGGAATGAAAGTTAATCCGACTGCCCAGTAATAAACTATTGCATCATGATTAAATAGTGGACCAGTAATTGACAAGATTATCAGAACAATTGCAATTGGATAAAGAAACATTAACATTGGTGTTGACCATGATATGATTGTGTCAAGCCCAAAATTAGCGGTGATAAAAGAAGCCACTGTCATTATCAATAGCCAAGTATGATAACTAATTTTGTTGAAACTGCGGTGAAAATCTTGCGCAAAGGCTGCTAATAAGCCAACTGCTGTTGTTAAACAGGTCAATGTTACTAAGGTCGCCAGCAACGCATGGCCAAAGTCCCCTAAATAGTAAGTAACAATTTGGTTAAAAGTGGTACCTCCTTCTGGCGCGATTTTAAAATGATTAAGAGTCGTTGCTCCGAGCCAAATTAAGCAAATATAAATAATTCCAATAGCACTTGTTGCCAATACACCAGCCTTAGCAGTCACTTTTGCGTTACTCTTAGCTGAGGTTTTACCAAGCTGCTTAACTGCCGAAACAATCGTATAGCCAAAAGCTAAACCGGCTAATGCATCCATCGTGTTGTAGCCTTGCAAAAAACCATTAAAAAATGGCATGGTTTGATAAGCAGGAGTAACACTTTGCTGTTTAGCAGCCCCCATAGGTGAAATTGCTGCCAATAAAAAAATAAAGAATAACAACACTAAGAATAGTGGGTTTAATATTTTTCCGATACTTTCTAATATTGATGACTGCTTATATGAAATAATAAAAGCTAATATAAAAAAGACAGCAGAGAAAAGTAATAGACTAATTTGAGAGTATTTTTGCGGTAAGATTGGAGCTAGACCAACCGAAAAAGAAATACTCGCTGTTCGCGGTGTTGCAAATAATGGTCCTAAAGTTAAATGAATTAGAACCATAAAAGCAAGTGCAAATTTAGGCCCAAGTGGTAGACCAATATCATAAACACCTTTTGCATGGCTGGCACTAATAGCTAAAACTGCTAATAAAGGTAATAAAACTGCTGTGACCAAAAAGCCAAAGGTTGCCATTCCCCAGTTTGCGCCCGACATTTGACCTAAATGAATGGGAAAAATTAAATTTCCTGCTCCGAAAAAAAGTCCGAATAACAACGAGGCAACAACAAGATATTGCTTCCAGGTTAAGGGCTCTTGATTTAAGTCTTGTTCTAAATTTTCCATAATAAATCTCCTTTAATTTATACTCGCTGATGGTTCCGACATTCTTTGTATCAATATTCCATATGAAAGACCACTTTCTGCGTAATTTTAGAAAGGTAAGCTTAGGTTTTATAACTAAAAAAGCACCCTTGAAATTAATCAAGGGTGCTTTTAACACGGTACCACCTAAATTACTAATAACCTAGTCAAAAAACCAAGTTAATAAGTCACTTCACGTACGGCAATAATGCGATACGCTAACACGATAATGGGTGTTCCCAATATTAGCTACTTTTAATTCACCATATAGCTCAAAGTTACTTTCACTCTGCCATCACGGTTCTTTTTCAGCAACAGAACTCTCTAAAACGCTACGTGCAAAGTTACTTTTCTTTTCATTGCTTTCTTAATATTAATAATATTTTAATCAAGACATTATTTTTTGTCAACGTCAAATCTAAAAAATAAGATTAATCAGCTCATTCTGCCTATCATAATCGTTATGGCAACACAATTTTTGTTCCATGCAATTGAGTAACTCTTAGTTCACCAGCAACCAAAGGTGCATTACTAGTATTAATTCCACCGCCAGGTAAAATTTCAATTTGGTTATTCGCCCAAGCAATAATCTTTTTCAAATGATCAAAGTTGGCTTCTACCGGCTCTTCTAAATTTCCTCCGTGCGTCAAGATACGTTTAACACCCATACTAATCAATGATGTTACTACATTTTTTTGCTCAGATTCTGTTATATGATCAAACGCCATATGCATTACAACGTCAAGTCCTAGTGCTGTAGCTAGCGAAACTAACTCTTCCATTTGGACCTTATTAAGCAAATGTTGCTTAGTCAAGCAGCCAAATGTCACTGCATCTGCTCCTAACAAGCCCGCAATTTGGATATCATTTTTCATCATATCCAGTTCGGTACTATCGTAAACAAAATTGCCACCCCTGGGCCTAATCATAACAACGACTGGAACCTGAAAACCATGAGCATAGTCAACCGTTTTTTTGATTACACCAAATGAAGGCGTTGTTCCCCCAGCCTGTAAATTATTATTTAATTCAATTCTACCGGCTCCTGCAGCAATATTCTTAGGGACAGACACAAAATTTTCAACGCATGCTTCTTTAATCACGATTGTTTTTCTTTCTTAATCTAATGAAATATGAGTTTCAGCCTCAAATTTTTCGAGCCATTTTTGTGTAAATGGAAAAATATGGGTTTTGTTGTCCTCCGGCTCAGCTACAAAAATTGTTGGCGTTTGATTAGTGCCAGCTACACAAAAAGCAAATTGAACGTTAGTAGCTACGCCAAAATTACCGTTTTGATCCAAAGCAATAAGTGATATCGCTCCTACGCTACCATACTTTTCCTTTAGCTTATTAATAAAGGGGTAAAGTGACTCATCACAAGCCTGTTGCGGACTTTTTCCCTCACCCATTTTATTAACAATTTCATAGGACAAGCATCCCTTCATAATATCTTCGCCAAGACCTGTCGCAGCTGCTCCACCAATAGAACTATCGACATAAAAGCCTGCTCCCGATAAAGGTGAGTCACCTATTCGCCCATTTTCTTTCATAAATAATCCGGAAGTTGATGTTGCCGCAACCATCGAACCTTTTTGATCAAGCGTAACCGCACCAACCGTATCATGCCCATCATAAGGGACTAAGTTTTCCTGCTTTTTAGCTTGAATTCTATCTTCCCACTGAGTTTTTGCTTTTTTAGTTAGCATATTTGTCATGGTAAAACCATTTTGCATGGCAAACTTAGTAGCACCTTGACCAACTAAAAAGCTATTCGTTTTGCGTTCACTTAATTTTCGTGCAACAGATACTGCATTTTTGACATTTTCAATTGCGGCTACCGATCCTTGAGCAAAAGTGTCACCATCCATGTAACCTGCATCCATCTGCACCACGCCCTCTTCATTGGGTAGACCGCCGTAACCAACAGAGTGGTAATCGGGAAAAGATTCTACATCATTAATTAGTTGTTCAACTGCATCACCGGCAGATTGATGCTCTTGTAATAATTTACTGGCCTTTTTAAGTCCCTTAAAGGACATTCTCCAAGTCGAAATTGCTGCCCAAGTCATGTTTTTACCTTCTTTTTATTAATTTAGATAATTTTAATCTTAAACTATGTATAGAAGAGTTACAACTATTGGTAACAACAAAAAAAGATTCTAACCTAATATAAAAGGCTGAGAATCTTTTTGTAATTACCACATTCCAATTACTTTTGTCCAAACAAGTCCGCCGCCAAGCCAGATTACGTTCAAGACAACGCCAATGATGGCACTGAGTTTCCACCAATCTTTATTGGAAACATAACCAGTTGAAGATAATAAAGCGGCTGGACCCGCAGAGTAGCTCGAAGTTGACAGGTATAGTGAACCATCTAATGCAAGCATTAAAGCGGCCATGACTGGCGGTACTCCAGCACCAATTGCTATTGATAAAAAGCCAGCATATAGAGCTGAAATTTGAGTTGATACACTTGGGAATAAATAATGTAGGTAAAAGTAAGCCAAATATAAAATTACTAATACTAAAACCCAATTCATTCCGTGCAGTGCACTTCCCAGAGTCTTTGAAAACCATGGGAAAAAGCCAAGCGTCATTAGTTTTTGCGACATCAACATGATGATTGACAACCAAGTTAAGATATTCCAAGCAAAGCTTTGTCCAAGAATATCTTTAACATTGATAACACCACAAATAAGTAAAAGAGCCACGGCGATAAAACTAACTTGGGTAGCATCAATTCCAAATTCTGGTCCAACTAACCATAAAATAACTGACAGTAAGAAAACGATTCCCATAATCTTTTCGGCAGCCGTCATTTTGCCAAGTTTTTTCAATTTATCGTCTGCCCAATCATGAGCATTAGGAGTTTCCTTAATCTTCGGTGGGTAAATTTTATATAAAATAAAAGGAACGACTAATAATGAAATCAAACCAGGAACAATCGCTGCTAAAAACCATTGCATCCATGAAATTGAAATATTTTGTGTTTTTGCTATTCCAAGAGCTACCATGTTACCAGCTAAGCCGGTTAAAAACATAGTTGAAGTGACAATATTAACTTCGTACTCATTAAAAACCAGGAAAGAACCCATGTCCCGTTCTGTTCCCTTTTTAGGATCAGAACCCATTTCTTTTGATAAGTTATCAATAATCGGGTACATAATGCCATTAACACGCGCGTTGTTACTTGGAATACCAATTGCCAAAACAGTCTCAACTAAGGATAATGCGTAAGCTAAGCCTAAAGTTCTTTTACCAAAAGTTTTAACAAAGAAATAAGCAATTCTCTTACCTAATCCAGATTTGATAAAGCCTGCTGCCATAAACATGCACATTGCAACCATCCAGGCCGTCGAATTACCGAATCCCGCCGTAACTTCGTCCATTTTGAAGATACCGGTTAAGGTGGCAATTACGACAGCAATAATAGTTGTAGCCATCATTGGTAACGGCTTAGTCACACAAGCAACGATGGTTGCAATAAAAATCGCGAACAAGTGCCAAGCTGTGACATTGATTGCTGTTGGTCTAATCGGTGTGACTAGCCAAAGAATAAGGCCAATCCCCACTGGCAAGAGCCATTTTTTCCATTCAAATTTATCTAACATTTTTGTTTTCTCCTTAGAAAATTATTCGTTCGCCTTTTTAATAGCTGAACTAACAGCCTCTTTTAAAGCATGGGTTGTTGTGGAAGCACCTGAAATGGCATCAACAGCTGTTGTGTTTTGTTCCACCATTTCTTGTGGCAGACGAGCGATCGCAACAGCCCCAATACCTTCAGTCTCATGATTTTCCAAAACTTCAATGTTCTTAATTGTTTGATCTTCATAAGTTACTCGGACCAGAATTCTGCCCCCAATGCCTGCTTCAGAAGAACCAAGATATTGATTCTTTTGCAAAACGATTTGGCTTTCGTTGTTGCCATCGAGTAGGTCATTTATGTTCGGGAGAGTGCTTACATTTGCAGCTTTTGTCGTTAAACTTGGTAACTGTGCAACTTTTTCGCCAGCAATTTTACCAAAAATCAAACACTCTGCTAAATTGCCACCGCCTTGGTAACGATTGGTACACATGCCACCAAGTTCACCAGCACTATACAAACGTCTAATCACTTTACCGTCATTATTTAGAACTTGAGCAAATTCGTTATGTTGAGGTCCTCCTTGAGTATTTAAAACTGCTGGAGCTAATTTGACGGCATAAAAAGCACCATTGTCGTTGAATTGAACCATTGTTTCTGGGGCCCGATTAAATTCAAGATCTTGGCCTTTTTGCACAAATTGATTAAATCTAGCAATTGTATTTACCAGATTTTTACCAGGAACTTTAATTTTGGTAGCCAAAGCTTCAACTGTATCAGCCTTAACGACCTTGGCAAAAAAGTCTTGGTACTTCAATCTTCCTTCTTCTTTTTCCTGCAGAAACTTTTGGTACTGGTTATGATCAAAGACAAGCCATGCGTTATCGTATGCATGCGGCAAAAGATAATCACCGTGTTGGTAAATATGACCATGCCTAAATTTGGCATCCTCACGCATGAACCGTGTCCCATCATCGGCAACCGCAATAATGGAACCCTCCTTAACATTTTTCCAGCCACTAATTTGTCTTCCGCGAACGTTGTCTTTTTCGGCAATTACGTAACTAGGTACTATGCCAAGAGACTCGTAATTACCCATATGCCACATCTTAGCACCAACTTCTGCAGCCATTGTAATGCCATCGCCTTGATTATATAAGGTACCCAATGGGGTCAACTTGCTAACATGCAGATAGTCTTGCTGCATCTGAGCATTATTTTCAAAACCACCAGTTGCCAGCACCACACCCTTTTTTGCGCGAATATAATAGTGCTTGTGATTACGAGAAATTACTGCTCCAACAATTTCATCATTTTCAGGGTCCTGCAAAAGATGCTCGGCCTTTGACTTCAGCCAGACATTAATTTGCGAACTACGTGAGAGAACTTCTTGGCGAAGTATTTTCCATAAACCAGCATCAAAATCCTGATTATGCACCAAGGCAAAGTCAAAGGTTTCAGAACCATTATATTCGGGATACTCGCACAAATTCTTTTTATTAGCCAAATGATCACCTGGCTGATAGTCTTTTGACCAAATAAACGGATCAATCCCCAGATACTTTTTAAAGTAACTCGGCATTTGAACAAAGCCATCCAAATAAGCATTTAAAGTTGGCTTATCAACATTGAATGGTGCGGCTAATTGCTGATAATAACTAGTTATTTTTTCTTTATTATGTGCCATTGCCACATGCTGAGCTGAATAGCGGGTATTACCGCCTTCGTGGCCATAAGGGGCAGCGTCTATAATTAGCACCCGACAGCCTTTATCTGCAGCAAAACGAGCAGCTGTTGCTCCAGCCCCACCAAAGCCTAAAACTAAAACATCATATTCTCCATCCCACTTAGTTTGTGCATCAATTTTCATTTTTCTTCTTCTTTACTGCTTCTTAGCATTTTTGATTGCTTCATTAACTGCTTCCTTGAAGGCAGCACTTGTAGTGCTGGCGCCACTGACTGCATCAACATCTGTTGTCTGTGCGGAGAGCATCTTTTTGGTCAAGACCGGTATTGCTTTGCCTCCTAAAGATGGTGTTTCTTTTTCCTGCAAAGTTTCGATTTTAGCAATTTTATTATCATCTAGCGTTACGCGAACAACGATTGGAGCATCGTTAATTCCGTTTTCACTAATACCAATGCCTTGATTTGCATCAGCTTCGTAATCAGCTGAAGTGGCGTGCGCATCCGACTTAAGGTCCGGATTTTCCGAAGCATTTGTAACAACATCTACTTCTGCCATTTTTCTTTTTGGCCAAGCTGCATTTTCGCCAGCAATCTTACCGGAAATTAACAAGTCTGCGATACTGTTTGCGCCAATGTATTTTGTTGCAAAGATGTCGCCAAGTTCTCCTGCTTCATATAAGTGCGGAATAACGTTATTTTCCATATCAAGTACCTCGCACTTTTCATTTCTGCGAGCGCCACCATGAGTATGTAAAATATTATGTCTAATCGCAATGGCATAATAAGGCCCTTTGCCAAAAGCACGCATTGTTTCAATTTTGCGGTTTAACACCATATCCCGTTTTGTTTCTGTTACTTGAAAATTAAAGTCAGCAACTGCTTCAGCTAATTTTGGAGCACTAATTTTTTCGGCTAACTCTTCGATCGAATCGGCTTTATCTGCATATGAAATTAACTGCTTAATTTGCTCTGCCTTGTCTGAAGAATCATTTGCTAGTTGATCATATTGTTTTTGATCCATGACAATGTGAGGATGATTTTGATTTGGCAACATAATCCAATTACCATGGTTATACTTATAACCGTGGCGATCTTCTTCATCTTCACGGTAATAACGCGTTCCGTCATCCCCAGCAACAAAAATACTGCCGTTAAATAGGCTTTGCCAATTGATCATGTAAGCAAACTTCTCTCTTGGCTTGCCCTCATTTAATGAAAAGCCATGGGAATCATAATTAGACATATGCCATAGCCGAGCACCAGCTTCGACAGCTAAATCAATTCCCTTACCCTTATTGTATAAAGTACCAATTGGTGCTAATGACCCTTGGCCGAGAAAAGTCTGTACCATATCCTGATTATTTTCGAAACCGCCACAAGACAATACGACACCATTTTTGGCTGCGACATTTTGCACGATGCCATGGCGTTTAATCTGTACGCCAAGAATTGTTTTTGAAGCAGGATCCTGAATAAGATATTCCGCCGGACTTGAAAACCAGACGTCAATTTGATCTAAACGTTCGTATACTTTCTTACGAAGTAATTTCCAAAAGCCACCATTGTACATGCCAGCCGTCATTGTTTGCGAGCGCATAGTAACCGCATGATCATATTCGGGATATTCACCTTGTGGCCTTCTACCAGTATATTGGGCATCAATTCCAAAATATTTTTGTGAATATTCCTTCATTTGTAAAACATTATTTACAAAAGTATCTAAAGCTTTTGGATCGTATTTAAACGGATAGTAAGTTTGTTTATAATAATCACGCAAATCATCGAAATTATCGCTCCAGGCAAAGGCCCCACCGGCATAGCGGGTATTACCACCTTCTTGACCTTCTGGCGCAGAATCAATCAATAAAACTTTTGCCTTTTGATCAGCGGCAAATCTCGCCGCACCTGCACCAGCTCCACCGAAGCCAATCACGATTACATCATAGATTGCGTCCCACTTAAGAGTTGAATCGTAGATCATTATCTTACCTTCTCTTTCCTAAAAGATTACTTATACTTAATGAAATATATCCTTTAAGAAAAATTAAGTCCAATTTATTTTTTAAAAATTTTAATTATAAAAGATTATTCAAAAGTATTGTCAAGTAAGGAAAAATTGCAATTTTTTCTCAAGTTTAATATAATCAAAAAAGATAAGATTATAAAAGTTTTTAATTAATTAGGAGATAAATATGAACGAAAAAGATCTTCTATACTTCTGTAAATTAGTAGAAACAGGTAATTATACAGCAACAGCTGAATTATTTGACGTAACCCAGCCGACCATTTCAATGGCAATTAAACGGCTGGCAGATAAATTCAACGATCCACTTATTTTGCAAAAAAATAGAAAGAGCAAAATTACTTTGACAAATGCTGGAGAGCTACTTTATCAAAAAGCTAAAATTTTGTTACAAGACATTGCCAGTATTAATTATGATGTTAAGCATGCTAGTGATAAAAAAATAAGATTAGCTTTTTCGGGTGAAGCAGGCAACTCATTTATTGCCGATATAATTATGCAATTTTACCAGGCAGGCTTAACTGACCTCATTGACACTAATATTGAAAGATCAACTGATGCATTCTCTGATCTAACAAATGGTGAAGTTGATGTTGCGATTTATTCATGGATGGTCCCGATTAACGATCCTGAATATTTTGTTCATAACCTTAAAAAAACAGAATTGGTTATTATTACAGGTTTAAATGATCCCTGGAAAGAAGTTAGCGAAGTTAACGCCTCTGATTTACGTAATCGGAAATTTATAGCTCGTTCACAAGGTTATTTAACAAGAGAATGCTTAGAAGAAGTTGGAAAACTGGGTAACTTTTCACCTGATATAATTTATACTGCTCAAACAATGCAAACTATGATTGACTTAGTAAAAAGGAATATTGGTATTGCCCTAGCAATGGAAAGTAGCCTTAAAGACGAAACTGGTATTCATGTGATTCATTTAAAGCCAGGGCAAAAATTATATGCTTATATGCAAATTGCTATGCGCAAAAGCTTTGTTCCTAATAAATACCAAAAAAAAGGTATCGAAATATTACGGCACTTTAAGCCATAAGTACAAGAACTTTAAAAGTTAGAAAAACTCATGACTACTACAGATCATTTTCTGATTTTAGTAGTCATGAGTTTTTTAAAGCTAAAATATTAACTATTGTTATTTTTAATTTTCATATCCATAAGCAGAATCCAACTACAAGCTAAAAAATTCTTGTTAATTACTGATAATAAAAACATTTCGATTTAATGTTTCAAATAGCGTTTAATAGAGCTCTAGTTGCCTAGAAATTGATAAGCGGACAAAAGAAATATAAGATCAGCTATAATTCATTTCAATTCTAAATTGTTTGAGCTAACCATAGCGAAGAAGCTATAAAAACAAAATAAAAATATCTAAGAATCTTTTAATCTACTGCAATAAAAAAACATTATTCATTTGTTTTACTTACTGTGATAATGTGCTACATCATAATTCTATGAAAATTTTTCAGAAACAAATTATTTTCAGAATATATTTTTTATGTCCAATATTGCACTATTCATGCTCTTGCTTTACTCCTTAACAACTAAAGGCTGTAATTGTTTTTCTATTTCATTAAGTGGGACATTAGCTTGAAGTAAACTAGCGGCAGTATAAGCCCCTTCAATAAGTGCAGTGTTATATAAATGAACTTTTTTGTCTGAAAACTCTACGGCCATGTCTAGGTTCATTTTGGCACTGCCTAGATCATAAAAAGCTAAGATTTCATCTGCCTGATTTTCGTTAAAAGCCTTAATAATTTTATCCATACTGGTGCCAATATCATTGTCATTGGTACCGCCAGCAAGAGTGAACGGCACATCTTTAGCCACCTGCTTAATAAGCTTTTCAATGCCAATAGCTATTTCTGGCACATGGGAAACAATGGTTATTCCAAAAGTCATAATTATCCTTCCGTTTCAAGTAATGCTGCGAATAAGTAGCCACTTGATTGTGAACCTGGGTCAACATGTCCTTTAGAACGCTCGCCCAAATATGATGCTCGACCTTTTTTGGCAATCATTGGAGCGGTACTTTTAACTGCAGCAGTAATTCTAGACTCGGTTAACTGGCCTTCTTTAACTTTTGGTACTAGTTGTGCCCAGACGTCAACCATAGTTTTATCCCCTGGCTGTGCACCACCGCGTTTTTCAATCCCATTTAACGCAGCTTCTAATAATTCGCCTAAATCTGTTGTAGTAGCACTTTTTTTAGCCATTTCCAAGAAAGCTGTTCCATATAAAGGACCAGACGCGCCACCAACTGTTGAAATCAGGGTCATTGCAATCTCCTTTAGAGCCTCTGATTCTGAAGCTGGAGGAGTAGTAGAAAGTTTTTTAACTACCGCTTGCATACCCCGATCCATATTAAAGCCGTGGTCACTATCTCCAATTGGCGTGTCAAGATCACTTAAAAGTTGCTTATTTTCAGCTATTTTGGCAGCAAACTTTGTCATCCACTCAATTGTTTGATTGACAGTTAATTCCATTTAATTATTCTCCTTAATTTACCAAGCAATAGTTTCAACCGGATTATTTAAATACTCGAGCCATTTGTTATCCTGAATTTCTAGCATAGTAAGTGAAATTCCGGCCATGTCCAAAGAGGTCATATAATTACCAACCTTGGTAAACACAGGCTTAAGGCCACTCTCATTCAGCTTGTTGAATAAGTCATTAGTAAAAATGTATTGCTCCATCAGCGGAGTAGCACCCATGCCATTTACCAGCACAGCATACTTTTTAGCAGGGTCTAATTTTAGTTCGTTATCAAGTTTTCCTAGCAATTCCTTTACTAATTCATTAGCAGGTTTAATCTTTTCAACCCGATAGCCTGGTTCTGAATGAATTCCAACCCCATACTCAATTTCATCATCTTTTAACGTAAAACCTGGTTTACCCGTTTCTGGATTGGTAGCAGCAGAAAGAGCCACAGCAATTGTTTTAATATTTGGCAAAACTTGCTTGGCCAGTTCTTCAATTTCTGCTAGACTGGCCCCATTTTGAGCAGCTGCACCTAAAATTTTGTGCATCAAAATTGTTCCCGCAACACCGCGGCGACCCTGCGTATAGGTGCTATTTTCAACCGCAATATCGTCATCGACAACAATAGATTTAACTTTGATATCTTCCATTTCCGCCATATCCATTGCCATTTCAAAGTTCATAACATCGCCCGAATAATTTTTAATGACCAGAAAAACACCTTGTCCATGGTCAGTCGCTTTAATTGCGGCATAAATCTGATCTGGTGTAGGCGATGTAAATACTTGTCCGCATACAGCTGCACTTAGCATTCCTTTTCCGACAAAGCCAGCATGGGTCGGCTCATGACCTGATCCACCTCCACTAACTAAACCTACTTTGCCCGTCATTGATGCCTCATTCGCACGCACCAATGCATCAGTTTGCGGTATTCGCCGAATATATTGTGGATATGCCTTGCTCATCCCGCTAACCATTTCGTCAACGACATCGTTAGGATTATCAATAATCTTTTTCATTACCAAAAGCCTCCTTTTTAGTTAAATCAGTTATAGATTAATTATAGCAATAAGCGCTTTCATAGACTATTGCTGAAAACAAAAAAACGAAGATTGCTCTTCGTTTTCGCTTTATTTAATTAATACTTGATATCGTTTAGATCGATCATCATCCGGATGTTCAGCCGCATGACCACAGGCGACAATGACACTTACCTCGTATTCACCAGAAATACCTAAGTCTGCTAGCAATTTGTCATCAGTATTGAGAATTCTTGCCGCATTCATTAAATAAACTGAACCTAAATTTAAATCTGCTGCTTCAACCATAATATTTTCAGCCGCCACGGAAGCATCGCGTTCACCAAACATACTATTTTTCTTTACGTTAATAACAAACAGCAATGGTGCGTCATAACAAGCACTCTTGGTTAAAGTTTCAATCCGATCAAGAAGTGAACTATCTTTCACAACAGTCATCCGCATATCTTTAGTTTGGTGCATTCCACATGGAGCCGACTGAAAAGCCGCAATCAACTTAGTTAAATCTTCTTGATCAACGTTTTCATTAGTATATTTTCTAATTGCTACTCTTTTAAAAACAGAATCAGACATTAGCTGCATCTCCTATTTAAAATAGTGACCTGAATCGATTGAATTATTGAGCTAAAACTTTACCACTTTTATGATCTAAATTTGCCCATCTAATGAAGTATGTATCAGTAATTTGAACGTACTTTTTACCATGGATCTTCTTAGTATTAATTACCATCACGGTCTTACCCTTTTTAACATATACGTTAGCTTTGCGAATACCTTTGCTATTATATACGTATGACTTCTTTTTTACCTTATATTGAGCTGCCTTAAACAATTTAACGTTTCTAACGCTAATGTATTGATTCTTCTTATTATTAAAAGCAATTAAAGACTTGCCTTTCGGATTTGCAAGACCGGAAACAAGAATTATAGTGCCCTTCTTTAACTTAGAATTTTTCACACGTTTACCATTTTTATCGTAAACATATGAATTCCTTGTTAATTTAGCATACTTACCCATTAATGATAAGGCTTTAGAAGAATCTGCAGAATTTTTACTTGGCTTCTTAGAAGTATCATTACCTGTTGCTGGCTTAGTTTGATTCCCAGTTGTTGGGGTTTTTGAAGCATCCTGGTTATCAGCCGGCTTAGTTTGATCCCCAGTTGTTGGCGTTTTAGTCGTATCTTGACCAGTTGTAGGCTTAGTTTGATCCCCAGTCGTTGTGGTCGAAGTTGAAGTACCAGTACTAGTAGTAGCTGATTGGCTTGTGCTATTACTTGTTTCTGCTGCCAATACTGGCGCTGCAGCACTTAAACTAAGTGATAACGAAGCAGCACCCACTAAACCTAAAATTGTTTTTTTGTTCATATTTACACCTCATTAAAATATCTATTTGTTTCTATTTTACTACTTTATGCCAAATTTTTCCTGTTATAAATCAGATGGTATGTTTATTTCTTTGTTAAAAGTCAAAAAAACTTTTAGTTTAAACTTATTTAGTAATATCTTATAAGGAATTAAAACCGGTTTTGCTTTATACTATTTAGAGAAACAATAATTTTTAATTGAGGAAGGCTGACATGAAGCAGAAAAAAAGCGATATAATTGAAATTTTAGTTACAATTGACCAAAACTACATTAAGCCTCTTGAAGTAATGATGTATTCAATGAAACTTAATAATATGGAGCAAGATTTTTGCATTTGGTTAATTCATGATAACATTGAGGATTCTGCTCTACGTGACCTAACGAAATTTGGTAAGCAAATTGGCATGCAGGTCAAAACTGTGGCAATGAATAATAATATTACATTTCCTGATTCACTTTTAAACCTGCATGATTACCCTAAAGAAATGTATTTCAGATTATTATCAGGTAAAGTTTTACCGGCTAATTTGCATAGAATACTCTACCTTGATCCTGATATTTTAGTAATTAATTCACTTAAACAGCTTTGGGACTTGGATTTAGCTGGCAACATGTTTGCTGCTGCTGTTCACGAGGGTTTAACCGATATTATGAGCTCAATCAACAACATTCGCCTAGGTACAACAACCGGCTACTTTAATTCAGGCATCATGTTAATGGATCTTGACCAAATGCGAAAAAAGGTCAAAATAGAAGATATCACGGCAGCAATTGAAAAAAATCACGATACTCTTATTCTACCGGATCAGGATATTCTCAATTATCTCTATGGTGAAAACATCCTAAAAATACCTGAAACACTTTGGAATTATGATGCTCGCGCATATTCAGTTTACTTAGCTAGAAGTACCGGCGATTGTAATATAGAATGGGTAATGGAAAATACCTCGATTTTACATTTTTGCGGGAAACCTAAACCTTGGCAAAAAGAAAAGCATTCAAGATTTAAAGCTCTTTATCTCAACTATCAGCAAATGACTAATCGCATCTTAAAAAGACAAAAATAAATATGATATTTAGCCTTTTTCTGTTGATGAAGCTACGAACTGTGCTAAAATATAAAAAGTTGCGAAATATCAAGCGACACAAAGCATTATGTAATTCGTGTATAGTTTAATCACAAATTAGTCCTGCTTAAATTTTTTAGAAAAGAGAAGAAAATATGGCTTCAATTAATAAATCTGAACTTACCAAAGAAGTTTCAGCAAAAACTGGTTTTAAACAAAAAGATGCGGAAAAAGTTATCGATTCACTAGTCGAATCAATCAAGGACAACTTAGCTAAAGGCGAAAAGGTTCAAATTATCGGTTTCGGCTCATTCGAAGTTCGTGATCGTGCTGAAAGAAAAGGTAGAAACCCACAAACTGGTAAAACCTTGACCATTCCCGCAACTAAAGTGCCAGCTTTCAAACCAGGCAAAGCTTTAAAAGACGCGGTTAAATAGTTTAATTATAAGTTAAAAACAACAGACAAATTTGCCTGTTGTTTTTTTTGTTTTATTTTACCTATTTTGGTGGTTTAATTTATTAGCCAAAAAATCACCGGTAACTTGCACAATAAAGATTAGGATAATGACCAAAACTGTGGCTACAAAGGTCACATCGTTATCAAAACGCTGATACCCATAAGAAATGGCCGTATTACCCAAGCCACCAGAGCCGATAGCACCAGCCATTGCAGTTAAGCCGATTAAACTAATAATTGTTACCGTCGATACTCGGGCCAATTCTGAACGAGCTTCGTTTAAATAGACATTAAAAATGATATCCCAGGTTGTTGCCCCCAAACTTTGCGCTGCTTCAATTTTTCCGTGATCAACACTTTCTAAAGCCACCTGAACTTGACGAGCATAGAAGGGAAAAACTCCAAGTGATAACGGAACCAGTGCAGCATTCATACCGATCTGCGTTCCGACTATTAATTGGGTAAACGGAGCAATGAAGGCTAACAAAATGATAAACGGAATTGCCCGAAAAATTGAAACAATTTTATCACAAATATTAAACCAAAACTTATTTTGTCTGATTCCACCCTCTTTGGTTAAAACTAGAATTACCCCGAAGAGGATACCTAAAATGCCACCAAAGATTGCTGACCAAAAAGTCATAAATAAAGTTTGAAAAATACTCGTTCCCCAGCCAGTATCGCCGCCCCAGCCTAAGTTCACGACATTTGGAAAAATTTTACTAAACCAACTAATCATACAAATTCCCCTTTTCATTCAACCTAGTTACTGCTACTCCTTCTTCGGTTAAAAAGGCAACTGTCTGCTTCTGCTTATCGTTATCACCCTTGACCAAAACTAAAAGCGTACCGATTGGTTCATCGTCTAGTAACTCAACATTCCCGTATAGCATGCTAGTTTCGACTCCGATCTGGCGGTAAAGGTCAATAATAATTGATTTGGTTACGTTAGCTAAACTATAAATAAGTTGGTAAATTGCTTCATGATCATTTAGCTTAGTTAAATTTAGCGACTCTAATGTGTTAATTACTTTTAGTGAGCCGCCTACAAAGCTCTTTGTTAAGCTGTTTTTCGGATGCAAGACTACATCACGCAGCGTACCGTTTTCAATGATTTTTCCTTGCTGCATTAAAGCAACTTTGTCACAAATCTTTTTAACCGCGCTCATCTCATGTGTAATCAAGACAATTGTAAGGTTGAGTTCTTCTTTTAATTTTTTTAGGAGGGTTAAAATCTGTTGGGTATTTTGCGGGTCAAGTGCACTAGTAGCTTCATCCGAAATGAGAATATCTGGTTCATTGGCTAAAGCACGTGCAATTGCAACCCTTTGCTGCTGCCCACCGGATAATTGAACCGGGTAAAAATCTGCCTTTTCCTTTAAATCAACTAATTCTAACAGTTTCAGGGATTTTTCCTCTATTTCCTTATCTTTTAAGCCAGAATGCTTTAAAGCAAAAGCAACATTTTCAACTACAGTTATTTCGTTAAGCAAGTTAAAGCTTTGAAAAATCATTCCGATTTTTCTACGCTCCAATTGCAGATTCTTGTTAGAAATAACCTGCTTACCGTCTTTGACAAAATCTGTGCCATTAACTTTAATGTTCCCAGCCGTTGGTTTTTGTAATAAATTAATTGTTCTAACTAAGGTTGACTTACCTGCCCCAGAAAAGCCAACAATACCGTAAATATCACCTTTTTCAACGGTTAGGCTGACATCATGGACTGCATGCACTATTTTTCTTTTTTTATCAGCGAAATCAACGTTGACATGTTGCAACTCAATAATACCCATTAAATTTTCTCCATTCACTTAAAAACTAACTAAAACTTGATGTCCCAAGCAGTTTTTTGCATGTCACCGTAATATTTCTTGTCTAAGCGCTTAGTTTCTTCCGTCTGGTAGGCCTTCACAACGGCGAGGTAATCTTTATTCTTCTCCTCACCCTTACGAGCACAAATGATGTTAACCCATTTTAATGAATCCTTGTTAACCGGCTCAACAAAGATTGTTTGTTTCTTACCTAAACCAGCGGGACGAGCAAAGTCATTATTAACAACTGCGGCATCAACTGAGTCAATTACCCGACCACATTGATCAGCATTTATTTCTTTAATTTTTAGGTTTTTAGGATTTTTCACAACGTCAGCAACAGTAGCTAATTCCTTGCCTTTACGCAGTTCGATTAAACCGGCATTTTTTAAAACAAAAAGTGCACGGGATTCGTTGCTGGCATCATTTGGAACTGCAATTGTAGCACCTTTTGGTAAGTCGCTCAGTTTGTGATATTTCTTGGAATATAATCTGATCGGATTAATTTCTGTGCGGCCAATTGCCACTACGCCGCCCTTATTCGCTTTATTCCACGCTTTCAAAAAGGCATAGTGCTGAAAGGCATTTAAGTCAATATCACCATTTTTAACGGCTTTGTTTGGCTGGTTGTAATCGGTAAAGTTCTTCACTTTAACCGTTACACCATATTTCTTTTTTGCAGTAGCCGCAACATGATTCCAAATATCTTCCTTTGGCTTAGTTTCACTAACTATTCCCACAGTAACAACATGGTTGCCACCTTTTTGGCTATTATTAGGTTTAGGACCAAAGCTAAACCACCCAATCACAATCACAACTAAAGCGACGATTACGCCGATAACAATATTTCTTGTCTTCTTCTTCGACATTACAGAACCTCCAAAGTTCAACAAAAAAGCACTCATCCCTAAAAATAAGGACGAGTGCTTCGCGATACCACCTTTAATTTGTTTATTACTCACGTAATAAACCTCAATAGCTATCTATCAATAGCTTGCATAAATAACGGATGCAACTCCGCCGAAAGCTAAATATCACTAACGGTCATCATTTCAAGCCCATGTTCATTATTCCTTGTCTGCTAACTCTCACCAAAATGTTAGCTCTCTTTATCAACTTGGCAAATAACTACTCTGCTTTTCAAGATGTATTAATTATTTAATTGTTTATTAATTTAGCACCTAGTTTTAGTTCTGTCAACCACGTTTAAAATTATTTTTGCTGATGCTTGTGAAAATTCTGATATTGATCCCAATTATCACGCGCTACCACAAAGGTAATGATGGCCATGCCAATTACTTGCCACCATAAGTTAGGATTGATCATTTCAGCTTGAATAATACTATTAACAAGGATCAGGATACTGATCACTAAAACGATTACGCTTATGATCATCTTCTTCATTTCGTTTCTCCTTTCTAGCATAAGTTAAAAATTCATATGAATATTTATTTTGATCATCAGGTAAATGAGTCTCTTTTTTTATTAACTCAAATTGCGAATAGTCAATGGTCGGCATAATCGTGTCACCAGCAAAAACAGCTTTTATTTCCGTTTTTTCTAAATAATCTACTTGCTTTTTCAATGCTTGGAAAACCGATGTACCCCCGATAACAAAAATCTTTTCATCTTGATGTGACTTAAGCCAATGCTTTAATTTATTTAACGAAGATAATATGACAACTTGGTTATTGTGATCAAATTTGTGTGCCACTTCGCAACTACTTGATAAAACAATATGTTGTCTATTAGGCAGCAGTCTAGGTAAGCTAGCAAAAGTTTTACGGCCCATAACAATTGGATGGCCAACTGTTAACTTTTTAAAATGTTCCAAATCCTTAGGTAAATACCAAGGTAAATGCCCATCTAGACCAATTTGATGTTTCTCATCCTCAGCCCACACAAAAATAATCATTAATGCACCTCTAGTTTTATTATACAGCTTTATTCTCGTTATTTATATCTTTTACCTTTAACTCGACCAATTAACATAAAACAGCAAAAAATTAGCTAGGCGACTGCTTGTCAAAACCCTAAATTTATTTTTCCTGATTTAGCAGTATGCTATAGTAAAATAGTAAAAAGTATACAAGCATGAGGAGAAATGAAATGACTAAAAGTGCTGCAGATTTTTCAGATAAAAATTTTAACCGAATGAAAACAATTGAAGCGGATTTAGTCCGCAATTTACAAGAAGTTGTTAAAGACCCTAGCACAGAAAGTAAATTGAGTGATGCCATTTTCACAGATCATCAAAATTGGCTAAAAGTCATCATGCCAAACTACTCAACTGAAATTCATTTAGGAATTGTTAACGGCTATGAAAGTGATGAACGCTACCAATCATATTACGATGACAAGGCTGGTAAAGGTGCTACTAAAATACTAATCAAAATTGTCAAAGATCATTTGACAAAGTAAAAGGTGAAATCCCCCATAAAGAGGATCTCACCTTTTTTAGTGAAACCAACTAGTGTGCTTGTCAGTAAAAGCTAGCAGGTCATTACTTAAATATAGAATATACGTGAAAAATAACGTTAAATTTGCGTCACCCTGAAAAGCAGTAACACCCCACAGAATGATCGCAAAGATTCCTTGAATTGACCAAAAGTAGTATTGCTCCCGAAAACGAAACGTGCAAAGGACTGAGCCAGTGATGCCAATTGCACCGGCGATTGCATCAATCCATGGCCTTGGACTAATAAAGATTTTTGTGTCCATTAAGTAAAGCAGACCCGTTACCACAATAAAAAAGCAAATTGTATAAATCCACTTAGATAAATTAAGCCCCCTAATATGTTTTTCTGCATCTTTTGTCCAAGCCGGTAAAAATAGCACAGGTATATCTAACAGAAAAATATAGGCTGCCTGCAAAACAACATTGGCATAATTTTTAGCATATATCGAAACGATTATATAAATAATTGATGATAATAAGCCTAACACCCCGTTAATTGGTCTTGCATTAGTAATAGCCAATGTACACGTGAAGCCCATAATAGCTGCAATCATTGTCACAAATGCAATTAAATCAACTGGTGAAGAAATTGTCGTACCAATAATGACGCCAATTCCTAGCATTAAAAGCATATAAGTTTTAAAGCTCCAACCACGCATTTGACTTACATACCATTTAAGACTAAATAAATTATTATTAGGTTGAAATTTCATTAATACCGCCCTATCCATCTTTTTATTTGTGTGCAAACACGAAATCTATCATAGCATTTAATTCGCAAATCCAAAATTATTCTGACTTGAACAACTTATTGCTCATCCGTAAAAGCTAGCTTTAATAAAAATGGGGCGATCAAAGTTGTTAAGATAATGACTCCCACCACTAATGAATAAGTAGTAGAAGTTAAAAAGTGCTTTTGCCTGCTAATCTGGGCAACAATCAAGGCCATTTCACCACGCGAAACCATTCCTGACCCAATTTGAATTGAACTCAAAAAGGAAAAACCAGATAGTTTAGCACCAATACCAGCACCACCCCATTTAGATAAAATTGCACCAATTAAAAGTAGTACAAATAACCCAATATTTTGCCAGATTCCAGTTAACGTCATCTCAAGTCCAATACTGATGAAAAAAAGCGGAATAAAAAAGCCATAGCCAATGGTCGTAAAATTTTCTTGCAGTTTCGCTTTTTCATTTAACTGGCTAAAAGCAAGTCCGACAAAAAAGGCACCAATCACATCGCTTAAGCCAACAACTTCCGCACCAAAAGATGCTACTAAAATCATAACTAATAACAAAAGGACGTTAGCTGCCGGCACAGTATTCTTAGTCCACAATTTAACCAACCTTGGTGCTAGCCAAAAACTACCAATGATTAGTACTAATAAATAGCCTATCTGACAAAATATGTGCCATGCTAATTTATATTTTGCTGTAGTTACTGACCTTTGCGTGTTAAACAAACTGCTTGCGACGCTTAACAACAAGATTGATAGTATGTCATCAACTACAGCCGCGCCGAGAATGGTCATCCCTTCCTTACTTCTAAGACAACCTAATTCCTGTAAAACCGCCACAGAAATTGAGACTGATGTCGCCGCAAAAATTAAT
Organism: Lactobacillus sp. B4015; assembly: GCF_026536055.1. Lineage (NCBI taxonomy): Bacteria > Bacillati > Bacillota > Bacilli > Lactobacillales > Lactobacillaceae > Lactobacillus > Lactobacillus sp. B4015. The sequence goes on from NZ_JAFNOY010000003.1 coordinate 289,692, forward strand.
CCCAAATAAAGACAATCAATTGGCGCAAAAGCAAATAATAATCCTGTTAAATAAGCAACAATTATTGGAACAATCATCCCCATCAGTGCCACGAGCAAACTGGGATACCAAAGCTTTTTTAAAATAGTCAAATCACTTTCAAGGCCAGCTAAAAACATCAGCAAGATAACGCCAATTTCCGCTAAATTTTTAATTAGTGAAGTTGGTCTGACCCAATTTAAAAATGCCGGACCAAGGATGACACCTGCAATTAATTGGCCAATCACAGCAGGCAGCTTACTCCTTACGCTAATTTGCCCACCGATTAGGGCGAATAATAAGATTAAAATTACTAGTTTTATTTGTTCCATTTTTCCTTCAACTTTCACACAAAAAAGACTTCCAAGAAATTACCTAGGCAACCCAAACCTAGGAACAATTCTTGAAAGTCTTGAACTCCAACCGAAATATTTTTAATTATTATAACGAAGGAAACTTAATTTTGTAAACCCTTTTTTGCTTTTCCTTCATAAGCCAATTTTTCATTTTCATAAGTAAGCAGCTGATCATCAAAATGTGTGACTTTAAAATCAAGGTAATCAATCGCTTTTTGTAAGTTCATTGCTTGCCTTTTTAGTTCTTTCAGCTGAGACAAAAGTAGTTTTTTACGCTCTTTAGGTGGTTGCTTTTGCTGATATTTAGCCACAAATTCTTGCAGTCTTTTAACCGAAACACCAGCTTGACGTAAAGCTTTAATGTAAAAAATCCAATTTTGATCATATTCGCTATATTCGCGATAGCCGTTATTGTCCCGCCTAACTGGTGGTATTAAACCGCATTTCTCCCAATAGCGTAGTGTATCCTTTGATAAATTAAACTGGGAGCTAACTTCATTAATATTCAAAAAATCTCCTCACATCAGCGAATCATATTATAAATACTTTCAACCGCAGACGGATTGCGATGATCAAAAAATTGGCTTTGTCGTTTATCTAACCTGTTGAACTTGGTCATTTCTTGGTCAGTTAAAGTAAAATCAAAAATATTACTATTTTCCACAATTCGCTCACGATGAACAGATTTTGGAATAACAACTATTTTTCTCTGAATTAGCCATCTTAAAATCACCTGTCCTACCGATTTATGGTTACTCAATCCAATTTCTTGTAGAAGTGGGTTACTAAAAATCTGGTTTTTCCCCTCAGCAAATGGTGCCCAAGCTTCTGGCTGAATTGCTTTGTCTTGCAAGAATTTAACAGCATCTTGTTGTTGCATCCAAGGATTAATCTCAATTTGATTAACGGCTGGTCGTACGCGATTATACAAAGCCAAATCCCAAATTCGATCGGGTTCAAAATTCGATACACCAATTGCACGAATCATCCCAGATTCATATGCTTCTTCCATTGCACGCCAAGTGCCGTAAACATCACCATAAGGTTGATGAATTAAGTATAAATCCAGATAATCTAACTGCAACTTTTTTAATGATTCATTGATTGCTCTTTTAGTGGCTTCATATCCTGTGTCCTGGACCCATAATTTAGTAGTAACAAAAATATCTGATCTTGTTATTCCGCTCTTCTTAATTGCTCGTCCTACTGCTTCTTCGTTTCCATATGAGCTAGCTGTGTCAATTAGCCTGTAACCTGCATCCAATGCTGTCAAGACAGCCTTTTCTGCTTCCTTATTGTCAGTAATTTGGAAAACACCAAAGCCTAAAAGCGGCATTTCAATTCCATTGTTTAATTTAACTGTCTCCATGCGTATTCCTCAATCAACTATGTTTAATAATTTTGCAGTTATTATAAACCTTGGAGTGCAGACCAATGCAAGAGGAGTAAAAAGTATTCCTAATGTGGCTCAGATTAAACGTAATAAGGCCAACGAAATTACGCCCACCAAAACGATTACCAGTAACGATTTACTAATTAAGGCAACAATAAAGGTGGGTAGTGATGCCAAAACATAATCCACATTAACTTTGGGAAGATGTCCTAGACTTGGCGTAAATAAACTACTAAACCAAAGAGATGCCATAATTACAATTGGGACGAATGATAGAAATTCAACTATTATTTTAGGTAAAGTAAATTTTTTTAATAAAACAAATGGCAAAATTCGCGATAGCCAAGTGGCAATTCCGCAGCCAATAATTGTTAACATTGTGTAGTTAGAAAAAGACATGTTTCACTACCATCCCCAATATGCACCCTAAAATTGTCACCACAAGAATAACTAACTGTTCAGGTAAAATAATCATGCATAAGTAAGTTAAAGCCATTGTTATCAAGACTACTGTCACCTGTAAAGCTTGTTTCATTTTTTTATCACTGATTATCTGTAGGTACAATAAACCAATAAACATTGCTACAATGGCAAAATCTAAGCCCAATCTTTGCGGATTGGTAATTAAGCCCCCAAGAAATGCACCAATAGCAGTTGCAATTACCCAAGTCAAATACGAAATAGTATTAGTCGTATTCTGCCAGGTAAAAGTCAGCCGATCGCCTGTATAGTTTAATTTGTTCACCCCAAGTGCAAAACTTTCATCAGTCAGCAAGGTGCCGATGGCTATTCCCTTACCTACACTATCTTTTTTAAAATATGGTGCCAATGTAGTGCTCATTAAAATCATTCTGGAATTAATCAGAAAGGTCGCTAGGATGATTGACAAAATCGGGCTCCCTGCCGCAAGCATACTTACTGTAGTAAACTGGGCGGATCCGGCATAAATAATAATTGACATTAAGCAAACTGTTAAGATTGAAAATCCACTCGCGCGGCCAATGATGCCAAAAGCAGCAGCAATTCCTAAATAGCCAAATACTGTTGGTATTGTTTCAACAAATGCGGCATGTCTTGATAAAGAGTTATCCATCTACTCATCTACCTTTCCCTTTTTCTTAAAAACTATTTGCATAAAATAGTGTAAACTAGGTTTAACTAGCAAAAATTATTTGAACTTAAGCAAAGGCAAGTTTAATTTGCTACAATGCTCTTTCGTTCGATATATAATAAATATGTTCAATATATTAGATTTAACAAAGTTTACGACGAACTTTAGATAAAGTCAATTACTTTTTAAGGAGAAGCTAATTGGAAATTAATCAGATTATTGCCCACAACGTTAAGTTTTACCGGCTTAAAGCCGGACTAAATATTAGTCAGCTAGCGGAAGCTGCGGGTATTAGTAAAAGTATGCTCTCACAAATAGAAGGTGGAACAACTAATCCGACAATCAACACAATCTGGAAGATTTGTGCTGGACTTAATATTCCCTATACCCTTCTTTTAGAAGATTCTGACCTTAATAAACCAACAATTATTCAAAAAAGTAAAATTCTGCAGCAACATTCCGCCGATGGTCATTACCGGATTTTTAATTATTTTCCCCAATCAATTCATCGCCGCTTTGAGCTTTTTCAAATGGAGCTAGATCCACATTCACAATATAAATCTGTAGGGCATTCGTCAAATTCCGAGGAATATGTAATGGTAATAGCCGGAACATTATGGATTACAGTCAATAATCAGAAAAATCTGTTGAAAAAAGATGACACCATCTTCTTTAATCCAACCAATCCCCATATCTACTTCAATGAAACCAATGTAATCGCAAAGGCCGTTATTATTAATAATTATTACTAATTTATTTACAAATCTTGTTTTAAGAACTATCTAAAAGAAAAATCACTTCTGATTGAAGTTAACCCCCGGAATTGGACAAAGATTCCAATTCGGGGGTTTTCTTATGTCTAAATATATACTAAAAACAAAATTAGAAGC
>NZ_JAFNOY010000004.1:0-230304 GCF_026536055.1 Lactobacillus sp. B4015
GCTTCTAATTTTGTTTTTAGTATATATTTAGACATAAGAAAACCCCCGAATTGGAATCTTTGTCCAATTCCGGGGGTTAACTTCACTTGCCAGCGGTTTTTAAGTTACGCAGTTAATCCGAGATAAATTTGTTTTTTGATTAAAGCTAAGTCGGCAGTTGGGTCGCTAGGAACAATACCAAATACTTTGACTTGAACGACATACGTAAAAATGGGGCTAATAAAAATTCGTAAGAGTTGAGCAGACGTCAATTCTTGGTTAATTTCGTTAAAACGCTCTTTCAGGTCGTCAAAATGAGCAAAAACACCATTCTTACCCATAATTTTAGTTTTAATCAGGTCAACAATCTGATTGTTTATTAATAATTCTTGGATAAATAGCTTTAGAAAATCAAAATTAATTAGCCAGAATTGCATCCGATCCTCCACTAAAAATGAAATTAACTTTTTAAGATCATGATAATCATCCAGTTGTACAAAAAAATTATCTTTAATTTCGGTCAGCATGGGACTCAATAAGTTAGCCAGTAAATCGTCTTTAGATTTAAAGTATTTGTAAATCGTACCTTCGCTGACGCCAGCTTCGTGAGCTATTTCTGCCGTTGTAGTCGCATGGAAGCCTTTTTTTGAAAATAATTTTAATCCCGCTAATAATACTTTCTTTTTACCAGAAGGAATCTCTTGGTTTGCAATTTCTTCTTGATAACTTGCCAAAACTTTAACCATATCTTATCTCCAAAGTAAGTTATACTTTACGATATCTCTTTAAACCTACTACATTCAGGTATATCAATATTACCAGAAAAATGAGTAAAGCCAAAATATCACCAGTTGTGCTGCTTAAGCCTTTACCATAGAGCATGATTTTGGTTAGGGCATCGCCCGTGTAAGTTAATGGTAGAACTTTGCCGATATATTGAACCCAATACGCCATTGTATCTAACGGAATTAATCCGGAAAAGAAAACCTGCGGCACGATGACAATAGGAATCAGTTGCTGCATTTGAAATTCAGACTCTGCCAAAGTGGATAGTAAAAGACCGAAAGTCAAAGCCACAAGGGCAAGTAAAAAGCTGATTAAAATAACATTAAAAATATTGCCAACTACTTCAATATTTAAAAGCCAAATTGTTGCCAAAACAATGACGGTAGCTTGAGCTATCGAAATTATGCCGTAACCAAACATGTAACCAAAAACAATCTCGCTTCGTCTGACTGGAGTTGCCAGCAAGCGATCGAGTGTGCCACTGGTTCGCTCTTTTAATAAAGCCATTCCTGAAATGAGAAAAACAAATAGGAAAACGAAGAAGCCTAGTAAAATTGGGACCATTTTGGCAAAAAAGCCAGTATCCTTATTGCCGTATTGGTAATGATTGACAATTTTAACATTACTCGTCTTTTTGTTCTTAGGTGCTCGAGGCAATGTTTTGGCAAGTAAGGGATTAGCTTTAATAAGTTTCGCTTGCATTTTTTGAGTCTTTTTAAGTTTAGAAGTCAAAATTTGAAAACTATCCTTAGTCAATGCAGCGTTTAGTGCCTGTTTAGTCAGAACTGTTTTGCCAGAATCCGTATTTGCATGCGTAACGTCATATTTGTTGTCATGATAGTAGATAACGGCATCAACTTTATGACTTTTCAGTTCTTTAGCAGCAACTTTTTGATCTTGGTACTTAACCGTATCAATGCCATCAATTTTTCTTAATTTCCGTGTGATTGACTGGTTAACATCTACCGTGGCAATTGTCGCTTCGGATTTAGAGTTAGCTGAAAACATTACGTTCATCAGCCACATTACTAAAATTGGTGCAAGAAACATTAACGCCAATGATCTTTTGTCACGGAATAATTCTATTAGAACCTTTTTGGTAATTGCTAAAGTTCTCATTCTGCTGCTTCCTCACTTTCTGCCTTTAAGAAGACGTCTTCAATTGAGTCAACCTGATACTGTTCTTCTAATTTCTTTGGTTCCGCAAAAGCAATGATTTTACCATTTAAAAGTAGGGCTACGCGATCGGTCAACTCCGCTTCGTCCATTACGTGCGTCGTAATTAGCACGCTTCGACCTTGGTCACGGATTAACTTAAGTTCGTGCCAAATTTTGCGGCGCAACGATGGGTCAATTCCGACCGTCGGTTCATCAAGCACTAGTAATTCTGGTTGGCCTAAAAGGGCGATAGCGAGTGATAACCGCCGCTTCATACCGCCAGAATAATTGGCTACTCGTTTATTTAAATCAGCGGTTAATTCAACCACATCTGCTGTATAGGCAATTTCTTGTTCCAATTCAGTCCCCGACACGCCTTTCATCTTGCCAAAAAATTGAAGGTTTTCTTTAGCGCTTAGAGTTTCGTACAGGGCATCAGATTGTGCCATATAGCCAATTTGACTTAAAATCTGGCGGTTAGGCATTTGTGTACCTAACACAAGCGTTTCACCACTGTCGACTTTTTCCATCCCAAGCATGGTCTTAATCGTAGTTGACTTTCCCGCTCCAGAAGGGCCGATTAGACCAACGATTTCTTTCGGCATGACATTGAGGTTAATATCATGTAAAACGGTTTGCTTACCATAGGATTTTTGTAAATGAGTTAAATTAATAAGATAAGCCATAATTTCCTCCTTTAATAAGTGAGTGTTCACTCACCGATAGATAGTATTGTAGTGAGTACTTACTCACTTGTCAACTAAAAGTGTTAATTTTGTTCTTTATTTAGTAAGATTGAATAAAATATAAGTAGGGAAATGACTAACTAAACCTTACTGACTACTTGTCGTATACTATGAATTGCTTTATTAAGCCAAAATAAATGCTTCTCTTGATCAATCAGGAGAAGCATTTTTGCACGTTAATGTTTAATAATAAAAGAATGCCCTACTTAGTTGCCAATAACAGAACTAAAAAGGCAAGCGTATCGAATAAGAAGTGAACCAGAAAACTAACCCACATATTGTGCGTTTTGATAAAGGCTAGGTTTAACACGATGCGGGTAAAAGCCAGCCCTAAAATGACGTAGCCCAGATTATAGTCGTATGTAGACAAATGAAGTAGGGCAAATACAAGTGCTGAGCCAATGTTACCCCACCAGATAGGGGCAGGTAAATGCAGACCAGTTGCCAGTTGCGTAAGAGCTAGCAAGGGCATGATTGCTAAAAATTCTTCGCCCATAATTTGGATAGCACTGCTAAAGCGCTGGTAAAAGAAGATTGTCCAAACATGCGGAGACTTTAGGGTTAATCCGGCAGCAGCGTTTCCTGAAACGGAACCAAAAATATTCTGTGAGATTATTCCAGTTACTACTGAAGTTACGTAAGCAACAATAAAGAAAGCAGCAATCAATAACCATTCTTTAGCGTGAGGAAAATGAAATAGTTGCCGCCACCTGTTGTTGGTAGCGATTTGAGCACCAATAATTTGGATAGCAAGAAAAACAGTAACGACAATTAGTTGGAAAATAGCTGCCACGATACTAGGGTGGTTTTCATCAAAGGCTAAAAAGTCTGGTATTTGAATCCCGGGCATGATTAAACAACAATATGCAAACAAGTTGGAAAAGATAATAATTAACCATTGTTTACCTGATAATTTAAATGAATTTGTAAATGATTCTTCCATTAAAGTAGCCCTCCTATATTGTTTATTGTAGAGTGGTGCCAACCAAATAACAATTTTGGGGCTCACTGGGGCAATGATTTTGCTATTACAGTTTTTATCATATTATTGGCAAGATTATAAACTGCTGTTGTGCTAAATTGCCCTTTTAGCTAATGATATAGTATGCTTAAGTTAGCCAGATAATATTGAAAATATATTCTAATAGAAAGGAACTTAATGATGAAAACAGTGACGATTAATCAGCAAAAATTGCCGGCCTTAGGTATTGGTACATGGGAAATGGGTAATTCGGCTGCGGTAGAAAAAGAAGAGATTAAGGCAATTCAAGCTGGTCTTGATGCTGGTTTACGCGTGATTGACACGGCAGAAATGTATGGCAATGGCCGCTCGGAAAGTTTAGTTGGACAGGCTATCAAGCCATATCAAAGATCAGATTTATTTTTAATTTCTAAAGTTTTACCTCAAAATGCCTCTGCTGCTAAAATGCAACAAAGTGTTGAGAATAGTTTAAAGCGTCTGCAAACAGATTACCTTGACTTATATTTATATCATTGGCGAGGAATGGTTCCACTTGAAGAAACGGTTGCTACACTCCAAAGCTTGCAAGAAAAAGGCTATTTTCGGGCTTGGGGCGTTTCCAATTTTGATATCGCTGATATGGAAGAATTATGGCAATTGCCTAGTGGAAAAAATGTGGCTGCCAATGAGGATCTATATAACCTAGAGACACGTGGAATTGAATACAGTCTCTTGCCTTGGCAAAGAAAGCATCATCTTCCTTTAATTGCCTATAGTCCACTGGGAAGAGGACCAAAAATGGGCAGTACGATGACCCAAGATCCAGCTGTGATGGCCGTTGCTCAAAATCATGGTGCTACTCCTTTTCAAATTCTACTAGCTTGGGTAATGCAACAACCTGATGTTCTTGCTATTCCAAAAAGCAGCAGATCCAAGCATTTACTCTCGAATTTAAAGGCATTAGAAATCGACCTGACTCCCGATGACTTAGCAATTTTGGCAAAAGCATACCCGAAACCAACTAAAAAAGAACCATTAGCAATTTATTAACTAATGGTTCATAACTGATTTGATGTGATTAATTTTAAGAGTGGGAATTAAGTGATTAAAGCAAGAAAACGGTTAAGATTAAATCCCAGAACATATGAAAGATGATGGGCACAAAAATATTTTTGCTTTTGATAAATAGTAGACCAAACAAAATTCCCAGAATGATTACCGTAAATTCAGCTCCAGAAGCGAAGTTGCTTAAAAAAGTTCCGGTTCGATACCAGATTGGAAAATGAATAACCAAAAATAAAATACTATCGATTAACAGAGCAACCCATGTTTTAAATTTGGGTAATAGTGTATTTAAAATCCAGCCACGAAAAACTAGTTCTTCAGTAATGCCAACAATTAAAAAGCTGCCAATTAAATCTGTTGGGTGCCAACTAGGATTTATCCGGATTGTTCCACTAGTAAAATAAACGGTAGCAAACAGGTAAATAAGCATAAGGATAAATAATCCTAGGTATGGCCAGAAGCGAAAATGATTTTTAAACATAGTGGAATACCCAATTGCCAGCCGATCAGAATATTTTTTGATTAAGAAATAGGCCGGTATACTCCAAGTGGCAAATTTTACTAAAGCACTGATTGATTCTTGCAAAAGCGGGATACTAGAATATTGCCAGTTGCATATTTCTTCTACCGCCCACCATAAATAAAAAATAAATAGGTAAGTGATCAGAAGTTTGTTAGAAACAGTTTGCTTATTTGCCATTATTTTTCCTCAAGTATTCTACAATTTTAATCATAAATGAACTAAATTTAGTCTAGCAAGAAGCCAATTTCTGTGCAAGCTGGCAATTATCAACAACTTTAGAATGCAATTGCGCAAGCGCTGTCTACTGGCAAAAGCGGTGTAAATAGTTAAAAAACTAAAAAATAAAGCAAAAAAGCTTGAGTTTGCTCAAGCTTTTTCTGTACCCTTATACTAAGTAAGAAATGGGAAGTTAAAGAATGAAAAATTGGTTATTTCGAATTTACATGTGCCTGATGAAGATTGGTGCACGATTTACGAAAATTAGGGAAAACAAAATAGTAGTTTTAAATGGGGCCGGCAGATCGGGATCAAACGGTTATCTTTTTGCTAAATATATGAGGAAAAATCATCCTGAATATGAAATCACTATGGTTGAGCCGTGGCCCTCGTCACACTTGCCGCTAGCGACTTGGCGCGAAATTGGAGCTGCCAAGTTTATTTTAACCACGCATCAACCATTTAAAATTCACGCTAAGCAGGTTAACATTCAATTTTGGCATGGCATTCCACTTAAGCGAATGGGAATTATGGCTAATAATACTAAGCGCAAAACCGACATGCGCAATGCTAAACTTTGGCAAAAAAATGCGGATGTAGTGTGTTCGAGCTCAGATTTGTATGAAACACTTATGAGTGCTTGCTGCGCCATTGAGACTACCAAATACCAAAAAGTGGGCTTTCCGCGCTTGGATGCATTAAAGCATCCTGCATTGTCAAAGGCGCAGCTATTGACCGCTTTATTTAAGGTTCAAGATGAGCAAGCTCAAATTGCGATCTATATGCCGACATTTCGCTATGAAATGGAAGACGAACAAATCATGGCCCAGATTAAGGCCGGCAACTTTTTTGCCTTGCCGGATTTTGATGCTGAATCGTTAAATGAGGCTTTAAAAGCAAAACACCAGTACTTAATTGTTAAACTGCACCCATACGAAATGCAGCTTTTAGGAACGCAGACCAGTCACTATTCTAATATTGCTTACCTTAATAATGACTATTTATTTGCACATGATTATGATTTATATGAGCTCTTGGGTAATACCGATATGCTTATTACTGACTATTCATCAATTTATTTTGATTACTTAACTTTAGACAAGCCAATTATTTTTGTAACTAATTACCTAAGGCAGTATGAGCAAAAACGGGGGCTTTTGCTTGGTCCTTATGAAGAAGTAGTTCCTGGTATTTGCGTTAAAACACAAGCAGAATTGCTTGCTGGGCTTAGTGCACCTGACCGAAAACAACAGAAACGGCAATATTGGCTGCACCTAACTAATCAATTGCAACATGAATCAGCGTGTGCGGCGATTTATACCTTAATGGCAAATCAGTATTAGAGGAAAAATTGTGAAGAAAACATTTTTAAATATTTTATATAATGCGGTTTATCAAATTTTTCTCGTTTTGGTACCGTTAATTACGGTACCGTATCTGTCCCGCATCTTGGGACCAAAAACTTACGGTATCTATAGTAATGTCAACAATATTGTGCAATTCCTGATGATTTTTTGTACTTTGTCAGTTTCTTACATTGGGATGAGAACCATTTCGCAAACGCGTGCTTTCGGTAATCAGCAAGAATTAACGGATGCTTTTTGGGGATTATGGTATTTTCAAGCGTTAGCTGGTCTGGTTACGATTATTTTGGTGGTTGCTGTCACCAGTTTTTGTCATCTTAAATACGGCAATTATCTATTATTGATGGTGCCATACTTAATCTCGGCACAAGTTGATATTTCCTGGTTTTTCCAAGGGTTGGCAGCCTTTGGCCGAGTGGTTTTAAAAAATACGGCAGTAAAGCTTGTTTCAGTTGTGCTAATTTTATTATGGGTTAAACAGCCAGGGGATTTATGGAAATACATGTTAATCATGTCAGTTTCCACAATGCTAGGTTCATTTGTTTTTTGGTTTGATATTCACCGCTATGTCGGTGGACCAGTTAAGCACTTTTATAAGTACCAAACAACAATTAAAGCAATCATCACACTGCTTATTCCCCAAATTGCGACCCAAATCTATACGTCGCTTGATAAGCCAATTTTAGGGCTTTTTCAAAATTCCACTCAGGTGGCCTATTACGATAATTCACAGCGAATTTCGAATATGGTGCTGGGAATTGTGACTAGTATTTCACTTGTAATTATGCCCAAAATGGCTGGTGAGGGTAAAAAGGAACAACGAGTTATTTTAAAAAAATCACTTGAAGCAACGGTGATGCTGGGAACGATGTTTGCCGTGATTATCATGGCAAATACGAAAGAATTTGTCCCGTTTTTCTTTGGTCATAAATTTATTCCAATGACACCATTGATGTTCTTTTTTGCACTAACAATTGTCATGATTCCAACCGGTGGCGTTTTTGCCAACCAATTTGCCTTAGCCAATCACCGCGACCGTGATTATGCATTACCAGTAATTATTGGTGCCTTTCTTGAAGTGATCTTGAGTTACTTTCTTGACCGCCTTTATGGTGCAACCGGGGCGATGGTAGCAATCTTAATAACCGAATTTATTGTTTTGCTTTTGCGCTTGTGGATTGTGCGTGACGGCTATGACTTTAAGTATTCCTTTAAAGAAATTCCCAAGTACCTGCTTATTTCCGTTATTGTCCTGGCAGTGGGGATGATTTTGCCACCAATAGTTTCATCAGCCTTTTTCAATATGGTAATAAAGTCAATAATTATGTTCCTTCTATATGTAGGATTAATGTTTTTGATGAAACTTGATTTTAACCAAGATATTATTATGTTACTAAAACGATTTTTTACACGAGGATAGAAATGATTCCTAAAATTATTCATTATGTTTGGGTCGGGGGTAATCCTAAACCTAAAAATATTAAGCGGTGCATGAAAACATGGCAAAAGCACTTGCAGGACTACCAGATTATCGAATGGAACGAAGATAATTTTGATATTCATGAAAATAAGTACGTTGAACAGGCCTATAAGGCTAAAAAATGGGCGTTTGTTTCGGATTACATTCGTGCCAAAGCTGTGTACGAAATAGGCGGAATCTATTTGGATACGGATGTCTTGGTGTTAGATAACCTTGAATCCCTTCTTAATAATCGTGCCTTTGTTGGTTTTGAAAATCCGGCTAACCCGTTTACCGCCGTTTTTGGTGCTGAGAAGCATCATCCACTGCTGAAGGATATGCTGGCCTATTATGATGACCGTAACTTTTCATTTGATCATAATGATCAATTGGCGGGAGTTAATACGGTCTCAGTTTCCGATATTTTAAAAACCAAGTATCAAGCGCAGCCGAATAATAAGGAGCAAGTGTTGAGTAGTGGAATTCATGTTTATCCCGACGGTATTTTATGCAATCCATCGCCAAAGTCAAAAACCATTCACGTTTTTACCGGCACTTGGATGGAAGGCGCTAAACCACTAAAACGCAAATTAGTAACTGCTCTAAAGGTGCGCATTAAGACCCAAAAAGAAGCTGCACTTTACGCTAAGATTTTTCGCTAATGACGCAAGAAGAACTGCAAAAGCTGGTGGAAGAGATTTCGCTGAAGTATTTTGGTAAGCCTTTTTGTCATGATGTCAAAATTAATTCCCGTATGACAACAACAGGGGGACGCTACCACTTAGCCGATCATCACCTCGAAATTAACGCTCATTTTTTAGCACCGCAGTACCGAGACGCCTTAATTGGCATCATAAAACACGAATTGGTGCATTATCATTTGCATCTTGCTAGCAAAGGTTATCGGCACCGTGATGCTGACTTTAAAGTATTATTAGCAAAGGTGGGCGGCAGTCGTTATGCCCCTGATATCGGGTTAAAACGCAGCCGCAGAGTTAACTACATTTACCGCTGTCAAAGATGCGGTCAAACCTACCACCGCGTGAGCCGGATTAACGCTCGCCGGTATGCTTGCGGCAAGTGTGGTGGAAAGCTGCGACTTGATGGGACGACGCGCTAATAACATAAAAATTAATCAATTTTGTTTGACAATTGATTAGGTACCAAATTATAATTTAAGTATAAATATTAGGTGCCTAACTAAAATCAGAAAATAAATATTAAGGAGATTTAATCATGAGTCAAACAAGTGATAATTTAATGAAGCAATTACATTTCATTATGCGTGCAAGCCGTTATTTCATGTTTGAAAATAAACTGCCGATTTCGGGTCAAAAACGGGTTTTGGCGGTACTTAAGCTTGAAGATGGTCTAACACAAAACTATTTAGCAGAAATTTTAGCCTTAAAGCCTGGTTCACTAGCAGAATTGTTAAAAAAGATGGAAGCTAAGGGGATCATTAGACGTGAAACTGATGAAAAAGATAAACGAGTAAAACGGGTCTACTTGACTGAAGAAGGTCGAAAAGAGGCTAATAAGCTAGACGCACTGAAAAAGAAGCAAGACACCACTGCCTTTTTTGCCGGATTAAGTGAAGATGAACAGACCAATTTTAGTCATTACTTGGAGAAGATCGCTGACGGCTGGAATGATGACTTTAAACACGAAGCACAAAAGTTTGTTGATCCCGCTTTTCGGATGCAGGCATACTCAAAATGGCACAAGTATGCTGAAAGCCACGACTTTTCTAAAGAAGAAATGCGCCAAATGTGTCACCGGATGCATAATCGGAACCATTACCATGATGAATACTGCCGCGATTTCAAACGACCAGATTTTAAGCATAAATATTGTGATTTTGATAAAAAATGGGAGTATGACCGCGACTTTTGGCGAAAATTTTGGCATAATGAAGATGAAGAAATATAATTAGAATAAAGTAAAAAAGTTTTTCAGTTAATGAAAAACTTTTTGTTTAGACAAATTTAGAAAGCCGGTATTTTAATGGCGTTCAAGTCACGTAAAGGTAAGACTAAGCAAATTAAGCTAAGCGATTTCTTTCATTTATTAAATCAATTGGACTTAAAGAAATCTTTGTTTGTTATGGGCTTAACTTTTAGTCTAGTTACTAGCGCGGCTAATCTAGTTTTACCACTATTAACTCGTGATCTAGTTGATACAAGTAAATGGGACAAGTTTAACTATCATAGTATGGTAATTATTATTGTTATTTTCGTTGTTCAACTGGTGTTAGGAACTCTGGGCGGCTACATTTTACGCTACTTCGGTGAAAGTGTGGTTAAGAGTTTGAGAGAGAAGTTATGGAACCACTTATTATCATTGCCAATTTCTTATTTTGACGAAAATAAAGCCGGTGAAAGCAGTTCGCGGCTGGTTAATGATACGGGAGTCATTAAAGACTTAATTGCTTCGCAATTTCCCAACTTTATTACTGGGGCGATCCAACTCTTCTTTTCGCTGATTATCCTGTTTGTGATGGATTGGCAGATGGCTTTATTAATGTTCACGATTGTCCCAATTGTGGTACTCGTCTTATTACCTGTTGGTCGAATCATGGCCAGACTGGGACGAAAATTGCAGAGCGCCACAGCAGAATTTAACGGTGACGTTAGTGAAAAGCTGTCTGAAGTGCGGCTAATTAAGGCCAGCAATGGTGAAAAGTTTGAACAAAAGCACGGGCAGCGAATGATTCAAAAAATATTTAAGATTGGTGTAGTGGATGCCCGCGTGGAAGCTATTTTGCAACCAATCATGACTACTTTAATGATGGCCGCCTTTGCCGGCATCTTAGCTTTTGGCTTAATTCGTGTTGGCCAAGGCAGTTTATCTAGTGGTTCCCTAGTTGCTTTTCTACTTTATTTATTTAATGTAATTGCTCCAGTGGCCAATTTTGCAACTTTCTTTTCTCAAATTCAAAAAGCGCTGGGATCGACTGAACGGATTCAAGCGATTTTAGCAATCAAACCAGAGAAGGACAAAACTAGTCCGAAGACGGATTTAGCTAATAAGACGTTAACGGCTGAAAATTTAAGTTTCAGTTATGAACCAGGGGAGCCAGTTTTGGAATCGGTTTCATTCACCTCCAAACCTAATTCGGTAATCGCCTTTGCTGGCCCAAGTGGTGGCGGGAAATCAACCATTTTTGCCCTAATTGAACGTTTTTACCAACCTGATAGCGGCAAAATTATGATCGATGAGCAAAATATTGCTGAGATTGATTTGGAAAATTGGCGCTCGCAGATCGGCTATGTTTCGCAAAATAGTGCCATTTTTTCTGGTACGATTCGTGACAATCTGACTTACGGCTTGACTGGCAGTTTATCTGATACTGAACTGTGGCGCGGATTGGCGCTTGCTTATGCGGACAAATTTGTCAAAGATTTTCCTAAACAAATGGACACTGAGATTGGTGAACGCGGAATTAAGCTTTCTGGCGGACAAAAGCAGCGCCTGGCAATTGCACGTGCCTTTTTACGCGATCCTAAAATTTTGATGCTTGATGAAGCGACGGCTAGTTTAGATTCTGAATCTGAAAGCAAAGTACAACAAGCATTAGATAAGTTAATGGTGAACCGAACCACTTTGGTCATTGCTCACCGACTCGCCACGATTGTTAACGCTGACCAAATTTACTTTATTGAGCATGGTCAAGTAACTGGTCACGGTACACATCACGAATTAATGAAAACCCATCCGCTGTATGCACGTTATGTTAATGAACAGATGGTAGACTAACATTATTAGCAGATAGTGGCAGTTTTGATTTAAAAATTTAACAGTACAGTTTATAATCATCCATTATTGATCTATTGGTCAAAATTGGATGATTTTTTACTAAAGAGTAGATCTAGCTTAATAGAAAAAGTAATAAGTGTAGCTATTATATAAGCTTATTATAAAGAAAAAGACAATGAAATTTAATTACGAACAAGAAACGAATTTAATTACAGCAGGTATTGGCAATATTAGTTAATATCGACAATTGGTTTGTACGGAAAGAAGATATAGGAAGGGTTACTTTGGATAGGGATTTTGCTTAGGGCACTAAAAGACAGATGAAGTTAACAGGTCAGCTGTAATAAATTTTATTTTTCAATCAGTTACTGAAAGGGTGGAATTTACGGATCGGCCACCAATTCCGACCATAACAGGCATAGTCCATCTCTGTATTTGGGAAAAGGCATTAAGATTATTATAAAATAAGATAACTAATTGCAAATTTTCATTTTATGACAGCATCTTTGCTTTTTTGTCGTAAAGAGCTAGCTAAAGCAATTTATTTTTAAAAAGCTCTTGTACTAGAATTAATTTTGGGTTATAGTATTGTATGTGTTGCGGGCATGGCGGAATTGGCAGACGCGCAAGACTAAGGATCTTGTGATCGCTTTTAGATCGTGGAAGTTCGAGTCTTCTTACCCGCATTAAATAAGAATGGAGCTTTGGCTCCATTTTTTGTATAGTTTAATTAAGGCACCACTAACTTTAAGGTGCTTTTTTATTTTAAAAATTAATTACATTGCATGACTTGAGCTAAGAAGAGTTTATACTTATAGATAATGATTAAAAAGTAAGGGTAAATTTCATGGCGAAAAGACGTAAGGGAAAAAAGCAGTCTAATTTTGTAATTATACTTCGCACGTTTATTATTCTGTTTGTGTTGATAATTGCATTTGTGGCATTTAGATATTATCGCCGGCAAGCAATTCAGTCAGAACAAATCAGGCAGGAACAGCTAGCACGTGAAGAGGCAAGACAAAAAATTATTCGGCAGCATAAGGCTTTTATTAAGGAAATTGGTCCGATTGCTAAAGAAGTTGACCGCGAGTTTGAGCTTCTCCCGAGTATTACAATTGCGCAAGCTTGTCTTGAAAGTGACTACGGTCAAAGCAGTTTGTCGCAAAAATATAATAATTTGTTTGGTGTAAAAGGCACTAATCCTAATACTTCAGCAGTTTTAACTACGAAAGAGTACGTTAAGGGCAAATGGATTGTGGTCAAGGCGCGCTTTCAAATTTATGATTCTTACGAGGCATCAATTAGGGCACATGCTAGGCTTTTTCAAAAGGGAACCACTTGGAATAAGCAACAATATAAACACGTTTTAACCGCCAAAGATTACCGCAAGCAGGCTCACGCACTTGTTCAAGATGGGTACGCCACTGATCCGAATTATGCTGATAAATTGATTAAACTAATTGAACAATATCATCTTGATCGGTTTGATAAATAAAAGGCAATCTATCCTAAAAGATGCCTTCTTTTTTGGTACAATAATATAGTTACAAAATTTGGTTTGTGAAGGGAATTAGCATGAGCGAAGAAGCAATTTTAACAGGATTAAACGAGCAACAGCAAAAAGCTGTCCAGATTACTGAGGGGCCATTATTGGTTGTTGCCGGTGCGGGATCAGGCAAGACCTCTGTTTTAACCAGGCGAATCGCCTATCTCGTCGAAGAAAAGCAGGTTCTGCCGTGGAATATTTTGGCAATTACTTTTACTAATAAGGCTGCTACTGAAATGCGCGAACGGGAACAAAAATTGCTTGGGCCGCAAGCAAATGACATTTGGATGTCAACTTTTCACGCTCTTTGTGTTCGGATTTTACGGCGTGATGCTGACAAAATCGGTTATGGCAGTAATTTCTCAATTGCTGATTCATCTGAACAATTAACACTAATTAAGCACATTGAAAAAGAGCAGAATCTCAATCCTAAGGTGTATGAACCACGGCGCGTATTATCCGCTATTTCTAATGCTAAAAATGATTTATTAACTCCTGATGCCTTTGCCGCTAGTAGCTCGATCCCATTTGACAAGGTTGCTGCACAAGTATATCGAGAATACCAAAGGCGGTTAAAGCATGACCAGATTATGGACTTTGATGATTTGATTATGCAGACTTTAGTTTTATTTAAAACGGATCAGGCAGTTTTACACTATTATCAAAATAAATTTCGCTATTTGCTTGTGGATGAGTATCAGGATACTAACCAGGCGCAGTATGAACTCTGTCATGAATTAGCTGCCCAGTATAAAAATATTTGCGTTGTCGGTGATGCCGATCAGTCCATTTATGGCTGGCGCGGAGCAAATATGGAAAACATCATGAACTTCGAAAATGACTACAAGGATGCTGGTGTCCAAACAGTTAAGCTAGAGCAAAATTACCGCTCAACTGGTCATATTCTTTCAGCCGCTAATGCCGTGATTGAGAACAATCATAACCGAAAAGCCAAGAAATTATGGACAGACCAAGGAGACGGGGATAAGGTTACCTATTACCGTGCTCAAAGTGGTGACGATGAGGCGCATTTCATCATTTCAAAGATTCAAGAAGAGGTTAATGATCATAATCGCTCTTACCACGATTTTGCTGTTTTGTACCGGACAAATGCTCAATCGCGAACAGTCGAAGAAGCCTTTGTTAAGTCTAATGTTCCTTACCAAATTGTCGGCGGCCATAAATTCTACGATCGCAAAGAAATTATGGATATTATGGCATATCTTAAATTAGTGGCTAATCCGAGTGATTCGATGAGTTTTAACCGGATTATTAATACGCCAAAAAGGGGCATCGGCAATGTCAGTGTGGAAAAGTTTACGACTTTTGCTCGTGACAATAATTTGTCACTACTTGATGCATTTAGCCACTTGACAATGACTGGTTTAACCGCCAGAGCAGCCAATAAATTAAGTGATTTTGGTGCAAAACTGCGTGATGCCATTGAGTATGCTAAAGATCACAGTGTGACCGGCTTAACGGAAAAGATTTTGCAGGATTTTGGTTATACCGATGCGCTAAAGGCTGAAAAAACGATTGAAGCCGAAACAAGACTTGAAAACTTGGATGAATTTCTTTCTGTAACTAAGCGTTTTGATGATCAATATGAGCCGGAAGATGATGAGTCAAACGCACTGAGTGATTTTTTGGCTGAAGTTTCGCTGTTAAGTGATCAGGATGACCTGGCTAACAATGATGATCAAGTGGCATTAATGACACTTCATGCGGCTAAGGGACTGGAATTTCCTGTTGTATTCTTGGTAGGAATGGAAGATGGACTGTTCCCACTTTCACGTGCACTTTTAGAAGATGATCAGCTAGAAGAAGAACGTAGACTGGCTTATGTCGGCATTACCCGTGCTAAGCGGAAATTATATCTAACTAATGCCTACTCTAGAATGATGTATGGCAGAATGCAGAATAATCCACCATCAAGATTTTTAGACGAAATCGACCTAGCTGATTTAGAAACTGAAAATGCGGCTGCTCCAAGTATGACTGATAGCAATTTTCAAGTTCAAACGGCTCCGTTTGCAAATGTTGATGAGCGTGCCCGTGCGCAAGTTTATACCCCAAAGGTTAAGCCTGCAGGTGCTGTGGGGGCTGAGAAAAAAGGTTGGAATGTTGGCGATCAAGTTGAACATAAGGCTTGGGGACGCGGAGTCGTTGCCAAGGTTAATGGTACTGGTGAAGACATGGAGCTTGATATTGCATTTCCAAATATTGGAATCAAGCGCCTTCTAGCAGCATTTGCCCCAATTAAAAAGGTATAATGAAATCGGTAAGATCAAAATAATATTTTTTAATCAGGAGGAACAAAATGGCAGATTTAACTCTTGATGAAGCCAGAAAAGAAGTCGCTTCGCTTAGAGATAAGCTCGATCAGTGGGCTGATGCATACTATTCAAAAGATGCGCCAGAAGTTGAAGATAATGTTTATGACCAAAACTATCAGCGGTTAGTTGAATTGGAACAACAATTTCCACAACTGGTTACGCAAGATTCAATTACGCAACGTGTTGGTGGTCAACTTGACAGTGAATTAACGAAGGTTACCCACCAGGTGCCAATGCTTTCAATGGGGGATGTATTTTCCAAAGAGGAGCTGCGTGCCTTTGATGAGCGGGTGCAAAAGCAAATCGGTCATGAAGTTGCCTATAACGTCGAACTAAAAATTGACGGCTTATCAATTAATTTGGAATATACGGGTGGCAAGCTTACACGGGCGTCAACGCGTGGAAATGGTTTAGTCGGTGAAGACGTAACGCCGAATGCCCGCTTTATTTCAGATATTCCACAAACCTTGCCGGAAAAATTGACCATGGAGGTACGTGGCGAGTGTTATATGGGTAAGGAAGCTTTTGCCAAGTTAAACAGTGAACGTGATGAAAATGGTGAGACCGTTTTTGCTAATCCGCGAAATGCTGCTGCCGGATCATTGCGCCAGCTAGATGCTAGTATTACCAAGCACCGTAATTTAAGTACTTTTATTTATACTTGGGTTAATCCTCCTGAGGAAATCAAGAGTCAGCATCAAGCAATTGAGAAGATGACGAGTTTAGGTTTCCACACTAATCAAACAGGTAAACGACTGGCTAAGATGGATGAAATCTTTGCGTTTATTGATGAATACACCGCTAAACGTGATTCACTGCAATACGGCATTGATGGTATTGTACTTAAGGTCGATGACTTGAATTTGCAAAACGAACTGGGCAATACGGTTAAAATTCCGCGGTGGGAAATTGCCTATAAGTTTCCACCAGAAGAGCAAGCAACAGTTGTTCACGAGATTAAATGGACGGTTGGCCGTACCGGTGTTGTAACGCCAACCGCAATCATGGATCCGGTACAGCTGGCTGGGACAACCGTTTCTCACGCTGTTTTGCATAACGCCGATTTGCTCAAGCAAAAAGATGTCCGGATTGGTGATACCGTGATGCTGCATAAAGCTGGCGATATTATTCCAGAAATTTCAGAAGTGGTCATGTCCAAACGCCCTAAGGATAGTGAACCTTATCCGATTCCAACAGAATGTCCTTCATGTGGTGAAAAATTAATTCACTTAAAAGATGAAGTTGCATTGCGGTGTGTTAATCCTTCATGTCCTGCTCAGATTGAAGAGGGCATTACCCACTTTGCTTCGCGGCCAGCAATGAATATTGATGGTTTAGGACCGAAAATTGTTCGACAATTAATTGCAAACGATTTAGTTCACAACGTAGCTGACTTATACCATATACAAGCCAGCGATTTAGCTAAGCTTGATCATTTTAAGGATAAGTCAATTAATAATTTATTGACTGCAATCAACAATTCGAAGAAAAATTCGGTTGAATTACTGTTAACCGGTCTTGGAATTGATCATGTTGGTGCTAAAGCTGCGCGTTTAATTTCCCAAAAGTTTAAAAATATGACAAAGATTATGGAAGCGGACGTGCAAGAAGTAGCTGCAATCGATACAATAGGCATGACAATTGCAGAAGCATTGACGACTTATTTTGCGCAAGATGAAGTGGTCGAACTAGTCAAAAAACTGCAGGCTAGTGGTCTTAACATGGATTACTTGGGTGAAACCGAGGAACAAGTAGAAGAAATTCCTGATAATTATTTCAAAAATAAGACGGTAGTTTTAACCGGAACGCTTTCCCACTTTACTCGTAGTGAATTTACCAAAAAGTTGCAAGCACTGGGCGCTAAGGTAACCGGGTCTGTTTCTGGTAAAACTGACTATGTCATTTATGGTAAAGATGCTGGTTCAAAATACACTAAGGCGCAAAAGCTTGGTGTGCCGTTATTGACTGAGGAAGAAGCAATTGCTCAGGTTAAATAAAGGAAACAAGTAAAGTGAAAAAATATCTGCAGATAATCGCAATTTTAGGAGCAGCAGTTAGTTTAACAGCTTGTGGTAATTTAAAAAATTCCAATCTGGCTAATAATGCTAAAACGTCATCTAGTTCAAGTACTAAAACTTATCAGACTACAGAAACCGGTAATAACGGTTATACGGTTTTATTAAAAAATGGTCACTATGTTACTAGTCCAATCGCTGGTTTAACAGCAACCGATAATGATAATTCGGTTGACACGCGTGAACTTGAACGTGGGCTTATTCAAATTTCTAAAGAGGCATTTTCAACTAACTCATTTGTTTTTCAAGAAGGGCAATACATTACATCAACGGTTGCCAATGACTGGTTAGGTCGAAAATCAAAATCTAATCCTTTAGGACTTAATCCCGAATTAGGAACGAAGAAGAAGTACAATCCGTATTATTTGGAAGAAATCATGGAGCAGGACTTTTTAACTGGCTCGGGGTCAAATTATCGCATAGGCGGGATGAGTATTGGCTTAGCCATTAATTCGATTGATTATTATCAAAAGAAAAAGGGTGGGCCAGAATATCAAATGACAATTCCGCGTTTAGCCCAAAAAAAATATGGTCAGCAGACTGCTGAACAAATAGTGGCGCGATTACGGAAGAAAAAAGCGTTAAAGAATATTCCGATTACGGTTGGCCTTTTTGCTAAAGAAAGTAAAGATTCGTTAGTTAGCGGAACTTACTTTTTGAGCGGGACAGCGGCTGCTAATAGTAGTAAAATAACTAAATGGAAAACTATTAACACCCAAACAGAGGTATTGCCAACTATTGGTAATAAAAAAGCAATCAACAGTAGTAACGCTTCAAGCTTCAACAGTTTTAAGGAATCAATTCAAAATTATTTCCCTAATATTAGTGGCGTTACTGCTACGCTGCGCTATGAAAATGGCAAACTAGCACAAGAAAATATCTCGATTACAACACAGTTTTACGGCTATGAGCAAATTCAAAGCTTTACTAGGCTTGTTTTGTCAACTGCGAAGAAATATTTGGCTAGTGATGTGCCGATTGAAATAAAAATTGGTTCGGTAAACGATATTCAAGCGTTGGTTGCTAAGGAAACAGGAGATAGTAGTTATCAAGTCCATATTTATGGCGGTGAATAAGGAGGTATATGCGTGGAAATCACAGAAGAAACAATTAAGCACGTTGCGACTTTGTCGCGGCTTGAGATTAATGATAAAGATATTGAAAAAGTGACTGAGCAAATGAGCTCAATCATCAATATGGCTGATCAGTTATCAGAAGTTGACACTGATGGTGTTGACGAAACGGTACAAGTAGTTGACCGTGATACTGTATTTAGAGAAGACAAACCTGAACACTGGCAAGACCGTGATGAATTAATGAAAAATGTTCCTGAACAAGCTAATGGCTTTATCAAGGTTCCTGTAATTATTAATAAGGATGAGGACGAGTAATGAATTATTTAAATGAAGATATTGACTCATTAAATGAAAAGCTTGCCCAAGGAACATTGTCCGCAGACAAATTGGCGCAAGATACAGTTGCAAACATTAAAAAGACGGATGACAAGCTAAACGCGTGGATTACGGTTCAAGAAGATGCCAAGCCAGCAGAAAACTTGGATTTTGCTAAGAATAAATTAGCTGGTATCCCAATTGCTATAAAAGACAACATCATCATTAAAGATGTTAAGACAACAGCCGCTAGCCATATTTTGGACAATTACATTCCAGTTTATGATGCAACGGTAATTGAGCGCTTAAAGAAGGCGCAAGCAACTTTTGTCGGTAAAACTAATATGGATGAATTTGCGATGGGGTCATCAACTGAGCATTCATACTTTGGCGCAACCCATAATCCGTGGAATTTGGATAAGGTACCTGGAGGTTCATCTGGTGGTTCTGCTGCAGCTGTTGCCTCTGGTCAAGTAGTTGCCGCTTTGGGTTCCGACACCGGTGGTTCAATTCGTCAACCGTCTGCTTTTAACGGTATTTTTGGTATTAAACCAACTTATGGTCGTGTATCTCGTTGGGGCTTAATTGCTTTTGCTTCCTCACTTGATGAAATCGGGGTAATGAGTAAGCGTGCTAAAACTTCGGCACAAGTGCTTAACGTGATTGCCGGTGCTGATGACCATGATTCTACTCTTTCAACTAGAGAAGTGCCTGATTTCACTAAGTACATCGGTAAAGATGTCAAGGGAATGCGGGTAGCAGTTGTTAAGGAATACATGGTTGCCGTTGATGGCGAAGTGCATGATATCATTCAACAACAAATTGATACTTTAAAGGATGCTGGCGCAATTATTAATGAAGTATCGCTTCCATTAACTAAGTATGCCGTTCCTGATTACTATATCATCGCATCAAGTGAAGCATCATCTAACTTACAAAGATTTGATGGTATTCGTTATGGCTACCGCTCAAAAGATGCTAAAAACTTACTTGATGTCTACGTTAAATCACGTTCAGAAGGCTTTGGTGAAGAAGTACAGCGTCGAATCTTGCTTGGTTCATTTGCTTTGTCTGCCGGTTCATATGATCGTTTCTTTAGACAAGCTTCCAAAGTAAGAACCTTAATTTGCCAAGATTTTGACCAAATTTTTGCTAAAAATGATGTTATCATTGGACCGACAACAACAACACCAGCATTTGGAATTGGCAGTGAAATTTCTGATCCAATTAAAATGTACAATAACGATATTTTAACGATTTCTGCTAATTTGGCTGGAATTCCTTCTGCTAGTGTACCTGCTGGCTTGGTTGAGGGAATGCCAGTTGGCTTCCAAATTATGGCCAAGCGTTTTGACGAAGGCAGTATTTTCCAAGTTGCCGACTTTATTGAACGTAGTAATCATTTTTATGAAAAAACACCAGCTGGAATGGAGGATTAATTGATGAATTTTAAATCAACGATTGGGTTCGAGGTTCACTTCGAACTAAAAACTAAGAGTAAGATTTTCTCACCTTCACCAGTTAGCTATGGTGCAAAGCCGAACACAGAAACAAATGTCATTGACTGGGGAATGCCTGGTGTCTTACCTTACGTTAACAAGGACGTTTACCGCTTGGGAATTATGGTTGCGCTAGCAACACACTCACATATTTTGCCAACCACCCACTTTGACCGGAAGAACTACTACTACCCAGATAGTCCTAAGGCTTATCAGATTACGCAATTCTTCCAACCGCTTGCTCGTGATGGTTATGTTGAAATTGAATCTCATGGTAAAAAGAAGCGAATTGGTATCCATGAAATGCATATCGAAGAAGATGCCGGTAAGAACACGCACGGAACTAACGGCTTTTCTTACGTTGACTTGAACCGTCAAGGTGTTCCATTACTTGAAGTTGTTTCTGAACCAGAAATTGCCGATCCAGATGAAGGTTATGCATACCTTGAAAAACTACGGAAGATTGTTCAATTTACCGGTGCTTCCGATGTTAAGATGGAAGAGGGTTCAATGCGTGTTGATACTAACATTTCAATTCGTCCTGCAGGCCAAAAAGAACTTGGCACTAAGGTTGAAATGAAGAACTTGAACTCGTTTGAACATGTTCGTAAGTCATTAGCTTATGAAGAAAAGCGGCAAGCACAAGTTTTGCTTTCAGGTGGCCGGGTTCAGCTGTCAACTCGTCGTTTTGATGAAGCAACAGGTAAGACAGTTCTTGAACGGGTTAAGGAAGGCGATGCTGATTATCGTTACTTCCCAGAACCTGACATTGCGCCAGATCACATTAGCCAAAAATGGATTGATGAAATTGAATCCACCTTGCCGCGTTCAGCTGAAGAGCGGTACAATCAATATGTAGGCGAGTTTGGCTTAAAAGATTATGATGCACAAGTTCTTTTGCAAACGAAAGAAAGTTCAGACTTCTTTGATAAGACAGTGGCAGCTGGTGCCGATCCACAGCTTGCAGCTAACTGGATGAATACACAAGTTAATGGTTACTTAAATGATAACCGGGTTGAACTAACAGATATTAAGTTGACACCTGAACATTTAGCTGCAATGATTAAGCTAATTAAAGACGGAACAATTTCTTCTAAGATTGCCAAGAAAGTTTTTGCTGAAACAATTGCCAACGGCACTGATCCGAAGAAATACGTTGAAGATAAGGGCATGGTGCAATTATCTGATACTAGTGTATTAGAGCCAATGGTTAAAGAAGTGGTTGACAATAACCCACAATCGGTTGAAGACTTTAAGAATGGTAAAGACCGTGCGATTGGATACTTAGTTGGTCAAATCATGAAACAAACTCGTGGTAAGGCTAACCCGAAGGTAATCAACCAACTTCTAAACCAAGAATTACAAAAGCGGTAAAAGTAAATTTTAAGTAATAAGGTAGTTAACTATGACTAAAAAAGCAAGATTGATTTATAATCCTGTATCTGGTCACGAACAGATGCCTAAGAATGTCGCAGACATTTTAGACGTCTTAGAGCAAGCTGGTTATGAAGCCAGTGCTTTTAGGACTACGCCAGAAAAGCAGAGTGCGCAAAAAGAGGCTACTCGTGCTGCCAACGATGGTTTTGATCTCATTGTCGCAGCTGGTGGCGATGGCACAATCAATGAAGTAGTCAATGGAATAGCATTTTTAGAGCAAAGACCAAAGATGGCGATTATTCCAGCGGGAACGACTAATGATTATGCCCGTGCTCTGCATATCCCCCGTGATAGTATTAAGGCAGCCAGTAAGGTGATTCTTAATAATAAGACCCGCAAGATGGATATTGGCCAAGCAACCTTTGCCAAGGATACGCAATACTTTGTTAATATTGCGGCTTGTGGCTCTTTAACGGAGTTAACCTATGGCGTTCCTTCAGAAGTAAAATCTGCGTTAGGTTATGCTGCTTATCTCATTAAGGGTGCAGAAATGTTGCCGCACTTGACTGAAAATGAGATGCGCTTAACCTATGATGCAGGCGTTTACGAGGGAAAGCTATCGATGCTTCTACTGGGAATGACTAACTCGATTGGTGGCTTTGAACAGATTATGCCTGATGCCCAACTTAGCGATGGCTTATTCCAATTAATTATCGTTAAACCGGCGGATCCAGTTAAGTTATTGAAGCTGATGGCTTTGGCCCTAAATGGTAAGCATGTGGATGACCCAGACATTATTTACACTAAGACTCATAGTTTAAAGATTGAACTGATGGGAAAGAGTGTTGGCCGCAAATTACCAGTTAATCTTGATGGGGAAATCGGTGATTACTGCCCTGTTACTTTTAAAAACTTACAGCAACGCATTGAATTTTTTGTTGGTGAATAATAAAATCATAAAAAGGAGCAATTACTTTTACGAGTAATTACTCCTTTTTTGTTAGTCGCTATTATAATTAATTTTTTCGACCGGTTGTCTCCAGCAAGTATACTCATTAGACTTATTGCAACAATGTTTTGGGAAGCAAGATTCTGGATTTTTGGGTCAATTTTTTTCTGGCCAAAGTTGGCTATGTAAGGGTAAATTATTTGTTTGAAGATGGCACTTAGTAATAAAATGCAATTAAAGTTAGTTTCTTACTAAAAAAATATCAAAAGCCGAGGCAAGAAAAATGGATAAATGGCAAGAGAAATGGGCTTATAACAAGTACTGGGTAATGGCTCATTCGCAAGCATATTACGAGCGGATTAGGCTGCTAGCTAAAAATAACGATTGGTCAGATGCAAAAAATGCTGAGTTTGAAGACTTACTGGCAAAAGCGTCCAGCGAGCCACCAACAGTTAAAACGTTGACTAACGCTTACCAGCATGTTTGGGGTTACTTTAAGAAAATTGCGACGACTGAAGAAAAAAAAACTTATTTACAATTATTGCAAGAATTATCACCGCAAACTGATAAATTAGGACCGTTTTTAAGCCGTTTAACTGAAAAGTATCAAGTTGCTTATTTACTAAACTCGCGTTTAATGCAGGAGTGGAATGAGAAATCATGAGATTATGGCACCAAGATTTAATTTGGCAATTGCCGCGGCAACAATTATTAGGACAGCATCGCGAAATTGCCGCTTTACGTGGACGCGGCTGGGGCAAACCTCATGCCACCGTTAATTATGTTTTTCAATATTCGCCGTATAAATTGTATCAATTTCATTTACTGGTGCTAGCCGAAATGGAGCGCCGCCATTATCACCCAAATAATAACTGGTTTGACCCATACTACCGTGGGCAATATTGTCCCAAATATGAAAACTTGCCGGCTGTACCTTGGACTGATCCAATTTATCCTGAACACGATGATGCCTATTTACAGAGTTGCTTGGAAAATTTAGCCCATAAGGGAATTGAATTAAATTAAGGTAGGGTTTATTAAAATGCGGATATAGTTGTGCGGCCTTATGGGTAGGTTTTAAAATAAATAGCCAAACAAAAAAGATGAGCACTTAAAAATAAATGCTCATCTTTTTATTTATCAATAAATTCAGTCTTTACGTTTGGTGGCAAAAGCAACTACCCGATAGCTGAACATGATGGTAATTAGCTATACCTTTATGCAGCTCAAATTAGTTTAGTCGTTCAATATCTTCTTTAGGATTTACCTTAAATTCACGGTAATCAGTTTCAGCTTCGAGTTCTGGGGTTAATTGAACACACCTAATCCGTTGGTTGCCGTAAGTAGAATAATAATAGGTCTTTGATTCTGCACAAATATAAGCGGCATAGCAGGTAAAATCAAATGTTTGGTCAGGAGTTACTACAATGCCGCGTGGGATGCTGACAGATTCGAGGATGTGATGAGCTAAAGTCACTGCACCAATTTCATCTTTTGGCTGCTCAACATTATTTTTCATAAAAGCTGTCCTAACAAAACGCGAAGTTGGTGTAAAGTCGCCAGGGAGGCCAAATGTACCTGAGCCTTGGCTAAACGGCTTCAAGGTTTTGCCCAAGAACGCAACGTCATCATGTTGCTTAGGTGTGACTGCTAAATAGTTGCGCAAATTAGTCTCATGCCAGTGATAGTCAGGACTGTTAGTCATAACGCCAATTGAGTCTTCAATAAGGTGAATGCCATCTTGTTGGGGTTCCACAATTAGGCTTGCACCTGAAGTGTCGGAGAAAATGTAGTGAAGAGGGGGAACAACTTTTAAAGTTGGATTCCCCTCGTCAACAATGGTAATTTGCTTTTTAAATAGGTCTTTAACTTCTGCCAAAGAAGCTGCTTGCGCTAAAATTACCGAAATGATTTTGTCAGGAGAAACTGCCCAGGTACCAGGAGCCGCTTGTTCTTGATATGAAGCATATCCGGGGAAATAAAGGACGGCGCCAGTAACACCAGCATCATTAACCCCGTCACAAGTAATCGGACCATCATCAAGGCTGCCCATACCGATAAAAGCGTGTTTACTAGTAATCTCTTGTCTAGCTTCGTAAGAAACAGCGAAAGTCTTTTGTTTGGGCACAAAAACCACTTGTTCTGCCATTTCCATCATAAAATCCATTGTTCGCGATAAAAAGTGCTTCTTATCCTTAGTTTCCATTGTGAAACTGCTGCAGCCAATCATATTGCTACCTCCATATGTATAATAATGTCATTAATTTTTTTGATATGAAGAAAAGTATAAGAGTAATAGTAATATAATTCAAGCTATTTCTAATAAAAATATTAAAGAATAGCTACTAGTTAAAATGGATTTATAGTTAACCACAATTGTTGCAGCCCGAGTGCTATAGAGCCCTTTATTTAAGCAAAGAAAACCCCTCTCCAGAAAAGAACAATACATTCTAATCCGGAGGGGGTAACTTCATTATAACTAACTGCAGCTAATTAGTTATTATTGCTGCCTGTTCCGCCAAAGATTTCAAGTAAAAACATGAAAATATTGACAAAGTCGAGGTACAACTGCAGGGCACCAAGGACAGCTAAGCCAGTTTCTGCGACCTGATCACCATAATTGTTATAAATGATTTTCATTTTATTAGCGTCACTAGCGGTTAGACCGGTAAAAATAATAACGCCAATGAATGAAAAGATATAAGTAATGGCTGGATTATGCAAAAACATGTTGACAATCCAAGCTACTAAAAAGCCAATGAGTGCAGCACTTAGATAAGAATTCCAGTTAGATAAATCTTTTTTGGTAATAGTGCCAAACACGGCCATTGCAATAAAAACCGCTGCTGATGAAATAAAGGCAGTGGTAATTTGCGTACCGGTGTAAAAACCAGCAATTAGTGCAAACTCGAAACCATAAATTACTGCTAAAACGCCTAGCATTACCAGACTAGCTACAGGGTTGCGGTCGGCCTTAAAGCTGATTCCCATTGACAGAGCAAAAGGAACCAGTAGGATTAGCCACATAATTGATACTGGCATGTTCATGAAAGCAGTTCGAAAAACGGTCATGGTTAAGTAAGCAGCTAAGGCGGAAATTAACACAGCCCCAGCCATAAAACCATACATTTTGGTTAAAAAGCCGTTCGTCTCGCTTATAGTGTGGATTTGGCGCCGATCTGAATTTGTTTCAAAATTATTCATAAAAACGTCCTTTCTAGTTGAAATGATTAGTAATAAAACTAACACATTTTTAGATGTGAGTGAAGAGCTATTAGCCAAATTAAATCAAAGTTAAGAATGACCTAGATTGTTACTTTTTCCGCTTTTTCTAGTAAAATAGAGAAGTTAACTAATTGTTTGTAAAAAAGGACAAAAAATGGAAAAAAATCAAATTATTGAATTAGAAATTACTGACTTGTCATACGAGGCCATGGGCGTGGCGCACTACGAAGGGATGACCGTTTTTGTCACCAACGCTTTACCAGGTGAAACGGTCAGTGCCAAAATCTTAAAGGTCAAGAAGAACTTTGCCTTTGCTAAAATCGAAAAAATTATCAAGGAAAGTCCCGACCGTGTAAACATTAAGCTTAATCAGTGGGTACAAACTGGTTTAGCTTCCCTTGCTCATATCAACTATGACAAGCAGCTTGAATTCAAACGGAATCAAGTTGTCAATTTATTGCAAAAAGCGCACTTAGACAATGTGGAAGTCGGCCAAACGCTGCCGAGCCCTGAAGAAACAGGTTACCGTAATAAGGCGCAAGTACCTGTGCGTGAAGTTGGCGGTCAACTTGAAATTGGCTTTTTCCGGCGCCATTCACACGATCTGGTGCCACTAACCAATTTCTTTACAACTGATCCCGAAATTGACCGCGTCTTAGTTGCTGTTCGTGATGTTTTACGCCAATACCGCGTTCCGGCATATGATGAAATTCATAATGAAGGCGAAGTCAGATACCTCGATGTCCGTCGCAGTAAAGCAACTGGCGAGATTATGGTTATCTTGGTTTGTTTACATAAGGATTTTCCGCAACTGCCAAAAGTTGCTGAAGCGATTGAGGCAATCGAAGGCGTGACCAGCCTTGTGTTAAATTACAATCCGAAGAAAACTAATGTTATTTTGGGCAAAGTCGACTACTTGATTTTTGGTAAGCCGCAAATTACTGATCAAATCGGCGATGTGAAGTTCAGAATTTCACCGGAAAGTTTCTTTCAAATCAACTCACTGCAAACGCCGCGATTGTATGACTTGGCAATTAAAAAGGCTGAGCTTACGCCAGATGATGTTGTCGTTGATGCCTATTCAGGTATTGGGACAATTGGGTTGACGGTCGCCAAGCATGTTAAATCCGTTCGCGGGATCGAAAGCGTGCGTGATGCGGTCAAGGATGCCAATAACAATGCTGAAATCAACAATCTGCATAATGCCAAATATGTGACCGGTAAAGCCGAAGAGGTAATGCCAAAGTGGGCAGCTAAAGGGATGAAGACTGACGTTATTTTTGTTGATCCACCAAGAAAGGGCTTGACGCCGGAATTTATCGATGCGGCTGTTAAAACTGGTCCCAAGAAGATTGTTTATATTTCATGTAATCCAGCTACCATGGTCCGCGACTTACAAGAATTTCAAAAACTGGGTTATGATTTTAACCGCATTGACCCAGTTGATATGTTCCCACAAACGCCGCATGTGGAGGCGGTAACGGTACTGGAACGGATTAAGAAATAGGCGATAAATCGCGGACTGGTTGCATTTATCGGTGATTAAAAGTGTACTTTTTCCTCTCTGCACGATTGGGATTAGTGCACTTTTTGCTTTTGACAGCTGAGTATGCAATTGGTCTAGTTTTTGAAAAAGATCGCTCTGTATTGCTCAACCTTCATGATGTGAAAGAGACTCCCACAGACCCTATTGTCGTGGCAGGTCGCCCGCCGCGACATGCTTTGAAAAACGTGGTGCTGCTTTAGGGTCTGGCAATATGCTCTGGACTGGTATTGGATACCCTGGTCGCTGTGAATCGTCATGCGGTAAGGTAGTTTAGGCCGGATGGCCAAAACCTGCTTGAGTCCTTCCAGAACATACTTGATTTGCGGCCGCTGACTAATGATGTAGCTGATGATTTCACCACTGTAAAGATCTTTAAAAGGTGAAAAGTATAGCCGTTCGCTCATGCTCTTTTTGCCATAGCGAAACTCGCTGATATCAGTGACTAGCTCTTGATAGGTCTTGTCATGTTCTTTTCTCCAGTTTAAGACTTGGAGCTTGAATTGAGCACGATAATTTTGCAGTGTGTGCCGAATTTCTAAGCCCTGCACCCCAAAATACCGGTATTGCGGATCCCAAGTATCAATTGTTTGATGTGATCCAGCGCCAATTATTTGCTCCAGGGAGCAGCTGCTGCAAACTTCTTTGAGCAAATTAAGAGCTTGTAATTTTTGTTCAGCGGTAAATTTAACCATAGTAAAACCCTCCAGATGGATTTTGGTCCAATCTAGAGGGTTAATTCCCAAGCCTATGCTCTTCTTGAATAAGGCCTATAGGGCGGATAAAAGTTAGCTTACCTTTTTCGTTTGTAGACGTCATTTCTTTTACCTGCCTTTACGACAACAACGGTAAAAACTTCGTCTTGAATATCAGCAATGATGCGATAACTACCAACCCGGTAACGCCATAAAGTACCAAGTTCACCTTCTAGGGGCTTACCCCAAATGCGTGGATTATCTGACCCTTCGATGTGTTTGTCGAGCCAATTAATAATTCGCCGCTGAACAGGCTTATCAAGACTTTTCTTGAAATCTTTCAGCGCTTTTTGATTGAACGACCACGTGTATCGCATAATCAAAGACCTAATTGCTTCTTAACATCATCACGAGATACAGTTTGGCCGTGGGATTCGCGGATGTTTTTGACTGCATCTTGGTAGTCAAGACTATCCGCGAGCTTTTCTAGAACGGCATTACGCATGAATTCAGTAGAAGTTTGACCATCAAGATTTGCTTGTCTATGAATCAGGTTTAAAACGTCTTCATCAAAACGAATGGTAGTAGATTTAGTAGCATTTGCCATGTTTAGACCTCCTCAGATATGTTAATGATATTATACCATAATAGAATGCAGATGCGTTCTACTATGCTTTTTAAAGCATCAATATTCCTCGACCGTCATAAATGATGTACTTGCCATTTATTCCTAAAACGGGGCAATATTTGAAATTGTGAAATCAAGTTAACAAATACAATGCTTTATATTGAGCAAAAGTAATTGTCCAACTTAGCTAGTGGTACGTGGAGGCGGAAACGGTGCTGGAACGGACTGAAAAATAGGTGATAAGTTGCGGTCTGGCTGCATTTAAAAATGATTAAAAGTGTATCTTTTCCGATTTTGATGATGGGAAAAGGTACATTTTTGGCATTTTATAACTTGAAAGTTGTGCTTTGTGGAAAGCTGAAATTGATCCTTAAGCATCTTTATATATTTACTTGATATGAGTAGACTATATGGACATCACAGATTTCTTAAGCTGTTTTCTCATATATAATTATACTTATTTATTAGAATTAAAAAATAAGCTAAGTTTATTAGAATTAAAAAATAAGCTAAGGCATATTGACTTTTCTATCATGCTCATTAAAAGACTAATCGAAACGTCTGCAAAGACATAGCCTAATCTATTTGATATATTTGGCTAAAAACGAAGCAACACGTTTTTTATATTCTTTAGGATGAACTGAAAAGGATTTAGCATGTTTAGCTTTTGGAGCAACCCATATTTCCTTTGGTCCTCTGGTAGCCTGATAATTAGAGTAGATCATTTTGGTTGGGACAAAATGATCTTCACTACCATGAATAAACAACATTGGTCTATAATTTTTATTTAATTGCTTAACACTAGAGGCATCGCCCATAAAATAACCGACTTTCAACTTGTTGATGCCACTTAAAATTTCAACGAGAGGAAAACGGGGAAATGCTGGCATATTATAAAGCGCTCCAGCTTCATATTCTATTTCGTCTTTAACACTAGTATAACCACAATCTTCAATAAATGCCTTAACTTGATGAGGTAGTTTAAGACCACTGGTCATCATGGCAGTTGCACCACCCATGCTTATGCCATAAATTACAATTTGTTGCTGCTTCCCTTTTTTTCGCAGTAAATAGGAAACCCACTTTTTGGTATCGTCCTTATCTGGCCAACCATAACCAATATATTTTCCTTCGCTCTCTCCTTGTGCACGAGGTTCAGGTGTTAAAGTATTGTAGCCTAGCTCGTAGAATAAGGCATCAAATATACCTGCATCTTCCTTGGTGTCCGTATAACCGGGCAAAACAATAACTGTTTTACTAGAATTTTTATATGGAATGTAGTTAGCGTCTAATTTATATTTGCCATCGGCAGAAAGCATATACCACTTTTCTTTTGGAGTTTTCTTGAACCAGATCTTTTCGTGGTAAAGTGGATCGGATTTCTTGATCACATTGCTAGAAGAACTTAAAAAGCTTTTTTCACCTGGAACACATGCTACTGTGAAAAAATAATAGCCAGCTCCAACAAATGATAAACACACTAGTAAGATAATCACAATTAAGGAAAACCACAGTTTTTTATGTTTCAACTTTTTCAATTGATAATCCTCCCTTCCTGTGAGGAGTAGTTAATTTGCGTAGCCCCAGCAATACTTGAAAAAATGGCCGAAGTCAGCGGGCCAGCAATTGCTAAAATGGCATTTAAAAGACCCATTGACAAGGCTAGAATCTTTCGATCGACTGCGTTAACGAGCCACTACATTAATTTAGGGCTGGCAATCCTGATGAAGAAACCAAGAATGGTAAATGAAATTAAACAAGCAATCATGTTTCGATTAAGCATGGAGATCATAACGATAGCAATGCTACATAAATCAAATAGAGCAATCTGAAATAAAGTCGCGTTTTTTAATAAACTTGATCCTAATGCACTGCCCTTAGCTATCCCAATGGAAATAATCGCTCTTGCAAGGGCAATATTTAAGCTAAAATTACCAATAATCATCGCTTTGTTGTCAGCAATAATGATTGAAATTAACGGTTCAATCGCGGTAAGTATACCATTAAATATCGCAATACTACAACAACGGTTAAAAGACCATTAGCTTTCTTGATTTGCTTAACTCGGTAATATCATTTTCGTAAAAACCGGTTAATAAAACATCTAGATTACTTGCTTTTAGATAGGTTATCAAAAGGGCTAATTTATCCTTATTCCAATCATCGCTGATTTTGTTAAGTAAATTGTTAGGCGCTTTCTTAATCCGTATTAAAGGCAAACACACTCGGGCTCCTAGATTCCTCTATCTTGAAGAATTTTTAATCGTTGCTGATCACCAACTACGCGTCCAGCTTGTTAGTTATAAATAATGGGGTCAACTTAGCCGAATTCTTCTATCGAGCGTTTTAACTTTTTGTAATAGTAATCGTCCGGCTTTATGTATTTGTATGGGTTATAATCTGCAGGGGTGAGATACGCAATTTTCTTTTTTACACATTTCATTGGAAATTTTCTTTCCGAATTAGGTTTAATTTATTGAAAAAGTGACAAAATCAAGTACAATATTAAGTACAAGGGGGTGCTTTCCATGACTTTAGTATTAACACAAAGTGATTTTAGAGCTCACATAAAAAAGTATTTAGATCAGATAAATGATGATGATGAGGTGGTCTATGTTGCTCGATCAAATAGCCGTTCAGTAGCAGTACTTTCCCAAGAAAAACTATATTGGATGGAAAAAACTTTGCAAGCCAAGGAAGATTCTCTTGACTATGCAATTGCTCGAGATCAGCTAATTCAACGGAATGTTTTGCCAGATGACCCAATTGTTGAATCGAACAATGACTATTGGGGTCAGTTTAAATAATGGCAAGACTACAATTTAGACCACGTGCTACCTTCAATGCCGATTTGAAACGATTAGGACGGCTCGATCCAACTATCATTGATGATGTTCGTTCAGCAATTGACGAATTATTAGAGAATGGGACCCTATCAGATGAATATGGCGACCATTCACTAAAGCGAAGATTATCCGGATATAGAGAGTTCCATGTTCGTGACACTCCTCACGGAAAACAACCAAATGATATCAACGACGTATTGGTAATCTGGTATGTTGAGCGTAATGAGTTAGTTGCAGTAGGGGTCCGAGTTGGATCACATAGTCGGTTGTTTCCTAATCAAAATGGTTCAAAAAAGTATCATAAATAAAAAATGATGTGAACCCCAAAATTAGGACAGTTTAATAAATTTTAACTAAGGACTAATTTCCGATATTCAAGCGGACTTAGTCCTTTTAGTTTTACTTTGATTCCTTGCTTGTTGTAGTAACTGATATATTTATGAATTGCTTCTTCCAGCTCTTTTAGTTTCTTAAATTGGCCTTCAAAGCCATAGAATATTTCCTGTTTGAGTATGCCAAAGAACCCTTCCATCAATTCATCATCTAAGGAGTTGCCTTGCCCTTACGCGACATGGACTGATCAATCCCATGGTCTTTTAGCCATGCTTGGAATTGGGGATACTGGTACTGCCAGCCTTGATCTGTATGAAAAATTCGGCCATTTAATGCTGGATGTTTGCGCCAAGCCTGTTTTTTGAACTCAAGTGAATATTCAGTATACGGCTGGTCTAAAATAGCTAGGTCGTGATGCTTAATGAGGGCAGGTAAACACATAATGTTAGCAGGATTAATGCCATAACGTCAACCCAATTCTTTAGTCCCAAGGTGATAATTCCGCCCAAGATTAAAGATTTCAATTTTATCTTGCTTAGATAATTTAGCCATAATAAAAACCTCGAAGTTGTCCTAACTTCGGGGTTCATATCAGAGACTATGCATTTTTTGTTTGGATACTTATACTTCTCGTAAAACTCAAGTGCAAAATAAAAACACCAAATTTATAAAATGTGGTGCTAATTATTAGTTTTAATACTGTGCAATTTAAGGACCTTAGATATTTTCATCATTTCGTCTTCAGAATCATTAGCAAGCGTAACTTGTATTATTAGTGCTTCGCCTTCGTCAGCTGTTAAATGTGTTTCATAACCGTTCTTTTTGAGAAATAATAGTGTTGCCAAAAAAGCCGTTCGTTTATTGCCGTCAACAAAAATATGTTTTTTAGTAATTTTTTGCATAATATAAGCTGCCTTTAACCAAATAGTTGGGTAAAGTGTATGCCCAAAAACAACCATTTGCGGTTGTTCAATGACTAAAGAAAGGCCTTCAGGGTATTGGATGCCTTGGTAACTTTGACCAACTCCTTCAAGAACATATTTATTAATAGCAATAATTTCCGCTGTGGTTAAGTAAATCATTCTTCTTTCAGGCGCTCCATTAATTCTTTATTTTCATTAAATAATTGTTTAATCATATTCTGAGTGTCGGAGCTTACTGTTTGTTTCTTACGGAAGGTAATTGTCTGTCCGTCTGGTGAAATTGTTTTTTCAAATTCATCACCAAGCTTAGCCTGAAGAATTTCTTGATCACTTTTTGTTAACCTAAGACCAAATGAATTGCCTGCTTTAAAAAATTTAGAGTTTCCTGTTAGTTTTAACATCATATCACCTCGTAACTACATATTAGCATATAGTGATTACGACAACTACTAATGATTCTTAATTTAAAAAATTTG
This sequence comes from Lactobacillus sp. B4015, assembly GCF_026536055.1. Taxonomy (NCBI): domain Bacteria; kingdom Bacillati; phylum Bacillota; class Bacilli; order Lactobacillales; family Lactobacillaceae; genus Lactobacillus; species Lactobacillus sp. B4015. Next base: position 33,856 of record NZ_JAFNOY010000004.1, read on the forward strand.
ATCAGTCGGCTGGTGCAATTATCTGCTTTTTCTTATAAATTTTTAGCATAAGAGCCAAGGTAACGGCGAAGGCCGTTAAAATTACATATAAGGAATGGTTAACCTGCGTGGCGTCAACAATACTTAAAAAAAAGCCGAAGTCGGGCGGGCCGTCAATTACTAAAATGGTATGTAAAAGATCCATTGATGAGACTAAAACATTTCGGACGACTGCTAAAATCAAGTTTCAGCTACTATTGTCGGTAACAAGCAGCAAAAAGGCTATCATGTAAAGGACAAAGATCAAGACCAAAATTATCTGATCAAAGTGAAAGCAGGTGTGCAGAATTTCTACTTGCTTGGGATGCCCGAATATGGCAAAGGGGGGTAGAAAAAGAGCTGGAAAAATATCAATGACTTACAGTCGGCACTTGCTGAGTTTGAGCAAATAACAGAAAATTGAACATCCAACGAAGGAAGTTCAACTTTTTTGTTTTATAAGGGGGTTGATTTTATTAATCCAATTAGCAAAGTTGCTTAGGTTAACGTTTGCTTCAGTTTTACCATCTCCAGCTGTTTGTGAATCAGATTAAGTATATCCTTATTGAAACGAATCGTAATAGATTTAGTAGGTACCTTAATGTAAGTTTCTTAAACTTATTAAAACTGTTTTTTTCATATGCCAAGCCTCTCTTTCAGGTTTCTGATATTACGTCTGGAAATTTGAATCCGATAGTTATTAGTTAAAACGACATCAATTAGCCAGTTGTCAAGGAGTTCGAGATGATCAATATAATTGAAGTTAAAAATTGCACTCCTTGAAGCCTCAATAAAGTAATTGGGTAAGTTGGCCTTCATGTTAGACAAACGATCGTGATAGGAAAACTGCTGGTTTTCTGTATAAATGTTAGTTTCTCTACTGGCCACCTCTAATGAATAAATATCCTGATATTTGACCGGAATAATTTGAGCTTGATGATGGCATCATAGAACGTCATCGCTCTAGGACATTACTTGTAAAAAGTCATTGATCTTGGGTGTCATTTCTTTGATCCAAAGTTCACCGTGCTCCTCATCCAAATTAGGGTCGATGTGACAATTAATTTTCATCTCTTTACCTCTTTTGAATTTCAGTATAAATAATAAATCGGAATTTTTCTGTTTGTTCATGAAATATAAAGAAATTTTCATCAATGATTACAAAAAAGAAAAATTATGTGTAGAAAAATGTTCCGTCTTAGCAATCATGTTACTTAACTTTTTCAGTTAACTATGTAAATGTTATGCTTACAGTCAATGCAAATTGTATTGGTTTTTATCATAGTAGCGACTTACTTATTTAAATTTGAAAATCAAATATTTATTTTTAGAGCTATCGTTGCTGCACAAATGGTTTTATCAATATTATAATATTGTGTATATGAGATAAACTTATACAGAAGGTTGGTAGTAGATATGTTTAACTATACTAATGGTAATGAGTGGTTAAAATGGGATTTACATTTACACGATCCAAACACTATTTTTAATAATCAGTATAAAGGTAAAGACAGAGAAGAAGTTTGGGAAAAATTTATTTCTTCAATTGAGAATTCTAATATTGATGTTTTGGGTATAACTAATTATTATTCAATATCTGGTTTTAAAAAAATAATGGAATATAAAAGGAAGGGTAGATTAAAAAATGTAAAAGCAATTTTTCCCAATGTTGAGGTTAGATTAACAACTGGCGGTGAAAATAATAGATTTATAAATTATCACATTATTTTTGATCCAGAAATAGCTGATAAGATAGAAACTTTGTTTTTAAATAAGCTTACTTTTAAGTGTGGAGAAGAAATATTTAATTGTAATCGAGAAGAACTTATTAAATTGGGAAAAATATTCATTTTTGAAGAGGGAAAAAAAGATTATAATGAAGAAAATTTGTATGAAAAAGGATTAGAAGAATTCAAAGCGAATATCGATGAAATTAATGAAGTATTAGAAAGTAGCAAAGAATTTAAAGGCAAGTACTTTAGAGTTGTAGCTGGAAATGATGATGATGGCATAAATAGTCTGTTAAAAGATAATCAAGGTTGGGGAGTAAGACATAATATTTTGGTAAAATCTGATGCTTTATTTACAACAAATAAGAGAGCAATTGAAATCTTTAGAGGTCATGGAAAAGATGATGAAAACGAATTTTTGTATAAATATTATGGTGGCCCAAAACCATGTTTTGAAGGATCTGATGCTCATAAACCAAATGCTGAGTTTGATAAAAAATGGACATGGATAAAAGCTGAACCCACTTTTAACGGTTTGCTGCAAACAAAGTTTGAACCAGAAAGAAGAGTAAAAGAATCTAGATACTTTTCAAAATCTCCACTTACAATAAGTGGAAACGAGTGGATTAAGTCAATAAGATTAAATAATTCAAATGAAAAAGATTTTCAAGAAAATATCAATTTTAATCCTGGGTTAAATGCAATAATTGGTGGTAAATCTTCTGGCAAGTCAATTCTTTTGTACGAGATAGCTAAGGCAGCAGGACAAAGTAATTTTGAAAAAATTAAAAAAGAAAATGATTATAAATTCACTGATTATGACAGTATCGAAATTGAACCAAATATAACTTTAGGAGATCAGACTGAATTAAAAGACGAAATTCGTGTAAACTATTTTCCACAATTGTTTATTAACAGTATAAGTGAGGATTTTAAAAATTCAGAGTTACAGAATATCATAAAGTCCAGCTTAGAAAAAAATAATAAAATATATAATAATATTAGTGAATTTGAAGTTTTAAAGAATAAAACAGAAGAGTGTTTAGCCTTAGAATTAAAAGAATGTACAAATATAATAGCTTCAATTGATGAAAGTAAGCACAAAGTATCTAAGATTGGAAAACTAGGTTATTTAGAAACCAATTTAAAAAATAAAGAAGAAGAATGTCAATCTTTGAAATCCAAACTTAATTTGACTGAAGAAGAAAAAACAAAATTTGAAAATTATCAATCAGAGAGTAGGAGTTTAGGAAAATATAAACAGAATTGCGAACAAGATAAAGATAATTATGAAACAAATTACAAGTTACTAAGTGAACTAATAAAATCAATTAAAGAAGTATATAAGAATTCTAAAATAAGTACCGATTTAAGAAAAAATTTGGAATCACCATATAATGACTTTAAAAAAGCTTTAAACAGCGAATTGGATAAAATTCAAGGTGAAATAGACAAAGAAGAACATAGTTTAAACGAGTATAAAGATAAATTAGACAATTTATCTAAAGACATAAAGCCTATAATGGATAAGCAGGATAGGTCAAAAGAAATAAATCAGTGTGAAGAGGAAGTTAAAAGTATTGAGGAAAATATCTCAGTAATTAAAAAAGAAGAGGAAAATATCAAAGAATATAAAGCTGAGATGAAACAAAAGCTATCATTAATTGAAAATAGAATAAATTATTTTGAGGAAAAGTCAAAGGAAATAGTAGAGAATTTGACTGGAGTAGAAATTACTAATGGGTTGAAATTAAAAACAGAATTAATGTTTAATCAAAAGTTATATGAAACTGAGATCATTGATAAATTTGATGGGCGTTCATTAAGTAATGCGAAAATTGATGGGTTACTAGAAAAGCCAGAAGTAGAGGCTTTTTCGGAATACTGGATAGATCTCATAAAGAATACAGTTAATAATAAATTTGGATCAGAATTAAAGAAAAATTCTGATTATATAGATTTGTTAAAATCATTATCCAATTTACCAATAGATATGCCAATTAACTTAAAAAAAGATAACGATGATTTAAAAATGATGTCTCCTGGTAAAAGAGCAATTGTTGTTTTGGAACTATTATTAGAGGGTGACCCGGAAGACAAATCGCCTATATTAATTGATCAACCAGAAGACAATTTAGATAACAGGACAATTTCAGAGGAATTAGTGGGTTTATTAAGAAAAGTTAGCCTTTATAGGCAAGTCTTTATCGTAACGCATAATGCTAATTTGGTAGTATTAGCAGATGCCGACGAAGTAATAGTAGCTAATCAAGATCCTGAAATTGAAGAAAATGAAAAATTCAAATTTGAATATATTACTGGCTCGTTGGAAAATTCAACGGGATTTGACGATGATTCTAGAAAGTTAGCTTCTAAAGGTATTAGGAACGACATTACTGATATCTTAGAGGGAGGAGTAGAAGCCTTTAGGACACGAGAAAAAAAGTATCTTTTGAACTAGATAAACTGCTTTCTTTTTAATTAACATTTTAGGTAGGTACTTTCATGTATTTAAACTCAAATTTTAAATGCATAGCTTTTCATAAGCTTGATTACTTGTTTAATAATTATTTTCCACTTTATAAGTGTTTTTTCTAGTAACTTTAGCTCGTAAATTCGTTAGTGACGGTCACTTTTCATAGCTTAGAAATATAATAATATGGAAATTAACAAAAGGAAAAATGCAAAATTTATTATAGCAAAAGTTTGAAGTAAACTAGTTTCAATATTATAAAATCAAAATTTAATTTTGATAAGGATATATAAAAATTATTCAGTTTTGTATAATTAAATATAGATAAAACTGAATTTTTTTAATGGGTAGAAATTATATGAAAAGCAATTTTGAATTTTTAAATAAAGATATGGATTCTCAAGTCCTATTTGAAGAGGCCAGAAATGCAGAAGACCTATATACTATAGGCAAATTCAGCAATGAATTTGAATCAATCAGAAAGATTATCGAAGCAGTAGCTTCAATGGTTTTAGATTACAATTATGTAGATGTCAATTATTACAGTACACTTAATGATAAATTACACATATTAAAACAACGAAATTTGGTTGATAATAAGATATTGGACGCACTTTACCAGTTAAAGTCTGTTGGCAATAGCGCAGCGCACACTTTAAATAAATATAGTAAAACTCAGGCTCTAGAAGGATTAAAGAAACTATATGAAATTTTGGTGTGGTTTGCTAATAGTTATTTTGATGGTCAAGAAAACATTGTTAATTTCTTTGAACCGAAGCAAAATAGTTTATATCAAACAGCCGAACGAAAATTAATTTATGTTGAATCTGGTGATAATACAAATGGTAAGTGGCCAGCTTATGAAGGGTTAGAAAAAGTCGGCGATACCTCGATCGACGACTATGAAATGGATAATAAACCTAATAGTGCTGATCTGAGAAAAGTAGCTGAGCGCAGAATTAAACAATATATGGGAACGGCTGGAGTTCCTTATAAGTTAGGCTGGGCCGAATTAGCTTATCGTAAGTCTGATAATAGCTGGTTTCGGGACTATGATGTGCACGAAGTTTTGGAACGTTCTGGTATTAAGAAAAAAGAAATGGGAACGGCCCAAGAGTGGTTTGAGACGGATCTTGAAACTGTAAAACGAGCTATTACTGCAGTAAAAGAGGGACGAAAGTCAATTGATGCTCCTGCCAAAAATAATGCGATGATCAAATTGATTTTGCGTCCTGAGCAATCAGATGCTATCAAAAAAACAGAGAAGGCTTTTAAAAGACATGATCGAATGCTTTGGAACGCAAAAATGCGTTTCGGGAAGACACTTTCTGCTTTGCAGCTTGTGAAGGAGGAACGATATCAGCATGTCTTAATTATGACTCATCGCCCCGTTGTAGACGAAGGTTGGTTTAGTGATTTTCAAAAATTAGGAATGTCAGAGGCAGGATACTTATATGGCTCTAAAAAAGAAGGAGAGAATTTCGAATATCTTTTAAATAGTAATAAACCGTTTATTTATTTTGCAAGTTTACAGGACTTACGAGGATCAAAAGTGGCCGGCGGGACTGCTGGTGATAAGAATCGTGAGTTATTTGCAACTGACTGGGATTTAGTAATAATTGATGAAGCTCATGAAGGTACACAAACTGATTTAGCCAAAAGCGTGACCAATTTGGTCGTTAAAAAGGGGCAGACAAAGCTATTAGAGTTATCAGGTACACCCTTTAATATTTTGGATCAATATGATGAAGATACAACTTACACTTGGGACTATGTTATGGAACAACAAGCGAAATATTCTTGGAATGAACAACATCCTAATGAGCCAAATCCTTATGAGGAATTGCCTAAAGTCTCGATGTACACTTTTGAAATGAATAAGAAATTAAAGGAAGAGCGCTTTCTAGATGAAACACATTCATTCAATTTTAAAGAGTTTTTCCGAGTAAATGACGATGGAAAGTTTGTATATGAAGAAAAAGTCAGTCATTTTCTCGATAATATTACTCAGCCTGATATGAAAACTAACTATCCATTTTCAACCAAAGAGTTTCGTGATAGATTACGTCATACGCTCTGGATTTTACCGGGGGTAAAGGAAGCTAATGCATTAGAAAAATTACTAAAAAAGCATTCAGTATTTGGCATGGACTATAAAATTGTTAACGTGGTACGTAACGGAGACGATAATGGTATTACTTCTGAAAGTGATATTAAGCAAGTCAATGATGCTATTGGCAAGGATCCAGCGGCCACTAAAACAATTACGCTAACAGTTAGAAAGTTAACAACAGGTGTAACAATCAAACCTTGGACAGGGGTAGTCTTTTTGTCCAATACTAATAGCGCAATGCAATACCTACAAGCTGCCTTTAGAGCCCAAACGCCATATTCTTCACCGACATTTGGTGTAAAAACTAATTGCTATATTTTTGACTTTGCGCCAGATCGAGCTTTAAAAATAATGGCTGCTTCAACAAAGCTGAATACTGGTGTCGGGAAATTGACATCCAGTGTTCAAAAGGCCAAGATGGGAGAGCTGTTAAACTTCTTACCAATAGTTGGTGAATCCGGACATGGCATGAGGCCATATAAGGTAGATTCCTTGCTGGCTAAAATTAAGCGTGTATATGCTGAAAAAGCTGTACGTACCGGTTTTGATGATGACTCTTTGTATAGTGATAAACTATTAATGCTAAAAGAAGCAGATTTAGAGGATTTTAACAACTTAAAAGCGTCTCTAGGTACAACTAAAGCTGAAAAGAGGCCTGAGAAAATTGATGTTAATAAACAAGGTCTTGACCAAGAAGAATATGACAGAGCAATAAAAGGAGAGAAAAAGCCTAAGAGACAACGTACAGCTGAGGAACAGGCTGCTATCGACAAAATAAACGAACTAAAAAAGCAACGCAAAACGATGATTTCTGTTTTACGCTCAATTTCGATTCGGATACCGATGATGATTTATGGTATGAATGTTAAGCTAGATGAAGATATTAATATTAACAAATTGGTAAGTCAAGTAGATGATAAATCGTGGCATGAATTTATGCCTAAAGGGGTAACTAAGGAATTATTTCTTAAGTTTAGCAAATACTATGATCAAGATGTTTTCATTGAAGCAGGAAAAATTATTCGTCAGAAAGTTAAAAGATTAGATAGAGAAGATCCTATTAATCGTGTTGAACATTTGGCTGAGATTTTTGGTACGTTTCATAATCCTGATAAAGAAACCGTTCTAACTCCGTGGCGAGTAGTAAACATGCAATTAGGCATGACATTAGGTGGCTATTCCTTCTATGATGACAAGTATAAATACACAACTACTAAAGGTAAGAGTGCTAATCATTGGATACATACTGAATATACAGATAAGATTTTTTCTAACACTAGCCATATTTTGGAAATCAATGCTAAAACAGGGCTTTACCCATTATATGCTGCTATGTCAATTTATTGGAGAGAATACCAAAAATTAAATAATGATACCGCTGGTAAGTTTACTTTCGAAGATGAGTTAATGATTTGGCAGCGTGTGCTACGTGAAAATATATTTGTTATTGCTAAAACTCCGATGGCTGCAGCTATTGCCAGAAGAACTTTGGTTGGCTATCATGATATGGATGTGAACATAGAATTTGTCGACAATATTGTTGAGGACTCAAGAAAAGATGTGAATTTAGAGGCTAAAAAGATAGGTAGGTTATTTAATAATATGAAATTTGATGTTGTAATTGGGAATCCACCATATGATGAAAAAGATAACGATGCTGGGAAAGGGAGTGCTAAACCAATTTATGATAAGTTTATCGAACTCGCTATAAATTTAAATCCATTTTGTATATGCTTGATCACTCCTAGCGTTTGGTTTGTAGGTGGAAAAGGATTAGATAAGTTTCGAAAAGAGATGTTGAATGATAAGAGATTTAAATCATTTGTTAACTTCGAAACAGCTAAAGACATTTTTCCAAATGTTAATTTACGAGGAGGAGTAAATTTCTTTTTATGGCAAAATGGATATGACAATAAAAACAAAATTTATTCTAAGACAATTGCGAATAAAAAAGTAATTTCAGAGGGAATCAGGCCTTATAAATTAAATAACTTAGATTTGTTTATTTCTGAAAATACGTCTTTAAAAATAATAAAACATTTATTTGATTGTAAATATATAGATACAGATTTTGAGACAAGCTCAAAAATGCTCTATAAATTTGTTTCAGAACGTAATCCTTTTGGATTTACGACAAAAGAAAACAAATTTCCCACAAAAAGTTTTAAAAATTCGATTACTATGTATGCAAGTAAAGGAAAAAGGTACTTTTTGAATTCCGAAAATATTGTTAAACGTAGAAACTGGATAAAAAAATACAAAGTATTTACAGCTTTTGCAAATAATATTTCCACGGACCTTCCTGATGATAACTTAAATACTATTATCGGTATTCCAGGTACTATAGCAAATGAATCTTACTTGACAATTGGTGCGGATTTAAACTTAAATTACACTAGTGCGGTGAATCTCTCTAAGTACTTAAAAACAAAAATAGTGAGATTTTTGATAGGACTAGCAAAAGCGAATCAAAACGGTACACAAAAAACTTATCGTTTTGTCCCTCTTCAAGATTTTACTTTTGATTCTGATATAGATTGGTCAAAATCAATATCAGAAATTGATCAGTATTTTTATAGAAAATATAACTTATCTGAAGATGAAATTAACTTCATCGAAATGAGAGTGCAGGCTATGAAGTAATGGAAAAAGGTTTGATTAAATCGGTTGTACGTGTTAAAGATTTTGGAGAAGTTTTTACGCCAAAGAGGACTGTTAATTTAATGTTGAATCAACCTGAAATTAAAGAAAAGATACAGGATCTTACTGCAACTTTTTTGGAGCCTTCAGCTGGTGAGGGAGCTTTTTTAGTTGAACTTTTAAAAAGAAAAATGCATGTGGCCGAAAAACAGAGTCATACAGAAAAAGAATATGAAGAGAACTGTTTAATTGCACTGTCAACTTTATATGGCATTGAAATCATGGAAGATAATGTCGAAATGTTAGTTATGAATATGATAATGACTTTTACTGAGCTTTATAGTGGTGCGGTCATTTCTAAATTTTCAGCAAAAAAACCAAACACTCACGTATTAAAAAGCGCTCAAACTATTATTAAAGCTAATATTGCTCAGGGTGATACTTTAAAGGCATTAGCGGCTGATGGTACACCGATTATTTTTTCAGAATGGAAGTTGGTTAAGGGTAGAACTAAAAAGGTTGAGCGTTTGGAATATACCTTTGAGTCCATTCTCAATAGTGGCAAGCAGGATACTGTGAAAAGAAAAAAATATGAAGAAATTAGTTTATTTATCGATAATTCTGAGTGTAGGCAAGAAGAACAAGTAGAACATTCGGAAAAGAAGTATGCTATTGTCAAATGGACAGATATTTATAAAGAAGAGTTAGAGTAAGCGCAAGGACAAAAAAATATAATTTTTTGATTATTTCTGAAAATGATAATATGAAATTTATGATAGGTTCTCATGGATTATTTTTATTTAGCAGAGTAATTTTGACCTTCGAGAGTAAATAAAAATAGTATTGAAACATAAACAATGTCACATACTTGCAAACAAAATAGGTATGTGTCATTTTTAATATTGCAAGTAGTTGTTCAGTTCATGGGAAATTGTATGAATATCATCATAGATTTATAATAAAAGATAGTAGTATAATTGAGATAGTTAAAGGAACAATTTAAATGGCTAATTGACAAATTAATAGTGAAAATTTGGCAATGAAAGAAGTTTTAATTGCGATGCATAAACTTGGCGGTCAAGTGACCAGAAAAGATATACGTAATGAAATTCGTGACAGCTCTGAAGTCATTTCCGAAGCCGAAGTTGATAAAACACGAGTATCTAAAAAACTGGTGAAAGATATCACCCTTTTGATTACACAATGAACTTTGCCGTTAAATGTTTAATTTTAGTTGGTTTTATTAATACGGATGATAATCGAATACTTGAACTGTCAGAAAGGGAGCGCAAGATTGACCTTAACATTTTTGATGCAGAAAAAGATGTTCGGCCATTTTTAGAAGACAACAATTCAACTGAATTAAAGGCCAAAAATTTAGATGAAGTTGCTGCAAGTAGTATCTCAACTGATGAAGAAACAGAAGAGGACCAGTGGAGAGAAGATTTGCTCGATGCCTTAATGAAAATGAATCCAAAAAAGTTTGAACTATTTTGTCGCGGTCTTTTAACCAAAATGGGTATTGATGTTGATGATCAAATTGGGGTTAGTTATGTTGCTGATGGTGGGTTAGACGGCTTTGGCTATGTTCGGTCTGATGACTACCGCACGACCAGAGTAGCTTTGCAGGCCAAGCGCTGGCATAGTAAAGTTTCTTCACCAGAAATTGATAAATTTCGAGGAGCCATGGATAAATATAATGCGGAATTTGGAATATTTATTACTAATTCCGATTTTACCAGGGATGCTGTGAAGACCGCTCGTCAGGGCACACGGATTATTACCCTGATCAATGGTGATGAAATCTGTGATTTAGTTGCCAAGTATAATTATTATGTTGAACCGGTAACTACTTACCGCTTGAAGGACTTTTATACGGATAAAGATTGATTGAATAAAACTTATTATTAAAGTTATTAAAGGATTAACCATACTAAAGAATCTATCAAAAAAACTGACTTAATTTTTCTTATCTAAGGAAACATTAAGTCAGTTTTTGTTAATTTGCGTTATAGTAATTTGTCCACTCAGTGCTTGTACCAGCAATTTCAATAAATACTAATCCAACCGTTGAATAAGTACCGTCCCAGTTATAATTTAATCCTAATGAGGCAAATGCTTTCTTATCAAATAAACCTACAATTTTACTTTCATAAAATGGATCATTTTTTAAGCTGTTAAAGATTTCCGTAGCAACATGTTCAGTATTACGATCATATAAATTAAAGTTGGCCGGTGCTCCAATATAATTACCATAATACTTATAATGGTCAACTGCTTGAACCGCGTTCATACCCTTACCAGCTAAGGTTGGTAAATATTTTGCAACTTCTTGATTATTTATATCTTCTGAATACAAAAACATATTGTTTGAGCTTGAAGAAACTTTTTTAATAAAAGCATCTAATTCTGGATTAGATTTGTATTTTTCATAACCATTTTCCACTCTATAATTCTGAATTTTTTCCCACAAATAATTTTTTATCTGTGCTAATTCCTTGTCAGAAAAATAAACATATCCTTTTTCTTTTAATAAATAATCTATTTCCTTTTGAGTAGGCTTGTCGTTCTTGGATTCGTTTTGATTACTATTAGCGTTATTTTGTATAGATTGAGTAGGGACATTAGAAATACTAGTTGGTTTATCATCAATTACTTTAGCTTCGTTCACTTTAATAAAACGATTATTTTTTAAAGCATAATATTCTTGGCCTTTAATTTTAGCTTTACCTTTAGCGACTGTAACTAAACCTTTCTTAAAAGTAATTCCTAATGAGTGGCCCTTACTATTAAATACTGGTGCTGAATTAAGCAGTTTTATTGTTAAATCATACTTGTTTTTACTATTAGACTTTTTTCCTACTACATTAGAGGCTTTAATAAATCGACCCTTAGACAAAATATAATATTTTTTGCCCTTAATTGTTTTAAGACCATAAGTTACAAAACGGTGTCCTTTTTTCAAGCTCTTTTTACTCTTGCGAATGCCACTTTTGTTATATACATAGGCATTATGTTTCAAACTTATACTATGAGAAGTTTTTGTAGCTTGTGCTGTTTGTGCACTATTAAGTGCTCCCAACGTACCAACACTGAATAATGTAGTAATTATTACTCTAAATAACCGTTTTTGTTTTCCCATTTTTATTTTTCCTTTTTACTGTGTTTTTGGTATATAAAAATAACGATAAATTTCATAATTATTAATTTCAAGTAATTTTCTAGTATCCTGTGCCATTTGGCATCGTCCAGCTCCATATATGAATATCTATCAACTTAAAAGTGAATTTTAGTAAATTTATGAATCCTTTGAAACTCTCTATAGGCTTGGTCAGAAAGTTTTTATATGTGCTTACTCATTGTCATTAAAATCATTTTTCTCAATGACTTTATCTTTTTCAATAGTATTTACTTAACTATCATCCATATTAACATGATTTAGTCTACAACTTTATCTTAAGCACAAGTATGATCCAAAGCAGTCTTTAATCTAAAACCTGCACTCTTAAAAGAGAGTTACCTGAATACTTGGTTAAATTTTAGTTGTGATCGGGCTATAGCTCACATATTTTTGCTAGCAGTTAGATTACCTTCGCTTTTAATTATAACAACATTTTTAAGTTTTCACTTAACTCTGTGGTCTCAATATCAGTATTATTACCTAAGTCACACAAAAATGGATATTGAAGATAAATTAAAAGTCACATGTTTTAGCTCTTAAAATTCATCATTCAGTTTGAAGTAAAAGATTAAAGGGATACGGCTTCAAATATACTTGAGCCAATTAAAGAAAAGACAAAAATTAAGTCATGTTTTTTATTTGCTTTATACAATAATTGTCTAACCTACAATATTAGCTTATACAAGTTTCATTACGAAAGCGCATACATAAATTGCTTTTTTAATATTATAATTGAAAGTGAAAGGGGGAGTGAATATGAATAAACGTATCCAGAATTTAATTTCCCTTTTGTTAAAAGAACCTAATATTAAAATATCGGAGATGATGCAAAAATTATCGTTAAGTAGAAGGCAAATAAATTATGCGATTGAACTAATTAATGATCAATTAAGATCCATGCATATTCCAGAAATAATCAGGTATAGAAATGGTTCATTTGGATATGATCATTCGATTGAGCTGTTACTCCAGAGTAATGAAAAAGAATATCCCGAAGAGTATTCTGATAACGATCGGATCACTTTGATTTTAGCCTATTTAACTTTAAACACGAATTATGTTTCACTTAATCATTTAACTTCGTTTCTTGGTTATTCTAAAACGACTGTAGCTAATGACGTTAAAAAAGCTCAAATATTGGCAAAGAAAAGTAATGTGGAACTGAAATATAATCGTACAGAAGGCTATTTTCTCAATGGTAGTAAAGATGATATTTATCGTCTAGCTACACTCTTGTTTTCTAATAATGCCAAGCTATTTACTGATGACATAATTTTAGAAATTACACAAAATAAAACAATCGCTAAAAAAGCGACTGTTCTCATAATGGATATTGAGGATAAATTTAAGGTTATTTTTTCTGATACTTATTTTATGGCCTTAAAATTTATCATTCAAGTTATATTATTGAGAAGTCAAAAGTCTAAAAAGCAAGTCTCAAACCATGATGATTCTTTTATCTCTCAAACAAATGAATACAAGTTTTTAAAAAACTATCCTGCACTAAAAAATTTGGATAATTATGATTTGAAGTGGATCTCATTAGAAATTTTAACTTCTAATGTTTATGATAAATCAAATTTACTATTTGGCACAGATGAAAAGAAAATTTTTAGGTTTACTCATCAAATAGTCGAGGGTTTTAAGCAAAAGACTTTAGTACAAATAGATAATCAAACTATTTTTGAGAAAAGATTGATGAATCATTTGAGGCCAGCTTGTTATCGGGTAAAATATCATCTACCTAATATTGGAATGATGGATGTAGAAACTGATCAGAATCATCAAATACTTTTAAAAATAGTTAAGGAGTTAGTTGAACCATTAGAAAAATGGATCGGCACTTCTTTTCCTATAAATGAGATTCAAATCCTAACTTATTATTTCGGTTATCAACTAGTAAATGAATCGAGCTCAATTAGTAAGAAAAAGACCAAATATAAGGCAGTTGTTGTTTGTTCAAATGGCATTATTATGTCCAATATTCTAATTAGAGTTTTGGAAAAACTATTTCCAGAAATTATTTTTTTATTTTCCATGTCAATGCGTGAATTTGAAAATTCTGAAATTAGTTACGACGTTGTCTTTTCAACCATTCCACTGAAGACGAACAAACTTGAATACATTGTAAAACCTGATATGAATTATTCTGAAAAAATAGCTTTACGTTACAGAGTTTTAAAACAATTAGGCATAGAAAAAAATGATGATCAAGTAAATGAGCTACTAAAACTAATTTCTAAATACGCAAAAATTAATAATAGTCAAAAACTAAAAAACGAAATTGAAAAAGTACTTTTAATTAATAATTGGAATGTTACCAATTATAGGGGCTTCCCTAATTTACTATACTACATTAATCCTAATTATATTGTTATAAATCAAGAGAAAAATATAGATTGGAAAAAAGCGCTACATTTGGCTTTGGCTCCTTTATTAAAAGATAAAAAAATAGAATTAAGATATGAGAAAGAATTACAACGTCAAATTAATTCACCTAATAACTATAGCTTTTTAGGAACAAATATCTCAATTCCTCATTCTTTACCAAAAACAGGAATTTTGGGAAATGGAATAAGCCTTTTCATATCTAAGTGGCCAATTAAACTACCATATAACAGAAGAGTTTTTGTCATAGCGCCAGTAGCATTATATAGTCATCCAAATTATTCAAGAGCTGTTAAGCAATTTGCCCGCTTAGCGATGAATCAAAAAATAATAAGTCAGATAACGAATTGTCAGACATCATTAGATGTTTATCAAATGATCTCTAAGTTTATAGAAATAGAGGATAAACATGAAAACTAAAAAATATCCAAAATATACCATTGTTTTGCGAGGATATTCTTTTGAACAAGCACATACAATTTTAGAAGCAATGAGTGGCTTGGAAAATAACTTTGCTGTTGAAATAACGATGAATACTCAGCACGCAGTAGAAGATATTACCAAGCTGAGTAGTGAATTTGGAGACAAAATAACAATCGGAGCTGGTACGGTTTTAACTTTTAAAGATGAAATTAATGCAATTGATGCAGGTGCAAAATTTATTTTAAGTGCCTGTGCATTTAACAAACATATGATTGAATATGCTAAAAGAAAAAAGGTAATTACAGTACCGGGAGTTCTAACACCAAATGAAATTTTTAAAATGCTAAATTATGGGGCAGATATTATTAAAGTTTTTCCAGCGTCTACTGTGGGACCTAAATACTTTGAAGCTATCCAAGCGCCTTTAGGAAAGATTCCTTTAATGGCAGTTGGTGGAATTTCTAAAGATAATGTTCATGACTTTTTCGAAAATGGTGCTCAATTTGCTGGGATCGGCTCAAGTGCTTTTAGAAAAGAAGATGTCTTTAAGCAAGATGTAAATAAGTTACACAAAGCATTAATTGATTTAGTCAAAAAGGCATAGGACGGTGATAGATGTGGAAAGTGAATTGCTTTCTAAAGGTGACATTTTCTTAAATCAAACTTTCGAGAATCCTTCATCTTATTATAAAAGAATCTGTGAGCATCTTTTTGATGAGCAAAAAATAGATTCTGAATATTTGGAAAGTGTTGAAAAACGGGAAAAACAGTTTCCAACCGGGTTAAAAACAGGAAGAATTTGTGTAGCGATTCCACATACAGATTATCAACATAGTAAAACCACTCAACTAGTTATAACAACTTTGAAAGACCCTGTATATTTCAGACGCATGGATGACCCTTCAAAAGAATGTGCTGTAAATATTATTATTCAGATTTTATTTGATAATCCGAAAAAGCAATTACTTTTATTACAAGAATTAATGAAAATTATTCAAAATCAAAATTTTTTAAGAAAAGTAATTAAAGCAAAAGATAAAGATGAAATTGTTAATTTGTTTAAGGAAGGTAAATAGAATGAATAAAAAAACTGTCATTGTATGTTGTGCATCCTCAATGATTACATCAACTTTAGCTTCAGAAAAAGTAAGAAGTATTGCAAGTGAGAATGGTTTGCCTGAGCCTAATATTATTCAATGTAAGTTTTCGGAAGTTCAGGGCAACCTAGCTACTAATAAAGTTGATTTCATTGTTCCAACAGGAAAGCTGGATAAAAATGTTACTGAAAATACACCGGTGATTTTGGGTACACCATTCGTAACTGGAGTTGGTGAGGATAAACCTACAGAAGAAATACTTGCTGCTCTAAAAAAATGATATAGGAGGAAGTGAATTTTATGAATTGGGTTATTAATGCATTAAATTGGATCAGTGGGTTAGGTCCAATGGTTATGATGCCAATTGTTATCTTTGTTTTAGGTCTTATTTTTAGAGTTAAGTTGGGAACGTTAGTTAAGTCATCGCTAACGATTGGAGTTGGCTTTGCTGGTGTAAATATTGTTATTAACTGGTTTCTTCAACAAGTAGGTCCTTCTGTACAAGCAATGGTAAAGCATTGGGGAATTCAGACCAGTATTATGGATGTGGGCTGGCCAGCAAGAGCAGCAGCTACTTGGGCTTTTCCACTAGCAGCTGTTGTTGTCTTTGTTGTTTTAGCCCTTAATATCTTAATGATTATTACTAAGACCACCAACACGGTCATGGTAGATTTTTGGTCATATAACCACTATATTTTTACTGGTGCTTTAGTTTGGTATATAACCAAAAGTGCTATTGCTTCTTTAGCAGCTGCTGCAATAGATGCGGCTATTAGTTTTAAATTAGCTGATTGGACGGCTCCATTAGCACAAAAATATTTTGGATTAGAAGGAATTTCATTTCCTACTGCCAACTCTGTTGGTTGGGCTCCAATTGCTTGGTTGTTGAACAAGCTATGGAGTATAATTCCAGGAATTAAAAAAATTGATGGTAGACCAGAAAAGATTCAAAAAAAATTTGGCTTTGTTGGTGAACCATTATTCATGGGATTTGTCATTGGTGTTTTAATCGGAGTGCTAGCAGAAGAAGATTTTGGCAAAATTCTTATTGTTGGAATGAGTACTTCAGCTACAATGGTTTTGACTCCGAAAATGATGCAAATTTTAATGCAAGGATTAATTCCCTTCGCAAATTCAATTAAAGAATTACTTAATAAGAAATTTCCTGGGAATAAATTTACTATAGGTGTTGATGCAGCATTAACTGTTGCTAATTCTTCTGCTATTGCTTGTGGCATTATTATGGTTCCAATAACATTGCTTCTGGCAGCTATTTTACCGGGCAATCATTTGCTCCCAATTTCAGATATTGCTTATCAAGCAATGTGGCTATCAGCTTGGCCAGTAGCTTTTAGCAAGGGAAATGTGTTTAGAGGAATTTTATCTACTATTGTAATAACATGTTGTGTTCTTTGGATTGGTACTGCTTTGGCTCCAATTCACACTCAACTTGCTATTGCTGGTGGTTTTCACTTGGCAAAAGGTGTCCAATATATTTCAACAGAAGATGCCGGAACACATATTGTTGGCTTTATTATTTATAAAATTGCTGAGCTATTAAAGATGATTTTTTAATCTGTTGAGGGAAAAATGAAAATATCAAATTTTGTTGTTTATAAAGTAAAACCACGCTGGATTTTTATCAAAATTATGACTGATGAGGGAATATCTGGCTGGGGAGAATTAGTTTCAGGTACTAAGACTGAGACAGTTGTCGCTTGTGTCAAAGAGATGGCAAGTAAATTAATTGGCAAAGATCCTTTTCAAATTGAGAAGATATGGCAAAGACTACATAGATCTTTTTTTAGGGGCGGTCCAATCAATGGAACGGCAATTTCGGGAATAGAAATGGCATTGTGGGATATTAAAGGTAAGGCTTTTAATGTTCCAGTTTACGAGTTGCTTGGAGGGGCTGTTCGTGATCGACTTCAGGTATATTCTTGGATAGGCGGAGATCGCCCATCAGATGTTGTGGAGATGGCACAACAACGCTGGAATAAAGGCTTTAGAGCGGTAAAAATGAATGCAACATCGGAGATGCACTATATTGATTCTTATGAAAAAGTTGATGCTGCAGTTGAGCGTGTTGCATCTATTAGAGATAAGTTTGGCAATAGGATGGCGATTGGAATTGATTTTCATGGTCGAGTTCACAAGCCTATGGCCAAAGTTTTAGCTAAAGCACTTGAACCTTATCATCCAATGTTTATTGAAGAACCCGTTTTGCCAGAGAATTGGGAAAGCTTTCAAAATATCGCAAATGAAGTATCTACTCCTATTGCAACGGGAGAAAGATTATATACTCGTTGGGATTTTAAACGGCTTTTTCAGCAGGGAGCGGTTGACATTGTTCAACCAGATATTTCTCTTTGTGGTGGCTTAATGGAAGAAAGAAAAATTGCCGCTATGGCGGAAGCTTTTGACATGGCTGTTGCTCCCCATGCTCCTTATGGGCCAGTAGCACTTGCAGCAACTTTCCAAGTGGATGCATGTACGCCTAATGTTTTTATTCAAGAACAGAGTTTGGGTATTCATTATAATCAGGGATTTGATTTGCTTGATTTTGTTAAAAATAAGGAAATTTTTCAGTATCAGAATAGTTTTGTGAACATCCCTAAAAAGCCGGGCTTAGGGATTGAGATGGACGAAGATAAAATTAAAGAAGTTGCTCAACAAGGCTTAGTGTGGAATAACCCTTCTTGGATTAACTATGATGGCACTATCGCTGAATGGTGATGATAATGATAAACACAGTTAATGGACCTGTTTCGTCAGAAGAGTTGGGTATCACTTATATTCATGATCATTTGTTTGTGATTCCAAATGCATTACCTCAATATTATGATTATACTTTCGACGATGTTGATAAAAGTGTAGAAGAAGCAGTTGATTTTAAAAATTATGGTGGTAAGACTATCGTTGATTTAACTCCGATTAATTATGGTAGAAATCCAATTGCTTTAGAAAGCATAGCAAAAAAAGCTAGAATAAATGTTTGCTTTGTAACGGGATTTCATAAAGAAAAGTTTATGCCCAAATGGATTGATGAGCTATCTGACCAACAAATTTATGATTTTTTAGTTGGCGAAATAACAAATGGCGTTAGTTCACATCATTTATTACCAGCTGCTATGAAAGCTGGTACAAGTTATAAAAAAATTACTCAAAGAGAAAAAAGAATTTTGCAAATTGAAGGAATTGTGCAGCATGACACTCATATTCCAATGATCACACATTGTGATAAGGGAACAATGGCCCTTGAGCAGTTGAAAATTTTGAAAGCTCAAGGAGCAGATTTAAGTCACATTTGTTTAAGTCATGTCGATATTATGAAAGACATCACCTACATTGAAAAAATATGTGATACAGGAGCCAGTGTTAGCTTTGACCATGTGGGCCGTGAACTTAGTAGTCATGATCAAAAACGAGTCCAAATGTTAAGTGAGTTAGTTAGGGATGGATATGAAAATTATATTTGCTTAGCAGGAGATATGGGTAGAAAAAAATATTTTTTATCTTATAATGGGCAACCCGGATTAAGATATATTATTACTACCTTAAAAGACACTTTAAAATCAGAGCTTGGAGAAGAAGTATTTAATAAAATGATAGTTGATAATCCAAAAAGAATTTTGTCAACAGACTAAATAGATTGCATAAAGCATGATGTGTTAAAAAGCTTTATTTTCAAACCAGTTTTGATAAATAAAAAATAAAATCTTTACTAATTTCTTAAAATCTAGTTGACGCATAAAGCTAATTAGTTTTACTAGACTTCGCCTTGGTAATTGTGTTGAGGCGAGGTCTTTTAGTTATAAACTAATACCCATTTTACAAAGCCCTTAAATCATGTTAATCTAATTTTAACAAAAATCCCAAGTTTAGCCTTTACGGAAATGTTATCCGTTAAATAATTTCAACATCATACCACCGGACTTAAAAAATGACCAATACAATTAAATACTACCTTTATACAGCCTTTAAAAATACACGCTTTTCCCGCATAATCAGCGTGTTATTTGTTGTTCAAATTTTAAAGCTAAATTTAGTACAATTTTCACTGTTAGAATCAATTTATATGTTTGCCCAGTTTTTTGCAGAAATTCCTAGTGGTGTTTTGAGCGATATGTTTCAAAATAAGAAAGTAGTGCTTGCAGGTCTATTGGTCTCAGTGCTAACGCCACTAATAACAATTTCTGCGCTTTTTCTACCTAAAAACCTAGTTTTCCCAGTTTTAGTACTTTCTTTTGGGCTGGAAGGAATAGCCAATGCCTTAACCAGTGGTGCTGATGATGCTTTATTTTATGAGGGCATCCGCAATGATGGTGCAGAAAACAGTTACGGCAAAATCCGCGGGAATATGCAATTGATTAGCTCAATTATTCTCGGGCTAGCGACGGCTGTTGGTGGGTATTTATTTACCCTTAATGTCAAAATGCCGTACCTTTTTCAGTCATTGTTTTTACTCGGAGCAATTTCCATTATCGCTGTCACAAAAGAACAGAAAAAGATTGCGACATCTGAAAATGAAGCAAAAGAATCATATTCGAGCATGTTAAAAAGTATTTTGTCAGTTTTCAAAGATATGGTTTATTCGCCAAACATTCTTTTTTTGTTTATTTTTATGATTATCATCACAGCCGTTGTCAATGCGATTTTCATGTTGTTACCCAATTATCTTTCCCAGTTGGGTTTCGATGCGTCCGCAAACGGCAGCGTCTTTATGTTGTTTAGCTTTGCGGGTGGTCTAGTAGCCACACAGGCATATCGCTTAATTAAATTAAAGTTTTCAACGCTAACAATTTTAATCGCTAGTATATTATTAGTTTCAACCGGGCTGCAATTGCAGAGCAACAAGTATTTCTTTTTGCTAGGTGCCGGTTTACTGTATATTACGTTAGATATTTTAGATCCGGTGGTCATGCAAATGCTAAACTTGTGGGTTGGCGATCAGTCTCGTGCAACTTTTATTTCTGGCTTGTCCTTTGCCACTAGTTTAGTCACGATGATCATCAATCCAATTATTGGAGCAATTGTCCAAAGTTACGGGACAATTATTATGCTAACTTCAACTACGGTCGTTACAGTTGTGCTGATTGGCATTGCATATGTCTTAATTTTACGAACAAAGGGGGATTCCAGTCATGAATAAATTAGAAACTTTACGTTACCTTGATCAGCATCAGATTAATTATGAAAAAATTGATCATCCAGCTGTTTTCAATATGGCCGATTTAGCTAATTTACATTTGCCTCATCCTGAAGCCGATGCGAAAAACTTATTTATTCGCGACGACCAAAAAAAGCATTACTATTTACTGACGGTTAATGGCAATAAAAAAGTTAACCTGCAGCAATTTCGCCAAAAATTCGGCACGCGGCGGTTAACTTTTGCTTCACCAGAAGATTTAAAAAAGTTTTTGCAAGTCACGCCTGGCTCTGTCACGCCCTTATCGTTACTAAATAATGCAGATGTGCAGATTCCACTATACTTGGATGCTTATTTTTTGCAACAGCCTCTTATTGGAATGCATCCCAATGACAATACAGCAACTATCTGGCTTAATAGTGGTGACTTGATCAAATTGATTAAAGAACATGGTAATCCGGTTTACGTTACCAAAATTATGTCGGATTAACTTTAGCCTTTATGACTCGACTGTCAGCTTTTGTTTTTAAATTCATTTCCATGTATTAAAGTTATTACAATTGCATATGTGTGGCTTGACGTACTATGAACCTTACACTGGTTTTTGCCAACGGCCGTTTGTAATAAGATTTTAAACTGCTGTTAAGCTGATTTATTATTATTTACAATAATAATATTAATAGATTTCATTTTTGATCACCAATGTATTATTTTGACCAAAAATGGGAATTGCTTTTACGAACAATTAAATTTGAAGAATTTTAGGTTGGAACTCGCTTACATTTACTTAACTGTTTATTTTTTAAATTAAAACGATTGAATTAGAAAGTTCGAGAAATCATATCTGATAAATTAAACATATTGTAGCTATTTTAAAGAAAAAAGTTTCTTTTACAATCTAATTATGATTAGAGAGTAGTGTTTTAAAAGGTATTGAACAATAAAGTTTGCTTTGCTAGAATGAAATTATTAGCTAATGCGTTATCTGTATATCGTCGTAATAAGGTCGGCCGTTTCTACTTTGGAACCCTAAATTCCGAACTATAGGTAATTGGAGATAAACTAGGCCTAGTTGCCATTTTGATAATCTATATTACTGTAATTTTGACAAAATTACACTTTATTCAAAAATTATTTTTAGGAGTTTGAAATGAAAAAAGACTTTTTATGGGGTGGAGCCACAGCCTCATATCAATGTGAAGGAGCTTGGAACGTTGACAATAAGGCTGAATCAATGTGGGATCATTATTTGCATGAGAATCATTTAGAAAATGGTGATGTCGCAAGTGATCATTATCATCATTTTGAGGAAGATATTAGAATGATGAAGGAGGGTGGACAAAATGCCTACCGTTTTTCTTTATCTTGGCCTCGAATTATCAAAAATCGTGAAGGCGAAATTAATGAGAAAGGAATAGCTTTTTACAATAAAATAATTAACTGTTGCATAAAAGAAGGAATTACTCCTTTTGTTACGCTATATCATTGGGATTTACCGCAATACTGGCAAGAAGTCGGCGGATGGTTAAATGAGGATATCTGTAATGCTTTTGCCCATTACGCGCAAGTTTGTTTTAAAGCATTTGGTGATCGAGTTTATTATTGGTCAACCTTTAATGAACCGAAGTGGTTTACAGTTAATGGTTATTTAATTGGAAATTATCCTCCCGGTGAAAAAAATCTACAACATACCGTTGAATGTGGCTTTAATGTTATGTACTCCAGTGCTTTAGCTATTCGTAAATTCCGAGCAGATCATTATCATGGCAAAATAGGGATTGTGCATAGTTATTCTCCAGTAGATGGTATAGATGAAACGATTGAGACACAAATTGCTATGCGTAATGCTGACAATTATGCCAATAATTGGGTATTGGATACTGCTGCCTTAGGCAAAATCCCAATTGATTTAATTTCTAAACTCGCTGAATCTTGTGATATATCTTTCATAAAACCTGCTTGTCTTACAACGATTCAAAAAAATACAGTTGACTTTTTAGGACTTAATTACTACGCGAGAACTCTTGTAAAACCATATACAAATGGTGGGACCAAGATGGTATTTAATAATTCAGGGAAAAAAGGCTCTACCCAAATGCGCATTAAAAATTGGTTTGAACAAGTAATGGATCCAAATAGCGAATATACTGAATGGGACACTGAAATTTACCCTAAAGGGCTCGAAGAGGGCTTAATACGAGCATACAATAAATATAAGTTACCCATATTTATTACTGAAAATGGTGTTGGTTTTCGGGAGAACATTGATGTATCACAAGTCAAAGATGACTATCGTATTTCGTACATGAATGATCACATTAATGCAATAATGAATGCCCAGGATACTGGTGTTGATGTTCGTGGATACTTTACTTGGTCACCTTTTGACTTATATTCCTGGATGAATGGTGTTGAAAAACGTTATGGTTTGGTTGCAGTTGATTTTTCAACGTTAAAAAGGAAACCCAAAGCTTCCTACTATTGGTATAAAAAGATAATTGCCTCAAACGGTGATTTAATTAATCGAAAGAAATTATAGGGGGCAATCAAAATGGATCTTAATAGTATAACTTCTTGGATGGATAAATATATTACTCCTTTTGCTAATAAAATGGCTAATCAACGTCATTTAGCTGCGATTAGAGATACATTTATGACCCTTTTGCCGATTACTTTGTTCGGCTCAATTTTTGTTATTATTGGTGCCGCTCCTCCTGTTGATCGAAACAGTAATCACTTTTTGATTTTATGGGCTAAATTTGCCCAAAAGAATTCTCTTACTTTAAGTTGGCTGAGTGCTATCTCAATGAGCGCAATGTCTGTCTTTATTTGTGTGGGCATTACCTATTTTCTCTGTCAACACTATAAGGAAAATCCACTATCTCCAATTATGTTTTCATTAGCGGGCTTTTTCATGCTCGTTTTTGATCCTAAAAAACTTGGTTTTACAGGAAATATTGTTGATATTAGTTATTGGGATGGACGCGGAATAATTATTGCCATTTTAATCGCAATTCTTACTACGGAAGCATATCATTTTATGCGTAAGCATGACTTTGGCCGAATAAAAATGCCAAAGGGTGTTCCTTCTGCTCTATCAGAAAGTTTTGCTTCTTTTGTTCCAGCACTAGTTATTCTAGCAGTTGATGCTATTATTTTCATTATTTGCCAGAGTAATCACACAACAGCAGTTAAAGCAATTTACGGCTTCCTTTCTCCAAGCTTTAAAGTAGCAGATAGTCTTCCTGCGACGATTTTCTTAACCATTTTAGTTCATCTTTTCTGGTTTTTCGGTATTCACGATGCAGCATTAGCGGGTATACTAGGGCCAATACGTGATGGTAATTTATCAATCAATGCATCAGCTAAATTAGCAGGTAAGGCTTTGCCAAGAATTTTTACCACTCCTTTTTGGGTGTATTTTGTTATTATCGGTGGTTGTGGTTCGGTTTTAGCATTAGCTATAATCATGTCATTTTCTAAGTCAAAGCAAATGAAAACAGTTGGTCGAGTTGGACTTATTCCAGCCTTATTCAACATTTCGGAACCGATGATTTTTGGAACACCATTGATGCTAAATCCAGTCTTTTTTATTCCTTTTATTTTTACTTCTGTACTAAATGCGGCTATTAGCTATTTAGCCATGTCTTTAGGAATAGTTAAGAAAACTTTTGCTTTATTTTCTTGGCAAATGCCTTCTCCAATTGGTGCGTTTTTATCAACTATGGATTGGCGTGCAACTGCTTTAGTTCTAATTTTAATTTTATTAGATATGGCATTATATTATCCATTTATGAAAGTTTATGAGAAAGAATTATTAAAGGAAGAGAATGGTCAAAGTAATTAATTACAAGGTTTAAGGTATCAATTAAAATAACCTTAACCTATTGACAACTTCAAAGTAGAATGCTAACTTAAAAGTTAATTTAATAATTTCATCTTGAAAAGCAGAGTAATTATCATGGTAACCAATAAAGAGAGCTGGCAGTTGGTGAAAGCTAGCAGGTAACAGATAATGAACATGGGCTTCTATTTGATGACTGCTGGTGAAAGTTAGCCAGTAGCGGAATTGCATCCGTTATTATTGCAAGCTATTGTTAGATAGCTAGTGAGATTTATTACGTGAGTAATAAATAAAGTTAAAGGTGGTAACGCGAAGCACTCGTCCTTATTGAAGGAACGGGTGCTTTTTAATTTGTTTTTGGAGGTATTTAGATGACCAAAACTGTCTTTACTAACGTAAATTTGTTTGATGGAGTAACTGACCATATTCGTCCTAACACTTATTTGGTGGTTGATGATGAAACTGGCAAAATCGTTGAAGTTGGAACAAACACTGAACCTGAAGCAGATAAAACGGTTGACTTACAAAATAAGTATGTCATGCCGGGACTGATCAATTGTCATACTCATATCATTATGGATCCTTTGACCGCAGATGGCGGAACTGAAACCGGTGAAGTGGCAGCAGTTGTTCGCGCATTAAGTAATTTGCATGATTTGTTAAAATCTGGAGTTACTTATATTCGTGAATGTGGCAGCACGTTTGATATTGACATTGAATTGAGCAAGCTCATTAAAGATGGCAAAATAACGAGGGTGCCGGAAATTATGCCATCAGGTCGCCCATATTCAATGACTGGCGGACATGGTGATATGCCAAACTTTGGGCATTTGGTTGATTCACCAGACGAAATGCGTAAGGCTGTCCGTCAAGGCATTAAACGTGGGACAAAAGCAGTTAAAGTTATGGCAACAGGTGGCGTCATGACTGAAAACGACTTTATGGATGATCCGCAATTAAGTGAAGAAGAAATTCGGGTTGCAGTCGAGGAAGCTCATCATAAAGGGCTTATTGTAGCTGCCCATGCTGAGGGTAATCCCGGAATTTTAAACGCAATTAAGGCTGGCGTTGACAGTATTGAGCATGGTTTTTATGTAAACGATGAAGAAATTAAGTTAATGCTTGAAAAAGGGACCTACTTAACGCCAACTATAGTTGGTGCCTGGGCATTTATTGAATATGCGCCTGGTAAGATTCCTGAATGGGAAATGGCTAAAATTACGGCAGCTTGGAAAGATTTGCGCGGTAATATTACTAATGCCAAAAATGCTGGTGTGCCAATCACCTTAGGAACTGACGCTGGAACGCCATTTAATGACTTTAAGATGACGCCCGAAGAGTTGCCATTATTAGTAGAACAAGGTTTTACTAATTTGGAAGCCTTACAAACGAGTCTGAATTCGGCTAAATTAATGAAAATTGACAATAGGTATGGTACGCTTGAAAAGGGGAAATTTGCCGACTTCTTAGTTTTAGATGAAAATCCGTTGGAGAATATTAGTGCAGTTGTGCAAAAAGACAAGGCGGTTTACAAAAAAGGTGAACGCGCATATTAATTTTAACAAAACTATTGCTTTTACGAACAAGTGTTTTATAATAAAAAGAAGCTACTTATTAAAAGTAACTTCTTTTTATTGTTTAAAGGAGAAAAAATGGAGCAAAAGTTTTTAGAATTAATGAAGCATGAAGGCCCAGTAACAATTGTCACTATCAATGCTCATCCTGCAAGTGTTGTCAATACTTGGATGTCATATATTAAAGTTGACGAAAAGAATAATTGCTTATATATTCCAGCAGCTGGGATGCATAGTATTGAAAAAGATTTCGCTAAGGACAGAACAGTTCTATTGACAGTAGGATCAAAAAAAGTTGAAGGAACTGCCGGCCCTGGTGCTGGTTTTCATATTACTGGAACAGGGGAATTCTTAGGAAAAGGAGCAGAGTTTTATGAAATGAAAGCTCACTTTCCGTGGATTCGAAAAGTTTTAAAAGTAAAAATAATCAAGATGGAACAAAAGATATAAATCATGATGTAATTTGTAATGTCTATTGTAAAAATGCTCAAATAAATCTTTAATTTTTTACTAATTTTAGATAAAATGGTAACTATATTAATTTATCCAAAAAAGGAGGATTTATGAATGAAAGCATTACTTTACAATATGACGCCGGAACAAAAGGTTTATGTTGATGAATGGAATAAAGAACATCCAGATGATGATCTTGAAACAACTGATGATGAACTAGAAGCCGGGACAGTTGAACAAGCCAAAGGTTTTGATGTTGTTAGTGTCTTACAGATTTTTGACATTAATGATGAAGAAGTTTACCAAAAGTTGGCTTCCTATGGCATTAATCACATTGCTTTGAGGTCAGTTGGCTTTAATATTATTAACTTTGATTATGCCCACAAATATCATATTCTGATTACAAATACACCTGCATATTCGCCAAGAGCTGTGGCAGAGAACACTTTAACTTCTGCAATGTACTTATTGCGCAAGTGGGGTCCAATTCTAAAAAATGAAAAGGAAGATTTGAATTTTATTCGTGAAGCAAGTTTAATAAGCGATGAAATCTACAATCAAACAGTTGGTATTATTGGAGTTGGCCGAATTGGTACTGCTGTGGCCGAAATGTTTCATGCTCTTGGTGCCCGGGTAATTGGCTACGACTTAATTGAAAATCCAGCAAACGAAGCATTCCTTAAATACACTGATTTCGATACTGTGATTAAAGAAGCTGATATTTTAACCCTGCATACGCCACTTGAACCTGAAATTGAAAATATGATTAGTGCTAAGCAATTCAAGGAAATGAAGAATACTGCCTACTTGATTAACGCTGCGCGGGGTCCACTAGTTAATACGCACGATTTAATTGTTGCATTGCAAAACCAGGAAATTGCTGGTGCTTCACTTGATGTCATGACGGGTGAGGAAGAAATTGTGATGAAAAAGTTTACCACTATTTCAGAATTACCTGAAGATTACCGCGAATTGGTAAAAATGCCTAATGTCGTTTTCACACCTCATTCAGCATACTACACCAAGACCTCGGTTAAGAATATGATTAAGCAAAGCATGACAGATGCTAAGCGCGTTTTAAATGGGCAAAGACCAGTTTATCCCGTTGAAGACTAAGTAACTAACTGTTAAGAAAATGACTAGCCACAAAAGGCTGGTCATTTTTTTGCTGATTTGCTAGTTGTTGGATATATCAATTGCTTGCGGAATATTGTTATAATGGATTAGCAGATAAAGAGCTGGAGGTAAAGATGAAAAGGTTTCATCATAAATACACGTTACCAGCAATTATATTGCTGCTAATGGTTGCAATTGGCTTACTGATTACTGGCACGTTAAATATTCGCAATCAAACAACTTTGCCTGCGAATTCTAATTCAAGTGCAATTGGCGTAGAGCTAAATCAAAATTTTGGTTACATTGACTTACATGAGTTGCAATCAAATGGGATCTCTTTTGTCTACTTGAGAAGTACCCAGGGTCGCTCATATTTTGATGATGATTATTTATCTTACCGTGACCAAATTTTGGGAACAAAATTAGCTTTCGGAACTAGTATTTTTTATAGTAATGAATCCACTCCTACGGAACATTATCAATATTTTATGAAAAAGGTAGGCATAAATACAGGGAGTCTGCCAATTTTGATTGAACCTGCGGTTAATGACCGCAGCATTCGTTATATAAAGCAAATGGCTCAGTTTACCCGCATGTTAAGCGCGCAAGGGAAAAGAGTAATGGTTGAGGTCGAAATAAAGTATAAAAAGTATTTTCCCCAGAATGTTCTTTTTATTACCTCAGGTAAAAAAGCCCCTAATAAATTGCGGTACTCATTTTGGCGCTATACCAACAACGGTCGCGTTAAAGGGGTCAAGGGACTTGAAGATGGCGTAACCATGTTAGCTTATAATGGCTCAGTATCACAATATAAACAGAAATATGGACAGTTGACACAATAATGAAAACAGAAATTAAATCTACATTGACAAAATTAGGCCTGACAGAGCCCACATTAATCCAGACGCGAACCAGTCAGTTAATACTTGACGGCACTAGTCTGATCGCGCTTGCTAAAACTGGTACGGGAAAAACATTGGCGTATTCGTTACCAGCTTTAGAGCGAATCGAGCAGAAAAAACCAAATAGCTTGGTAATCATTGCTCCAACCACAGAATTGGCCGTGCAGATTCGCCATGCGATCAATCCCTTTATTCATGCACTAGGTTTAGCGGGTATCACCTTAGTTGGTGCGGGAAACCGTAAAAGGCAAGAAGATAATTTAAAGAAAAAACATCCAGAAGTGGTTGTTGCTACGCCCGGAAGATTTTTTGATTTTTATTCAAGCAACCGAATTAAAACTGAACAAATCCAAACGCTAGTCATTGATGAAGCTGATGATATTTTAGAATTTAGCAAAATGGAGCTCCTTAGCTCTTTAGGGCAGAATATGCCAGCTACTTCGCAAATTTTATTATTTGGTGCCACTGAATCAGAAATCACGCAAAATGCTGCTAAGTTGTTTGACCGGGAGTTTGTCCTCGTTGATGTACGCTCTGAGCAAACGACTACAGTGCAAAATTATTTTTTACAAATTGACAATGCTCATAAAATCGACTTTGTTCAGCGTTTAATGCGCCTAGAACATTTTAAGGGAATTTTGTTCTTTGATTCGAACCAGACATTGATGCGTTTTGCGGGAATTCTTGCTCATACCAAAACTAAATTTGGTTTATTAGCAAATGAATTTGGCAAACAAAAAAGGGAACAGGCACTGCTCGATTTTAGAGCTGGTCGAAGTAAGCTACTGCTTGCAACTGATCTAGCTGCGCGTGGTTTGGATATACCTGGCGTTACGTACGTTATTAACTACGATATTCCTAGCGAAACCAACACTTATTTACACCGGGCAGGCAGAACCGGAAGAATGGGTGCTAGAGGTTTTGTTGTTGCCTTGGGTGATGACCATGATCAGCGTGATTTAAGAAAGCTGTTAGAAGAAACGGTGCAAATTACGCGAGTTTATTTTGCGGGCAATAAGTTGGTGACAAGGCAACCTGAAAAAAAGCCCGTTATTGCTAAAAGTGGGGACAATAAGGCTGGTCAAAGTGAACTGGCTAAAAAGAAAAAACACAAGAAACGGCGCAACAAAAATAAGGGTTATCACCCTCATTATTTAAAAAAGAAGGAGTAAAAATGAGTCGATTAGTTGCTTGGTTAGAGGACTATCTTTTGCCTTTGGCAAATAAATTGGGTCAGACTACCTGGCTGGTTGCCTTGCGCGACGCCTTTGTTTCGGTAATGCCAATCACTATTGCCGGTTCAATTGCGGTTCTAGTTAAAAGCTTAATCGAAGCTGCCAAAATCAACTTGGGATGGAAAACATTTGCTTGGATAATGCAGCCATTAATGCTGGTTAGTGATGTGGTTTGGCGTGGGACTTTTGCTTTATTTGCCTTATTTTTGTCAATGTCATTAGGCTATCATTTAGCCAAAAGCATGGAAGTAGATCCAATTGCGGGTGCGATTGTTTCGCTATCATCGTTAGCGATGAGTATTGCGAACCTAACTAAATATCACATAGGTGGAAAAATGGTTTTACTCCATCATTCCTTTGATATTTCTCAGTTCTCGACGACCGGAATTTTTACCGCCATTTTGTTTGGGACAATCGGTGTTTCAATTTTTGCACTTTGCGTAAAAGCTCGTTTTAAACTTAATCTAACGACAACCTTGCCCTATGCAGAACAGATGGCGCTGGATTCACTAATTCCAGCAATCATTGCTATTTTTTGTGTGGGAATGATTAATTTCGCTTTTCAAACTATTACCGGGACCTTTTTTGGTAATTGGCTGCTGCATTCCATTCAAACGCCGCTAGTAAAACTAGGCCAGGGCTTTGGCATGGTACTTTTGGTAACTTTGTTAGTGCAGGTTTTTGCCTTTTTTGGCATTAATGGCTTAGGGGTTTGGGCACCGCTACTTGATTCTATTTGGCTGACAGCACAAAATGTTAACGTAACCGCGGTGCGTAACGGCAGACCCGCTTCTTTTATTTGGGTTCGTGGTTCCTTTGATTCTTTTGCTTGGTTCGGTGGCGCTGGCGGTACCTTAATGTTAATTGTGGCAATTTTGCTTTTTTCAAAAAGAAGTGATTACCGTACTATTGCCAAAGTGGCCCTTGCTCCGGGTGTTTTTAACATTAATGAGCCGATTGTCTTGGGCTTACCAGTTGTTTTGAACCCAGTTTATTTCATCCCGTTTGTTTTAGCACCGGTTGTCAACGTTGCGTTTTCATATTGGGTAACTTTAATGGGACTAGTTAACCCGGTTCAAGCGGCTGTGCCTGGAATCGTGCCCCCGATTATCGGACCATTTTTGGCCTGTAATTATGATTGGCGTGCCATCGTTTTGTGCATTGTTAACATGCTTATTGCTCTGGCAATCTGGACGCCTTTTGTTTTCGCGGCTGATAAAATTGCCGACACTAACAATCCAGAACCATATTTTACACGGCAATATTAATTACTAAAAAAATTGGCTTTTATCAATTAAATTTGGTAAAGTTAATTTACTATGACCCTGTAGTTTATCTGGATAGAACAATGGTCTCCTAAACCGTAGAGGTGAGTTCGAATCTCACCGGGGTCATTAAAAATAGCTAACAGCTGGATATATTTGTTGATGCATTTTCAATATTGGATCAATTTCATTCTTAATCTACCAAGCTTTATAATTTTAGCTGAATATTATTTAGTTACTATATAAATTGTTGTAAATAATTTTTAATTAACAAAAAGTCTGATTTCCTTTTGGAAGATCAGACCACATTACGAAAAATTTATTTGCTTTTTTGAATTAACATCTAAAGTTAACGTGAAATGTATAAATAGAGTACTAATTATAGTTCTAATCCATTAATATAAATGGATTTTAGCTGTGATAATTATTATCAATAGATAGAATTGCTTGTAAGATTAGTTGGTTATTTAGCCTTTTTTATAAGGATCATCATGGCCATAAGAATTCTTTAAGTTAATTTTACCGTCCCGTTTTTGGCTAATTAACTCGGTTTTTTCTTTTTTTGCACGGTTTTTGGCAAACTCTAATGCATCATCTTTACGATCAAATATTTTTAAAGGCTTCTCTTCACCTGCAATCTTAACAGCCCATTGATCGCCGTGAGTTGTAACCCAAACATTTTTTGTAACTTCTTCTTTACTCATTTTATTCACCTCTTTTCATGCTTTCTACCGAAATTATACAACAGAAATATTTTTAAGAGTTAAATGATGCACATTGAAAATATGTTTACTTTTTCATTCCGCTGCTAAAATTACTAAATACGAAAATTTTTTAATAAGACAATGAATACCGCAAAAGTATATCTTCTGCGGTATTTTTTGACGAAAATAAGATTTAAGCTAATGTGATTTCACCAATTTTTTCTCCGTGTTGAACATCAGTTGGGGAATTGATTGATAATTTTTTAATTTTTGTCATATTGGTAAAAATGACCATAATATCAGGTGATTTCCCAGCAGCCATTATTTGCTTAAGATCCATTGTACCAAGTAAATCCCCGGCTTTTATTGCTTGGTCTTTTTTGACCAGTATGTTGAAGGGCTTACCATTTAATTCAACTGTGTCGAGGCCAAGGTGTAACAGTACTTCTAATCCTGAATCTGTCGTTAATGAAATTGCATGTTTAGTTGAAAAAATGTTCGTGATTGTGGCATTAAGCGGACAGTATAAATCATTTTCAACCGGTTCAACCGCATAACCATCTCCCATGACTTTTTGTGCGAACATCTTATCTGGAACCGAATTTAAAGAAAGGAATTTCCCTGTAGCTGGGGCAAATAGCTCCACTGGTTTAGTAAAAATTTTCTTGAATAAGTTAACCATGTTGTCTCCTTAAAATTAATTTTGATATTCTTGCCAAACTTCAGCCATTCGCTCCATTGCCTGTTTAATGAGCGCATGCGAAGTTCCCAAGTTTAATCTGATGAAGTTATCGGCATTTGCGACATAATCATCACCAATTCCAACAATTACACCAGCTTTTTCCGCCATGATTTTGGCGATCGTGTGCATATCAATTTTACTTTCAGAAATATCAACCCAGGGAAGATATGATGAGTCCATTTCCATCATTTGCCAACCCTTAAAATTTTTCTTGATTGCCTCTTTGGTAATTGCCAAATTTTCTTTAATGTAATTTGTGCATTGGTCAAGCCAAGCATCACCTTTTTCATAAGCTGTCGTCATAGCAATTTGGCCGGGGACATTGGGCGAGGTTACTGAATTACGAGCATATTGCTGCCGCAACTTTTGGCGAATTTCTGGATTAGGGATAATTGAATAAGATAGCTTTAACCCACCCAAATTAAAAGCTTTATTTGGAGAAGTAAACATTACTAAATTATCAAGATATTGCCGATCAAGTTGTAGGGAGCTGACAAATTCGCCCTGCATAATCTGTTCGGAGTGAACCTCGTCTGATACAAGCAAAACATGATATTTTTGACATAGTTGGGCCATCTGGGTTAATTCTTCTTTGTTCCAGACTCGACCTGAAGGATTATGAGGATTACAGAAAAAGGTCAATTTGGGATGCTGGGTTTTCATTGCTTCTTCAATTTTGGTCCAGTTAAGTTGATAGCGGTTGTGTTCCTTAATTAATGGAATACTAATTACTTTGCGTTGATTATGTTCAGCGGCATAGGCAAAGGGGCCATATACGGGAGTATTTAATAAAACCGCATCATTAGGCTTCAGCAAGGCTTGAATAATAACATGCATATTGGGAACGGTTCCGTATCCTAAGGTAATCCAGTCGTGTTCAACGCGATTATGGTGCCGTCTTAATTGCCAATTAATTACGCTTTGGTACCATCTTTCTGTCGGATAAGTATAACCATATGCACCATTTTCTGCCATTCTAACTAAAGCTTGTCGAATTTCTGGCGCAGCTTTAAAGTCCATATCCGCAATCCAAAGCGGAATAAAGTCCGCACGAGCATGGGCAAATTTTTTGTGAACAATATTTTTATCCCATTTACGGGCGTTATCGATTGTTCTATCTGCTAGTGTGTCAAAATCATATTGTGTCACTTTTATAACCTCTATTCTACTGTCTTTGTATTCATTAGTTTTTCAACGCCGTCTTTGACGCTCTGAACTTGGGCACCGTAAACAACTTGAACCGACTTTTCCGCTTTCATTACTGCTAAAGCACCAGATTGCTTAAGTTTATCTTCGTCAATTTTTTGTGGATCTTTAACTTCAAGTCGAAGACGAGTTACACAATTATCAAGAGAAACGATATTTTGTTGTCCGCCTAGCGCTTCCAGAATTACAGTTGGGTCATAAATTCCATTATTTTTGGTCATTACTACATCACCAGCATCCTCACGACCGGGAGTTTTGACGTTATATTTTAAAATGTACCACCGGAAAAGGAAGAAATAGATGGCGAACCAAATGAGTCCAATTGGAATTAAAACCCACCATTTAGAGTTAGGCTGAAGCCAGCCAAATAATATCCAGTCTAAGACGCCGCCATCAGTATTGCCCATGCAAGCACCGGCAAGCATCATGACTGATAATGATAATCCTTGCAAAATAGTGTGGAATACATATAGCATTGGTGCAATAAACAAAAAGAGGTATTCGGTAGGTTCTGAAATGCCTGAGACAAATGCAATTAACGTTGCAGATAATAGAAGTCCTTTAATTCGAGTTCGGTTTTGTGGTTTAGCAGTTACATAAATTGCTAAACAGATTGCTGGCAAGCCAAACATGAATGTTGGCATAAAGCCTTGTGATAAAAATGCGGTTGCTTTACGTGAAATAGGAACACCTGCGTTTAGCTGAGCATAAAAAATGTTTAAAGCCCCGGTAACCACTTTTCCTTTTACAACCGCCGTTCCACCGGCGTCAGTAAAGCGAATCATTGCAAGCAGGATATGGTGCAATCCCATTAGTTTTAAAATTGATAGTGCAATTCCATAGAGGAAGGGACCAAAAATACCAGCATTTTGAATTAAATGTCCTAAGGCCACGATGCCACTTTGGAAAGTAGGCCAAATAAACGGTATTACCAAGCCAACAAATGACTCAACAATTACGGAAATAATCGGAACAAATCTGATACCACCAAAAAACGAGAAAGCATCAGGAAGTTTAATTTCCTGGTAACGTACTAATAAATAATAGGTAATAAGTCCTACTAAAATTCCACCTAGAACTCCCATTTCCAAGCTTTGGATCCCTAAGACATTTGCCTGTCCGGCAGCTTGCATTTTATTTAAAGGAGCTAATTTACCTTGTTGCTTAAGCATAAAGTTAATTCCCATGTTTAGGGAAATGTAACCAGCTAAGGCAGCAATTGCACCGACGCCCTTGTTTCTTTTAGCTAAGCCAAAGGGAAGTGCCATTGCGAACATCACTGGTAAATAAGTAAAGCCAAAGCTGCCTACCGTATTGATGAAGTCAAAGATAATATTAACAAAATGGTTTTGTAGAAAAGAGAAACGTGCCATCATCGGTGGAGCAGTGAAGGCGCTACCGATTCCTACGAGGATTCCCATTGCCGACAATGTAGCAATGGGAAACATAAATGATTTTCCTAAGTCTTGTAAAAAGGCATACAGTCTTGTTTTAAAGCTTTCCTTTTTTTGTGAATTTTCCATAACTTTCCTTCTAACTTTTTAACAAAAAAATACCCAACAACTGAACGCAAAAAACGTCTCGGTTATTGGGTATTGCCTATTTAAAGTAACAAGCCCTTATTTAATTAAGAAGTAATATGAATAATGTGAATCAGCAAATATAATTGGTCGGAATCAGAAAACTGATATTTCAACTGGTCTTTCAGATATGCAACTACTTGTTTTAAACAACTTGCGGCACGTCGGTTGTTATGACTAAGTGAAATTAGGAGTTCTGAATCGCCTGGCTTGGCCTTTTCTGGTTTAGCCGAATTGGTCCGTAAAATCAAATAATGTAAATGGTTCATTAACCGACTGACAGCTAAACTATTTTCAGAAAATTTGCACCCAAATTTTGCCTCAATAATATTATTCACTCCGTTTGAGATTTCCATAATAGTGGAAAAATTTTTGACTGAGCTATCTGATTTTTGAATTTTGTATTCTACTAAATGAATGGCTATAAAGCCAGCTTCATCATCAGATAAGGGGACGTGAGATACTTGCTCGATTAGATTTACTGCTTGTTTACCAACGTGATATTCTTGTGAAAAAAAGCGTTTAATATCGAACAACATTGGGTTAGATAAAGCTAATCCCATATTGTATCGCTTTACTGCGAAGAAGATGTGATCTGTTAACGGAATTAAAAGATGCTCATCAAAATTAGCATCAATTTCATCCTTAGCAAGTTGAATTATCTTTTCAGTTAATTCAAAGTATTCACGCGGGACCTCTTCAGAAAGTTTCTTGAATGAGGCAAGCCACTTATCATCTTCTGCAATTGCAGAAAAAACTTTATCAGTTGTTTTTAGATTGTAATTTTGTCCTGCATGAACTTTAAAGCCGATTCCACGACCCCAGATTATTTTTTCTTGCCTTCTTCCATCTTCCACGAGTATTACGTTATTATTCAATACTTGTGAAATTAGCAAAGCAATCTCCTCATACTGTGTAAATGTAATTGGTTAACCAACAATCTTAAATATTCGTAAACGTTTACAAAGATGATATTAATAATAAAATTTTTGTTTGTCAAATTTATTTTGAAGTATCAAAATTGATGGTAGTAGATTACAATTTCAACTTCACTAATAAAATATTTAGGCAAGTGGTGAACGAAAAAGGCGGTACATGATAACTGCAATCAAACAAAAGACAACTATTGCTGCAATAAATAACTGAAGACGACTTTTACGTGTTTTACGTACGTCAAAACTGAAAACTAAGCAAAAGGCAGCAACTACAATTAATGGTGCAGTTCCAAATAGTAAAACCGAATTAACTCCCATTTTTTCACCAACTTTTATTTTTATGATAATTAAACCACATCGGCTTGAGTTTTTCTTGTCAAATTAATATGATTAATATAGAAAAGGAGGATCTTATGACCAAAATTAAAGTAATGCTGGTTTTTGGCACAAGGCCAGAAGCAATCAAAATGGCGCCTTTAGTACTTAAATTAAAAGCAGATAATCGCTTTGATGAAATAACGGTTGTAACTGCTCAACACCGAGAAATGCTTGATCAGGTTCTGAACATTTTTAAAATAACACCTGATTATGATTTTAATATTATGAAAAAAAATCAAACCCTTGAAGGAGTTACAGCAAAAGTTTTGCTTGATCTTACCGATGTGATTAAAAAGGAAGATCCTGATATTGTATTGGTTCACGGTGATACAACCACTAGTTTTGCTGCAAGTTTAGCTAGTTTTTATCAACAGCGGCCAATTGGCCACGTTGAAGCGGGGCTAAGAACATGGAATAAGTATTCACCGTTTCCTGAGGAAATGAACCGGCAAATGACAGACGATCTAGCCGATTTATATTTTGCGCCGACTAATCTCAGTAAAGAAAACTTACTAAAGGAAAATCACAAGGCAGATAATATCTTTATAACTGGGAATACGGCAATTGATGCTTTGCATGAGACGGTTCGGGCCGATTATCATCACGAGGTCCTTGATTTAATCAAGCCAAAGCACAAAATAATTTTAGTAACAATGCATCGACGTGAAAACCAGGGCGAACCAATGCGGCGCGTCTTTAAAGTAATGCGTGATGTGGTTGACAGTCACAATGACATCGAGATAATTTATCCGGTTCATATGTCGCCTAAAGTTCAGTCGGTAGCAAAGGAAATACTGGGGAATGATCCCCACATTCATTTAATCCCACCGCTTGATGTTGTTGATTTTCATAACTTAGCTAAGCGGAGCTATTTCATTATGACTGATTCGGGCGGAGTTCAAGAAGAAGCTCCTGCTTTGAATAAACCGGTTCTGGTGTTACGTGATACAACGGAGCGTCCAGAAGGGGTTAAAGCGGGTACCTTAAAACTAGTGGGCACGCAAGTTGATGCTGTCCGTTCTGCTATGCTTGAATTACTTGAAAATAAAACTGCTTATAATCAGATGGCCAATGCCAAGAATCCTTATGGTGATGGTCATGCCTCCGAGCGCATTATGGAAGATATTGCTTATTACTTTTCTGATCATAAAAATAAGCGTCCAAGGGATTTTACCTAAATGAGGGAAATTATTTAAAATAAAAAACTGCTGAGTCACTTCACAATGACGCTCAGCAGTTTTTTATTGCCTATTTTGAACCTAATTAATGGGTCTCAAAACTTTTAATTGTCCTTTTTATTTTGATGAGTCTGTATTCTTTTTTTGGCCCGTTCAATCATAGTTGTTTCCTGTGCTTGAAAAACAGAGCGCGTCGTCAAGTAGTTGAAAATTCCAACTAAAATTTGGTCAATAATTTTAACTAAGAGCGCGTTGAGTTTTAACCAAGATAGACCAACCAGCATGATTAAACTGTCCGGAATTAGACTAATAATCCGGTAGGTAAAGAATACGAGTAATTTTTGCCAGGTTGAATGCTCAAGATCAACGTTATTAATAAAGACCGCTTTTTGATTAAAAACAAAAGATGCCAGATTTGAAATAACAAAAGCAATCGTATTGGAAATTAAAACTGGGCTATGCAAGTATTTATGTAATACCATGAAGGCTACAGTATTAATTAGCGCAGCAATAAAGCCAAAAAACATATAAACGAATAAGTTTCGGTGCCTTTTGACTAAATTTTGTCCTAAACGATGAATTGTTGGATCAGCTGTGGAATTAAACTTGGATGTATTATCGTTTTTTTCTTTAATCATTTAATTGATCAGCCATTTCCTTTGCGGCGTTGTCAATTGCAGAAATTGCCTCATCATCAGGTGCATTTTCGATAGTTACCGGTTTGGTAACTTCTGTTGCTCCAACTTGTTTAAACATTTTTTCAAAATCAAAAACATTTTCACAGAAATGGTCGGCATATACCATGTCTCCACTACCCATGACGGCGAAGTACTTACCGCTTAAATCTAGTTCCTTTAGTTGCTCATAAAAATCGGCAACATCATCGGTCATTTTACCCTCGCCATATGTGTAGGTGACAAAGATGCACAATTCACTTGCTAAATAATCACTAGCATCTGTGAATTCTGCTTCACTGGTTTCGACATCAAAGCCCAGGTCTTGTAAGTCTTCTTCCAAGATATCTGCCATATCGGCATCGTTACCAGTCATACTAGCATAGACAATTCTAGCCTTCATCCTTCTCCATACCTTTCTTATTTTTTTGCTTATCACAATATTATACATAATTTCACCGTCTTGATGAAATTCTTTAGTAAAGTTTTAAAAAACGCTATAATGTTAGTAAATATCATTTTACTAAGAGGAGAAGTTTAATTTTGATTACAATTAAATCCGTTCGTGAACTTAAAGGTATGCAGGCTTCAGGCCGTCTACTGGCGTCAATGTTTGAGGGCCTTCGGGATGTGATTAAGCCAGGAATTACAACTTGGAAAATCGAGGAGTTCTGCCAAGAATTTGTCAAAAAACGGGGCGGACGATTGTCAGAGCAAGGCTTTGAGGGCTACAAGTACGGCACGTGCATCTCAGTTAACGATCAAATTGCGCATGCAACCCCGCGTAAAGATACCATCCTAAACGAAGGTGACTTAGTAAAAGTTGATGTCACCTGCAATCTTAATGGCTTCGAAACTGATTCTTGTACTACATATGCCGTAGGCAAGATTTCGGATGCGGATCGTGACCTTATGGAAACAACCAAAAAAGCTATGTATCTTGGAATTGACCAAGCGGTCGTAGGCAACCGAATTGGTGATATTGGTGCGGTGATTCAACATTACGTTGAAGATGAACATCATTACGGTGATGTTAAGGAGCTAGTTGGTCACGGCATTCAGCCAAGCATCCATGAAGATCCTGAAGTACCACATTGGGGTAAAGCTGGACACGGATTGCGGTTACGTGAAGGCATGACTATTACCGTTGAACCAATGGTTGAAGCGGGAGGCGATTGGCGCATTGAACAAAAAACGGTTGCTGATCCAAATGACGATTGGGTATTTTATGCAACCCCAGATGGTTCAAAGTCAGCGCAATTTGAGCACACCTTTGCAATCACTAAAGATGGCCCCAAAATTTTGACTTTACAAAAACCTTATGACGGTTACGAAAAGTATTTACCACACTTTGATGAAATGGATGACTAAATTGAATGGGTAGAAAAATCGGCGCAGCCAAACAACGTATCTCTTTGTTTTATAAGACAGTTTCAGCTAAATTTACGAAAGGTGAAGTCTTGACTAGCGCAATTGCAATTGCTTATTATGTGCTGTTTTCAATTTTTCCGTTAATCATTATTATTGGAAACATTTTGCCTCTTTTTCGGATTAATACAGCACCTATTGCTAGTTACCTTAAGTTGATTTTTCCTGATCGAATTGCGGGATTCATTATGCCAATTATTGATTCTTTGTTAAAAAGCAATTCTACAGGGTACATTTCGTTTGGTATTTTGCTTGCCCTTTGGTCGGTATCTTCTCTTGTTAATGCGATTCGGATAGGAATGAACCGAATCTATGGCGTACGTGACATTGAATTACGTCAGAAATGGCAGGTAACTGTTTGGACGCGTTCCATTACCATTATGTTGACTAACCTGATGATTTTGGTTTTTGCCTTACTTAGTTTAACTTTGATTTTTGGTCAGCAAGTACTTGAATTCTTAAGACCGATTTTTTCTTTTTCAGTAGGCGAGATTGAAAAGGTCTTTAACTACCGTTACCCGGTGATTGGGATCATCTTGATCAGTGCTTTATACTATTTAAATTATTTTTTACCAAACATAAAACTAAAGAAACGGGTTATCTGGCCAGGAGTTTTTACGACTCTAATTGGTTGGCTAATTTTATCTTGGCTGTTTAGTTATTATTTACATAACTTCCACATTAGCTGGGAAAATTACGGAATAATCGGGACCTTTATTATTTTCATGTTATGGCTTAATATTTCTTCCATCCTCTTTTTGCTTGGAACTTGTGTCAATGCTGCAATTGTGACGATAAACTATGGTCAAGTGCAGTATTCGGTAGGACATTTAGCTGAATATGTGCAAAGAAAGCGCCACCGGAAAGACTAGATTCTTCCAGTTTAATTTGCTATATTAGGTTTTAGGAATTTTAAAAGAAAGTGTATAAGGTATGAAAGTAAGGAAAGCGATTATTCCTGCTGCAGGACTTGGTACGCGGTTTATGCCAGTTACCAAGGCGATGCCAAAGGAAATGTTGCCAATCGTAGATAAGCCGACAATTCAGTTTATCGTTGAAGAAGCAAAAAAGTCCGGGATTGAAGATATTTTAATTGTGACCGGAAAGAACAAGCGCTCCATTGAAGATCATTTTGATTCCAATCCTGAGCTTGAGCAAAACTTGCAGGAAAAGGGTAAAACCGGTCTGTTAAAGATGTCGCAGGCGATCACCCATCTTGGAATTAATATTTATTACACTAGACAGCCATATCCAGCTGGTCTGGGCGATGCAATTGCCCGGGGGCGCAGCTTTGTTGGGGACGAGCCTTTTGTTGTAATGTTGGGCGATGACCTAATGATGGACAAAGAGCCGCTTACTAAACAATTGATTAATCGCTACAATGAAACTCATGCCTCGACCATTGCGGTAATGCCTGTTCCGCATGAGGAAGTTTCGAAATATGGCGTTATTGAACCTGATAATGAAATTTTGCCTGGACTAATTAACGTTAAGTCATTTGTTGAAAAGCCTGCAATTGATCAAGCACCAAGTGACTATGCGATTATTGGCAGGTATTTATTAACTCCTGAAATCTTTGCAATACTTGCGGAACAAAAGCCTGATAAGGGCGGTGAAATTCAATTAACCGATGCCATTGATACCATGAATAAGACACAACGCGTCTTTGCCCATGTTTTTAAGGGTGTTCGGCATGATGTCGGGAATAAAGAAAATTATCTGGAGACTTCAATTGAATATGGTTTGCAACACCCTGAGACTAAAGACCAGTTGCGGCAATACATTATTGACTTAGGGAAAAAGCTGCAGGCACAAAGTAAGAAAAAATAATTAAATAACAAAATTTCAGAAACCACTGCAAAGTGGTTTCTTTTTTAGGTAAAATTTTTCTAAATCTAATTCAATTTACTACTTTTAACTAGCAAATTTAGGTATTATGCAATTTGAATATTTTGCTAGGAGAATAACTAATGAAAGATATTTATGTTGTTGCTGCTAAAAGAACGCCGTTTGGTCGTTATCGTGGCTTATGGAATGATCAAGATGCAACCAGTTTAGGTGAACTCGCTCTAATTGAAACCCTTAAAAGCATTAATTTGGATCCCCAAAAGCTTGATGCTTTATTCATGGGTAATGTTTTAGGGGCTGGCTTAGGGCAAAATATGGCGCGCCAAGTCGCTTTGGACGCTGGCATGAAAGAAACAAGCAGCAGTGTTACTGTTAATGAGGTTTGCGGTTCGAGCTTAAAAGCTGTGCGCTTAGCCCAGGGCCAAATGGTCATGAGTGATTTTGATTTAGTCGCAGTTGGTGGAGCCGAAAGTATGACGAATGCTGTTTATTTTGCGCAAGATAAATCTGGGCAGGATATGAAAAGCGAGATGCTTACTAACGGATTAACCGATGCCTTTTCTGGGATGCCAATGGGGTTAACAGCGGAAAATATTGCGGAAAAATGCCACATTTCAAGAACAGAAATGGATGAATTTAGTTTGCGGTCTCACCAAAAAGCGGTTGCTGCAAGAAAGAACGGCTATTTTGATCGTGAGCTAATTAAGGCGGATTCTAACAGTGTGCGGATTGTTTATGATGAAAATATTCGCCCAGATACTAATATGGCGGCTTTGAGTAAGTTAAAGCCAGTATTTAAAGAAAATGGTTTAGTTACTGCTGGCAATGCATCCCCGTTAAGCGATGGAGCCAGCATGATAATTCTGGCAACGGCTGCCAAGGTGGAAGAATTGGGCTTGAAACCATTGGCTCGTCTTGGTGCCTTTGCTGAATCAGGCAATGACCCAGCATACATGGGCTTTGCACCTTATTTTGCCGTGCAGAAGCTGCTTAAGGAAACGACCAGTCAGATCGAAGATTTCGATATTATTGAGTTAAATGAAGCATTTGCTGGTCAATGTGTTGCGCTCGAAAAAGCCCTGGCAATTCCAGCGGATAAGTTGAATATTGCTGGGGGAGCAATTGCATTAGGCCATCCACTAGCTGCAACGGGAACCCGAATTCTAGGAACAGCGATTAACGCTTTGGAACATTTGAAGGGTAAAAGAGCTTTGGTAACCTTGTGCATTGGTGGAGGTCAAGCAATTGCTTGCGAATTAACTAGAGATTTTTAAAATGACGAAGTTTTATGAATTATCCCCTGAAAAAAGACGCGCGCTTTTATCTCAGAAAGGCATCGAATTAGATGAGATTGAGCCAACTGTATTACACGAACTCGATCAATTGAGTGAGAATGTTATCGGACAATTACGTCTACCGGTGGGTGTCGTCCAAAATTTGCTCGTAAATAACAAAAGCTATTTAGTTCCCATGGTAACTGAGGAGCCTTCGGTTGTTGCTGCAGCCAATCACGGGGCAAATCTTTTTGCTCAAAATCATGGAGTCAAAGCACACAGTCAGCGTGATGGCATCTATGGCCAGATAGTTTTGCAAAAGACCTCGGGTTTTGTGCAAGCTAATTTACAAAGAGAGTTGCCTAATTTAATTGCTAAGGCAAATACTAAATTTCACAGTTTGGTTGCTCATGGCGGTGGAG
Organism: Lactobacillus sp. B4015; assembly: GCF_026536055.1. Taxonomy (NCBI): domain Bacteria; kingdom Bacillati; phylum Bacillota; class Bacilli; order Lactobacillales; family Lactobacillaceae; genus Lactobacillus; species Lactobacillus sp. B4015. The sequence goes on from NZ_JAFNOY010000004.1 coordinate 77,826, forward strand.
TCCGCCAAATTGATGTGCAAAAAATTACCGGACAACTGGTTTTTTTAAAAGTATTAGTTGATCCTGCGGAGTCAATGGGTGCAAACCGCGTTAATTCAATTTTAGAATTTATGGCGAGCGAATTGAGCAGCTTTCCCGGGATAAGCTGTAAGCTTTTTGCAATACTATCTAATTATCCGAGTCAATTTACTGAAGCTAAAGCCGAATTGGATGTAGCTTCAGTTGGTGGCGTTGCTACGGCCAAACGCATAGCATTATTAAGTCAAATTGGCAAAGTTGATCCTTATCGGGCCGTGACTAATAACAAGGGCATTATGAATGGTGTCGACGGAGTATTACTGGCAACAGGTAATGATGTTCGCGCAATTGAAGCTGCCTGCGGAGTCTGGGCTAATAACAAAGGCCATTACCACAGTCTAAGTAAATGGACAGTCGAAAATGACAAATTGCTTGGGAAAATTGCGTTACCCTTAGCAATCGGAACAGTTGGTGGCTCCATCAGCGCCCGCAAGGATGTTCAACAAAACTTTCGGCTTTTGGGTAAGCATATTTCAAGTGCGGAATTGGCGAATGTGATTGCTGCAATCGGCTTGGCCAATAATCTGGCCGCTCTTTTAGCAATTGCGACTAAGGGAATTCAAGCAGGTCATATGAAATTACAAGCCAGAAACATCGTTGCTGATTTGGAGGCAACTGCAGAAGAAAAAGAACAGGTAAAGAAAAGAATGTCTGATGCAAATAAGTATTCTGTAAGTGATGCTGAATGTTTTTTGGCTAAGATAAGAGAGGAAAATAATGCAAGTAGGAATTGACAGAATTGGTTTTTATACGCCGAATAAATATGTTGATATGGTTGATTTAGCACATGCACGCGGTGAAGATCCCAATAAATTTTTAATTGGAATTGGACAAAGTAAAATGAGCGTTGCGGACCAGACGCAAGATGCCGTTTCAATGGGGATTAATGCTACTTTGCAGTATCTTGATCAAATTGAACGCAACAATGTTGGGTTATTAATTATTGGAACTGAAAGTGGTGTTGATCAATCAAAGTCAGCGTCATTATTTGTGAAAAGTGCGCTTAAGCTTAACCCAGATGTTCGCACTTTTGAAGTTAAAGAAGCGTGTTTTGGTATGACCGCTGGAATTATGATTGCACGTGATTATGTTCGACTTCATCCGCATCATAGTGCGCTTGTTATTGGTAGTGATATTGCGCGCTATGGTGTCAAAACCGGCGGTGAGGTCACTCAAGGAGCTGGCAGCGTCAGTATGCTAATCAAGGCTGAACCGCAAATATTGGCATTAGAAGATGGTCATAGTGCATACAGTGCAGATATCAATGACTTCTGGCGTCCCAATGATTCGACCGTGGCCCTCGTTAATGGCAAGTATTCAAAAGAAGTTTACTTGGACTTTTTCCAGCGTACTTTTAAATCCTATCAAGAAAAAACAGGAATAAAGACAAGCGCATTCTCGGCCCTAATTTATCATTTACCATTTGTTAAGATGGGTTATAAGGCCAATCAACTTGCAATCGCAGGGCAGAACGCAAGTACGACCAAGCACTTAGAAGAAAACTTTACGGCTTCAGCTAAATACAGTCGTGAAGTTGGTAACGTATATACGGCCTCGCTTTATTTAAGTTTGTTAAGTTTGCTTGAAAATGGTTCGCTTGAACCTGAGGCATTAGTAGGACTATTTTCGTATGGGTCAGGTGCGATGGGCGAATTTTATGCTGGTCGCGTTGTGGCTGCCTATCAAAATGTCTTAGACGCAAATGCTACTCAACAAATGCTTAAGCGGCGGCAAAAGCTTATCATCGCCGATTATGAACAAATTTTTAATGAGGCATTGGTTTTACCGCAAGATAATATTGAACTTAATAGTGACGAAGAGCCCGGTTACTGGTATTTTGCCGGGACAAAAGATCACGTCCGGCAATACAAGCAAAAATAACGTGGTGCTCTGATTTAAACGCTAAAAATTAATGTAATAAACAACAGCAGTTGTCAAATAAAAACCGCCTTGCTACAAAAGCAAAGCGGTTTTTATGTTAGTTTAAGTAAATTATTTTCGGGAACAATTTGAATGCCGTAAACATTGATTTTTTCTTGCTGGTCAATGATATATAACGGGATATTGCGACCGTGAAGGTTTTTAACCAGTTTGGTCATTTTGGCTTTAGTCATCGGCTTTTGACCAGGGTAAAGTAAGCATGCACTGCTTGAAATTTTAAGTTTTGCCAAGGGTTTGATTTGCTGATGAATCGTTAAAAAGATGTTGATTTGATCATTCAAATCATTGGTGAGTTGCAATAAATCTATTAATCTCATTATAGTCATTCCTATACAACTTAAAAGTGTTATACTATTGATATTAATTTTTTGAAAAAGGTGGCTTTATCGTTGAAACAATTAAAGCACAAAAAGCTTTTGCTTGCACTAATCGTTATCATTTTGCTAATTTGCATCGGATTTATTAGTGCAGGATTTTATTTCTTTAAAGTGGCTTGTGTGCCTGGTCCAAAGAGCTTCTTAAGTTCTTCAAGTAGCAAACTGACTAAGTCAGATCCACTTTATCACGAGAAGAAATGGTTTAGAGATTCTACCAAACAAAAGTGGCATATTAAATCAGCAGATGGACAGTACCAGTTAACGGCAAATTACCTTCCATGTCGTAATTCTAGCAAAACAGTAGTTGTTTTACCGGGTTACATGGATACAAAAGAAGATATGGGTGAATATGATGCACTATTTCACAAGATGGGGTATAACACGTTAACGCCTGACCCACGTTCTCAGGGACAGAGTCAGGGAAAATATATCGGTTATGGCTGGCCTGAAAAGAATGATGTAAAAAAATGGATTGAATTTCTTTTACAGAAGAAAGGCCAACAACAGCAAATTGTTGTTTACGGGCTAAGTATGGGTGCTGCTACCGCGATGATGGTTAGCGGACTGGAGCTTCCGCAACAGGTAAAGGCTTTTGTCGAGGACTGTGGTTATACCAGCGTAAAGGATGAAATTGAGCACGAGGCAAAGGCTTTGTATAATATGCCAGCTTTTCCACGTTTTCCTTTAGTTGAAATCCTAAGCGGTATTAATAAAATGAAGGTTGGCTATTTCATGAAAGATGGTTCAAGCATCACTCAGCTCCACAAAAATCACCGGCCAATGCTATTTATTCACGGTGATCGAGATAAATTTGTTCCAACAGAAATGGTGTACCAAAATTATCGTGCGACAAGAGGTCCGAAGAAGTTATGGATAGCAGCAGATTCTGCTCATGCCAAGTCTTTTGCCAATCATCCCAAGGCATATCGTAAACATATTGAGAACTTTTTAACAAAGTACGTTAAATAACGGGCAAAAGCTTTGCAAGCGCTTGCACAAACTGCTATGATGTAATTGTGGTTAGGGGTAATGACGTAAACAAGGTTTTATCTCCATAATTTGTATATTGTCAAAGTAAAGTAAAAAATATGTAATGATATAATTTAAATTTTCTATAGTTTGGAAAATTAGTGATTTTCAAAGATAAATATTGGCTGCTCAGACCGCTATTAATATCAGTCATTATTTACCATTGTATCTACAACACAGTAATATGCCTCATCCACTAACAAAAATAGTTGTCGCATTTGCGACAACTATTTTTTATTCGCTGATTTTAGCGCAAGGTTAATTTAACGACACATTCACAACGCGGAGTTTGTGGCAGCATATCAACATTTTCGATTAACCGCACGTTATAAGCTTCACTAAGTAAAACTAAATCCTGGGCTAAAGTTGAAGGGTTACAAGAAATATACACAAAAGTTTTAGGTTTAACCTTGAGTAAAGTCTTAATTAACCGTTTAGCCAGACCAGTTCTTGGCGGGTCGACGATTAAAGCATCAATTGGAACGCCATTTTGCTCTAATTCAGGTAGTACCTTTTCGACACTTCCCTGAATATAATTAGCATTTTTTAAATTGTTCAATTCAACGTTATGATTGGCATCAGCAACCGCCTCGCCAATGGTTTCGATTCCGATAACTTGCTTAACTTGGTCTGCCGCTAGTATTCCTAACGTGCCAACGCCACTATAGGCATCAATTAAAGTGTCTTCAGGGGTTAAGTCTAAAAACTTGAGGGCTTTTGAATAAAGGGTGGCAGTTTGAACCGGATTTAGCTGAAAGAAGGCGCGCGGCGAAAGAGCAAATTGTTTACCTAATATCTCATCAATAATTTGGTTTTTACCGGCAAGTTTTTCAGTCTTATTACCCCAGACTTGCGGATTGCGCCAATCAGTCTCATTTTGGTAAACACTCACGACATTTGGTAATTTCATAATTTCACTGCTTAGTTCAAGCAAGTTTTTAATTTTATGACCAACAGTAATTAGTGTTACTTGAATTTCTTTAGTGGCTTGAGCTTGACGCACAACTATTGTTTTTAACCCATCAGTGTGGCGGTAAGGGCCCGCAATGGTAACATGCAAGCGCTCAGCTAATTCCTTAATTTGCCGTTCTGTTTTTTGCGTTGCCACGCTTTGAGTAGGCATAACTGGTAAGTCGTATAACTGGTGCGAATTTGGCGCAAATAAACCCAATTTGGTTTTGCCGTGGTCGCGTTCAATTTGATATTGGGCCTTATTCCGGTAGTGCCAAGCATCCGGCGCTGGTATAGTTTTCTTAACCTTATACTTGCTAAAACCGCGGGGATGATATTTTTTAAGTGCTTCTAACACGTTGTCATGTTTAAATTCGAGTTGCTTGTCGTAAGATAGGTGAGCCAATTCAAGTCCGCCGATTGCAGGATCAACCCCTTTAGGGTATGCTACCCGGTCGGGACTTTTTTCCTTAATGCGGACAAGTTCCGCTTCAATGTAGTGCGGGTATTCCTTGTTAATTTTGGCTACTACTACTTCATCAGGTAAAGCACCAGGAATAAAAATAATTTTCTTACGGTAATAGCCAATTCCTTCACCGTTTATTCCTAAGCGTTTAATCGTAATGATAACGTCTTTTTCTTTAGTTTCTTTTTGGTTAAATTTTCGGTACATTCTTTTTCTTTCTACAATTAAAACGTTAAAATGATAACAATTTATTGTACTACCTAAGAAAAGTTTTTAGCAAGAATGAAAGAAATTTGCTAGCATGGACATAGACTAATAGAAAGGTGAACCAACATGCCAATAATTACTAAGGTTAGCAGCCAAAAACGACCTGGACGCTATAACATTTTTTTGGATGGTAAATATGCATTTTCAGCTAGTGAGCAAACCGTTGCGGAATATGTGCTCTTAAAGGGGCAGGAACTAACTCCGGAAAAAATAGCAGAAGTTAAGCAATATGATGCAGATGCCAAGGCTACTAATTTAGCTTCACGGTATTTAAATTATGAGCCGCGAACGGTCTTTGAGGTTTTGCAATATTTACAGCAACATCAAATTGATGATGAACCGGCACAAAATGCAGTGGCTCAACTGACCGAAATGGGCTTCTTAGATGATCAAAAATATGTCGAATTAACCATCAGGCAAAATCTGCGCATAGGAACCGACGGCCCGCTGAGTTTAACACAAAAACTGTTGAAAAAGGGAGTGGATCCCGAACTGATTCAGGTAGGGTTAGATGAAATTGCCGATGAAGAGTGGCAAGATGCAGGAATGCGAGTCTTAAAGTCAATGAAAAGCAAGGTGGGGAAGCTGGCTCAGCGCGAACTTGAGCGCAAAATGCGTACGAAACTTATTAGTCATGGCTTTTCTAGTGCATTGGCCGGGGAAATTATTTCCAGTCTTGATCTTGAACAAAATGATGAGGAACAATTAGAAGCGCTAAAAAAGCAAGGCGTGAAAGCTTATAAGCGCTTTCGGCGTTTACCAGAAAGTGAGCGTCAAGCAAAAATGCGAAATTATTTGTTTACGCATGGCTTTTCTAGTAGTGAAATTGATGCCTTTTTGGCGGGAGAGATTATTCCGCTTGACGAATTAGCTGAATATTAGGAGTACTTATGCAAAAATTACAAGAAGAAATTACCTTTGTTGGCCGTCCTTTTTCTGATCAAATGATTGATGAGCAAAAGACATATAATAACTGCAACATCGAGCTTGAACAAGATCAGCAGTTTCAACAATTTTTAACGGATAATGAACTAACCAATCGTAGTAGCATGGTAGTTTTCGGACCAGAAAATTTCATGTACTGGTATGGCGTGCTCACATCAGAAGTAACTGAGCTGCCACAAGGATTAATGAAATTTACGCTTCCTAAGGCTCAGGTGGCGGTTGAAGAAAGGGAGCAGCAAAATCAATCCTTCTTTGCCCAGCCCTTAAACATGGTGATTCCGCAGTTTCTTCAAACTGTGCGCGAACAAGGAATTCAAACATATGAAAACCCTGGGGACAGTTTGACACCTTATTTTGTACAAAAGCTTAATTTAGAAACAAAAAAACTGACCCAGATGCTCTATCTGGAAGTCAGTCAGTAGATATTAATGCTGTTTAGGGTCGATTGACAGATTATCATATTCAACATAAGCGCCCAAGCAGGTTGATAATAGCATGATTAAAAAAACAATGCCCACGGATTTACCAACAATTTGGTCTAGGGTAAGAAAAGCACGCACGACGAAAGTGGCGGCAAAACAAAGAATAAAATCTAAGATAACGTTTGCCATTTGCAAAAGAGGTCGCCTTCTAATACTGAAGAAACGTAAAAGCTGCTTTAAAATACCATCATCAACTTCAACAGCTAATAGGTCAACTGGACGCTGGATTGTGGCTTTGATTGCAAACATAATTAAGGCGCCAACGAAAGCACCGATAGATGTTCTAAATAAGTCAGCTGAGTGCAGGACTAAAGCATTATAGCCAATTCCAATTATCGTGAGGCTGCACAAGTAGGGGATTAAAAGTAAAAAGGTAAAAACAAGTAAGACATGACTTTTTTTCATTAAATAAACCTCATTTCTTACGTGCTATTCTAACATATCATGTGAGTACATGATATAATGTTGATATTAAATTTGTTATTTAAAGAAAGAGAGAAATTAATATGGCTAGCGACCCTGACAAGGGGAATTTATTTAATTTGTTAAAAAATAAATTTTCCCCTGCAAGTGATGAAGAAACTAAAGAGCATTTAACAGCGGAAATTAAAAACTTACACGATAATCACAAAGTAAGCGATACCGAATTTTCAATGTTAAACAATGTTTTGGACTTCCAGGGACGAATGGTTCGTGAAGTCATGGTGCCACGAATCGATGCTTTTATGGTAGATTATGGTGACAGCTTGCAAGATAACCTCAAGGAAATCTTGCGCGAGCCTTATTCGCGGATTCCTGTCTATCAACAAGACAAGGATAAAATTATTGGCGTTATTCACATTAGAACTGTTTTACGCAAGGCCTGGGAAAAGGGCTTTGCCAATATTACTTACCAAGATGTAATGAATCCACCGCTCTTTGCGCCAGAAACAACAGACTTAAGTGAATTGTTAGTTGAAATGCAACAAACGCAGCAACAGTTGGCAATTTTAACAGATGAATATGGTGGTGTTGTTGGTATTGCCACAATTGAAGACTTAATTGAAGAGATTGTGGGCAATATTGATGATGAAGTTGATCATACGGAAGTTTTATCTGAAAAGATTGCACCTAATAAGTATGTAATTTATGGTAAAATGCCCCTTGATGACTTTAACGATCAATTTGGAACCGATCTAGAAATGGAAGACGTTGACACGATTGCTGGTTATATGATTACCAAGTTAGGAATTATCCCAGCTAAAGGTGAAAAATTGTCTGTCAAATTAGATAACGGAATGGTATTGACAACACGCAGAATGATGCGGTCAAGACTACTCACTGTCTTATTAACCATACCGGATAAAGGGCAAAAGGAAGAAGAGCAGAAAAATTAATGAGTGAACAACTAACGGATAAAGTTAATAAAAGAAGAACATTTGCTATCATTTCGCACCCTGATGCAGGGAAAACTACGATAACGGAGCAAATGCTTCTTTTTGGTGGTGTAATTCGCAGTGCTGGTACGGTTAAGGCACGTAAAACCGGTCATTATGCGACTAGTGACTGGATGGAAATTGAAAAGCAGCGTGGTATTTCTGTTACAAGTTCTGTTATGCAGTTCGAGTACGACGGTAAAAGAATTAATATTCTTGATACCCCAGGACACGAGGATTTTTCTGAAGACACGTACCGGACATTAATGGCGGTCGATTCTGCCGTAATGGTAATTGACTCTGCCAAGGGTATCGAACCGCAAACAAAGAAACTGTTCAAGGTCGTTAAACAACGTGGCATTCCCATTTTTACTTTTATGAATAAACTTGATCGTGATGGTCGACCACCGCTAGATCTGATTGCTGAACTTGAAGACCTTCTTGGAATTGAAGGAGTGGCAATGAATTGGCCAATTGGTTCAGGTCAAACACTTCAAGGATTATATAACCTTGCAAACAATCAAGTTGAACTGTATCACAAAGATGGTCCAGATCGTTTTTTGCCTTTAGATCAAGATGGTAATCTTGCAGAAGATGAACCACTTAGTCAAAATCCGCAATTCCAGGATACGCTTGGAGAAGTTGAACTTATCAAAGAAGCTGGTAACACTTTTGACCTTGCTAAAATTATCAAAGGTGATCAAACCCCTGTCTTCTTTGGTTCAGCTTTAACCAATTTTGGGGTTGAGACGTTCCTTAAGAGCTTTGTAAAATTAGCTCCGGCTCCGCAAGAGCATGTTGTTAATGAAGATCAAACGCTTGCGCCAGATGACGAAGAATTTTCTGGTTTTGTTTTCAAAATTCAGGCTAATATGAATCCCAATCACCGGGATCGAATTGCTTTCATTAGAATTGGTAGCGGTGAATTTCAAAAGGGGCTTGATGTCACTTTAGCCAGAACGGGGAAGCCAATCCGGTTGAATAATGCAACTGAATTTATGTCAAGTGAACGTGTCCAAGTCTCTGATGCAGTGGCTGGTGATATCGTCGGCTTATACGATACTGGCAACTTTCAAATTGGAGATAGTATTTATGCTGGCAAGAATAAAATTGTCTATCCTCCTTTGCCAGAATTTACTCCCGAGCTTTTTGTGCGGGTAACTGCTAAGAACGTAATGAAACAAAAGTCATTCCACAAGGGAATGACACAATTGGTTCAAGAGGGGGCAATTCAGCTTTACCGTAATTATCAAACTGACGAGTACATTTTAGGTGCCGTTGGTCAATTGCAGTTTGAAGTATTCAAATTCAGAATGAAAAATGAATATAATTCCGAAGTGGAATTAAATAGTTTAGGCCATCGGGTTGCCCGTTGGATAGACCCAGACCAGCTAGATCCTGCCATGTCGAATAGCCGGAACTTATTGGTTAAAGATCGGTATGATCAACCACTATTCTTATTTGAAAATCAGTTTGCTGAACGCTTTTTCCAAGACAAGTATCCAGATGTAAAACTAACAGAAAAATTGTAAACAAAAAAGAGAGACATTCGTCTCTCTTTTTTACTTGTCAATATGAATTTCAATTAAGTGTTGACTTTTGTCGAAGGTTACCACGTACGAAGGATCTTGCTCTTTGATTAATCGCTTAATTACAAATTCTGCTTCTTCCTTACGTATACGACGATCGTGGTTCTCCAAGGCAATTCCGATCGCATCATTACTTTCGGTATAGATGACAGAAGTATTGCCTAATGAATAAACTTTGACATAATTAACGTTAGTCGAATTCAATTGACTGTGAACTAGATCCTTATAACTATTGGTTACATCTATTAAATGCATGGATTTCACCCGTTTCTTCTAGTAGTTCTTAATTTAGTATAACGCTATTTTAAACAATTTTCTCTATTAAAAAATAATATTTAGATTAATTTATCCCAAACTACTAGCTCAACTTAAAGTAATTAATCTTTGTTTACTGAACTGTGCACAGATTCAGCATTATCCTGTTCACTAATTGTGATTTGTTTATCTGAGACACTGGCTAAAAGGTTTTTAGCAGCTGGGTGATCTAGTTTATAATCAGCGACTTTATCTTCAATTTCTTCTTGAATAATTCTACGTAAAGGACGAGCACCCATAGATGGATTGTAACCCTCTTCAACTAATTTTTCTTTAGCATCGTCGGTAACAGTAATTTGCATTCCTTGATTCTTAACCATACTGTTAACTTCATTTAGCATTAAGTTAACAATCTTGATTAAGTCTTCTTTAGATAATTCATTGAATTCAATGACGTCATCCAGCCTGTTTAAAAACTCCGGTTTGAAGAACTGGCTCATTGAATTTCTAGCAGAGTCGGGATGTTCACTAGAATTTTCAGCAGCAAATCCTACACTGGTTTGTTTAATTCCTTGACCAGCATTAGAAGTCATAATAATGATGGTATCCTTAAAGGAAACCGTCCGTCCTTGTGAATCGGTTAAACGGCCATCATCCAGAATTTGCAAGAATAAGTTCATAACTGAAGGATCAGCTTTTTCAATCTCATCTAATAAAATCAGACTGTACGGATTGCGCCGAACTCGTTCAGTTAGTTGACCTGCTTCTTCATAACCAACATAGCCAGGTGCTGATCCAATTAATTTCGAAACTGAGTATGACTCCATATATTCAGACATATCAAAACGAATCATAGCGTCTTCTGAACCAAACATTTGCTTGGCGAGCTGCTTAGCAAGCTCGGTTTTACCCACACCCGTTGGACCAACAAAGAGAAATGAACCGATAGGACGGCCGGACTTGTTAAAGCCAATCCGGTTTCTGCGAATTGCGCGGGCAACCTTATCAACCGCCTTATCCTGACCAATTACGTGTGCTTTTAGGTTTGAAGCAAGATTTTGCAGTTGGCTTTCTTCCTGTTTTTGTAAGTCGCCAACAGGGATACCTGTTTTTTCTTCGACAATCTTGTTCATGATCTTGCTAGTAATAATTGGTGACTTATCAGGATCAACTTTTTGATCTTTCATCTTATTATATTTTTCGATTTGATCACGATAATAAGCAGCTTTTTCGTAGTCCTCATTTTTCAGGGAATCCTGCTTTAATTGTTGTGCCGCATTTATTCGTTCCTTTATTTTATCTTTATCAACATAGGGAATTGTCAAATTCATGCGAGAACCCGCTTCATCAAGTAAATCGATAGCCTTGTCGGGCAAAAATCTGTCTTGAATATAGCGCTCAGACAATTCAGCGGCGGCCTTGATTGCATCATCGGTGTAGTGAACATGGTGATAGTCTTCGTACCGCTTTTGAATACCTTTTAAAATTTGGATAGTTTCTGCAACTGATGGTTCCTTAACATCAACTGGTTGGAATCGACGAGCTAAAGCGGAATCTTTTTCAATTTCGCGGTATTCTTTTAAGGTTGTTGCACCAACAAGCTGTAAGTCACCGCGAGCTAGTGCAGGCTTAATAATATTTCCAGCATCCATTCCGCCTTCAGCATTACCGGCACCAACAATTTCATGAATTTCATCAATAAATAAGATGATATCATCATGATTTTGCAGTTCTTTGATAAGCTGCTGCATGCGCTGTTCAAATTGACCACGTATCCCGGTGCCCTGAACAAGTGAAACAACATTTAGTGAAATGATTCGTTTATCCTGTAATTTGGCTGGCACTGAACCGTCCACAATTTGTTGGGCTAAGCCCTCTACGACAGCAGTCTTACCAACCCCAGCCTCACCAATTAAGACCGGGTTGTTTTTGGTTCTTCTGTTTAAAATTTCAATGACACGCGCAATCTCTTTATCACGACCAATGACGGGATCAATTTTACCTTTTTTTGCCAATGCGGTTAAATCTGTACCATATTGATCGAGCAATGACCGTCCATTTCCACCATTATTTGGATTACCAGGATTACCTGGGTTCATTCCCGGATTGTTAGGGTTGCCATTCATACCGTTATTGCCGTTACTAAAGTTAAATAAATCGTTAAAATCGCCAAAGAAACCATTATTATCATTATTCATATTAATATTTCCTTGTTGTTGAAGTTCTTGATAGCATTGTTGACATAAATTAATTTCGCGGCTTTGCCCATTGACCTTTGCAAAAAGGTGAATTGAGGCAGGTCGCTTTTGACAGTTTTGACAAAGCATTATGTTATACCGCCTTTCTTTTCAATGATTAAATTATATAATTAGCACTCGCAATAATCAAGTGCTAAAACTCAAAACCTTTTCTGTCTACATGGTAAATATGCTAAAATAAGCCTTAGCAAATTTTTTGCTAAGGATGGAATATGTTTTATAGAAACGGTGGTAAATTTGGATTATCAAGAAATTCTGGAGCAGTTGGCAAATGGTGAATTAGATCATTATGAAGTTAAACCTGAAGAAGCCTTTAATTTTCAAGCTGCTTTAAGATCTTTTGGTAAAAGACAGAATATAACTGGCAAAGCCTTGCGAGGAGGCAAAATAGTTTACACTCAATCAAAGTCTGAACTTTAATGATGTAAACTGTTACATTTATATTGTCTAATTCACAAAAAAATGATAGTCTAATACAGGAATAGGTATTTACTACCGGTTTGATTTTTTCAATTCAAAGGAGATATTTATAATGGAAAAACGCGATTTTCATGTTATTGCAGAAACAGGTATTCATGCTCGTCCAGCAACTTTGTTAGTTCAAGCTGCTTCAAAGTTTGGTTCAGACATTAATCTTGAATACAATGGCAAGTCAGTTAACTTGAAGTCAATCATGGGTGTTATGTCACTTGGTGTTGGTAAGAATGCCGATGTTACAATTAGTGCTGATGGCGATGACGAAAAAGACGCAATTGCTGCTATTTCTGAAACAATGAAAAAAGAGGGTTTGGCTGAATAATGACCAGGACATTAAAAGGAATTGCTGCAAGTGATGGTATTGCTGTAGCACCAGCCTACCTCTTGGTTGAACCGGATCTTACGTATACAAAGACAACAATTAGCGATGTTGACAGCGAATTAGCTCGTTACAAAAAAGCAATTGAAGTTTCAACTGCGGAAGTTGAGCAAATTCGCGACAGTGCCAAAAAAAGTTTAGGAGAAGACGAAGCACAAGTCTTTGAAGCACATTTGATGATTTTGAATGACCCTGAATTTACGGGGGCAATTGAGAATGAAATCAAGGAGCAAAAGGTCAATAGCGAAGCTGCGCTAGATGAAACCGCTCAAAAATTCATTACGATTTTTGAAGGAATGACCGATAACGCATATATGCAACAGCGTGCTGCAGACGTTCGCGATGTTTCTAAACGGATTATGGCTCACCTGCTAGGTAAAGAATTGCCAAATCCTGCATCAATTGATCACGAAGTTATCGTTGTTGCACACGACTTAACTCCAAGTGATACTGCGCAGTTAAACAAAAAGTTTGTTAAAGGTTTTGTAACTGATATTGGTGGTCGGACTGCTCACTCAGCAATTATGGCTCGTTCATTGGAGATTCCTGCAGTTGTCGGGACTGATTCAATTACTAAAGATGTTACTAATGGTCAAAACCTAGTTGTTGATGGGTTGAACGGTGACGCTGTAATTGAACCAACTGATGAACAGGTTGCTGATTACAAAAAGAAAAGTGACGCTTTCTTAAAGCAAAAAGCTGAATGGGAAAAATTAAAGAATGAACCTTCAGTAACTGCTGATGGGAAGAAATTCACGATTGCTGCTAACATTGGTACACCAAATGATATGGCAGGTGTAAACGCCAATGGTGCTGAAGCTGTTGGCTTATATAGAACAGAATTTCTATACATGGATTCTAAAGATTTTCCGACTGAAGAAGATCAATTTGAAGCTTATAAAGAAGTTATTGAGGGAATGCATGGTAAGCAAGTCATTATCAGAACCATGGATATCGGTGGTGACAAGCACCTTGATTACTGGGATTTGCCTGAAGAGATGAACCCATTTTTAGGTGTACGTGCAATTAGATTGTCATTGCAAAATGAGAAGATCTTCCGGACACAGTTACGTGCTTTATTGCGTGCATCAGCATTTGGTAAGCTCGGAATTATGTTCCCAATGATCGGTACTTTAGCTGAATTACGTAAAGCCAAGGCAATTCTAGCTGAAGAAAAAGATAAATTAACTAAGAAGGGTGTAAAGGTTGGCGAAAACCTTGAGGTAGGAATGATGATTGAAGTTCCTGCTGCAGCAGTTTTAGCTGATCAATTTGCTAAGGAAGTTGATTTCTTCTCAATTGGTACTAACGACCTGATTCAATACACAATGGCTGCTGATCGTGGGAATGATAATGTTTCTTACCTGTATCAACCTGCTAATCCCTCAGTATTACGCTTAATTAAGCACACAATTGATGCTGCTCATGAGAACGGCATTTGGTGTGGCATGTGCGGTGAGGCTGCTGGTGATAACACAATGTTCCCAATTTTGCTTTCAATGGGACTTGATGAGTATTCAATGAGTGCTACTTCGATTCTGCGGATCAGAAGCCTAATGAAGAAACTAAACACTGAGGACATTAAGGAATTAGCTAATAAAGCATGCTTTGTTTCAGAAACTGCTGAAGAAAACGAAAAATTAGTTGACGAATTAATGAAAAAAGTAAATAATTAACTATGGAGAATGAAAAGGACGCATTAATAAATATTAATGGGTCTTTTTCATTTTCTTTACCATTTCTTGAGAAAAAATTCACAGTTTATTCACTTTTACAAAGTAGTATTGAAATATAAATAGTGTTAGTTATATTGCTTACAAAAAGAAAGTAATATGATATAATATAGATATTAAGACAGTGTGTTCAAAGGAGCGTGAATCACATGGTAAATTTATACATATCTCCAAGTTGTACTTCATGTCGCAAAGCTAAGGCTTGGCTAAAAAAACATAATATTGATTATAAGGAAAGAAATATTTTTTCTGAGCCTTTAACCAAAGATGAACTTATTCAGATCTTACGAATGACTGAGAACGGTACAGAGGAAATTATTTCTACACGTTCCAGAGCATTTCAACAACTAAAAGTTAATTTAGATGACTTGTCGATTGATCATCTTCTGGATTTGGTGGAGAAAAATCCAAGCCTTCTAAGAAGACCGATTATTATGGATGACCGTCGTCTTCAAGTAGGATACAATGAAGATGAAATAAGACGGTTTTTGCCAAGAAAAGTACGGCGTCTTGAACTGGAAGAAATGCAAAAAATTGCTGACATGTAATAGACTGAGCAGTGCAGAAAAAAAGCGTTGGTTTTTTTAAACTAACGCTTTTATTTTATTCGAAAAATACGCTACAATATAACAAAGGATCTGATGGAGGTGAAGAACTCATGCAAGTAGAACATATTAATGAAAATACTATCCGTGTGAGGATTAATAAAGTCGAGTTAGAAAAGCGCGGTTTAAAGGTTCTAGATTTGCTGGGCGATAAAGACAGGATCCAACAATTCTTTTATTCAATTTTGGATGAAATTGATACTGACCATTCATTTAGTCAAGATGCTCCAGTTACTTTTCAGGTTATGCCGAATAATGGTGGCTTAGATTTACTGATTACTAAGACTACTGAGAAAGATCGTGACAAGCTGTCTAAACTGTTTGAGAATGACTTTGGTGACTTGAAAAAAAGTAAGTTTGGCGATTCACGGCGCTCATTTCTTGACTTAGAGGATGATGGCACGAATGATGTTGGCACAACCGATTCTAACAAGCCGAAAGTTAAAAAAGCTTTTTGGAAGTTACAGAAAAAACAAGCCTACAGCTTTAATGACTTTAATGATGTAACTGAACTTGCAGGTAGCCTTTTAGCCAGTGATCTTTCATCAAGTCTTTATTTTGAACGTGGGCTGTTTTATCTTGATTTAGCATTTACAGATGAAAATTACGTTGAAATTAAGCCAGAAGATGCTTGGATTATTGCTAATGAGTACGGCACAAAGGTAAAAACTGCTGATATGGCCCGGATTAGAACAACGAGTAAATGTTTAATTGAACGTGACGCTCTTGAGCAGTTACGCCATTATTTTGGTCACTTGAAGCACTAATAATTTATTTGAATAAAAAATAAAAAGGCAAGTGGATCTTGCCTTTTTTTGCGTACTTAATAAAGGGTACTTAATAAAGGGTGAAAATTATGTATGCAGCTTTTTGGAAAAATGAATTAGTTACAGCATTTGATCAAGCAGAAAAAGCAAAAGATGAGCTAGTTAAAAATAAGCAGAGACATTATTTTTGTCCTAGTTGTAGACAAGAAGTGCAGTTAGTCATAAACTCTAAAACTGCATATTTTCGACATCGACCAGAAGTTATTAATTTAGCTGGTGAAAAAGATGAGCATGCTCGAAGTAAGAACCTATTAAAAAATGCTCTAGTAGAGGCAAGTTTTACTGCTCAAACAGAGGTAACTTTAGCTTCCGGAAAACTAAGGGCGGACGTTTTAGCAAGTCCTAAATTGGCCTTTGAAGTTCAATGTGCACCTCTAACAAAATCTGAATTTATTCACCGCCATCTTTTATATAGAAAAAATGGAATTGAAGATATTTGGTTAGTGGGTAAACGGCATTATTTAGCGCTGAAAATAAAAAAGTCACAATTCATTTTCTTTCGTGAAAATAAGTTGTGGCGTAATTATTATTTTGAAATTAATCCGTACCAAAAATTTTTGCGATTAAAATTTAATGTCCAACGTGAACCATTAACTGACCGAATACAATATCAGGTAAAGTATTTTGCCTTGAATGGAGCTGGATTAAGTAAACTGTGGCAGTTTCAACCTCATTTTAAAAATTTCTATGTTAATCCTCACGTACAAAAAAGCTATTTACAGACACAAATAATGAAAAAGACCACAAAGGGTATGCAAATCGCTGCTCAACTTTACCAAAATCACTTGACAATTAATGATCTGCCAGATTGGGTTTATGAACGGTTCAGACAAGTAAAGTCACCCGACAACATCACATTATTCTTACATCAAACGTAAATGCCGTGAAGGGTAATAACCGTTTTCTTCTTTTGGTTCTTCAGAAATTTGAGTACAATTATTATTTTTAAATAGCGTAATTAATTTATCGTGGGCAACTATTCCTTCCAGCAAAATTCCATTATAATTACCACTTTCATTAAAGATAATTGTCGTTGGAATATTCTTAACCTTAAATTGACGAACAAGATCTTTATCTTGCTGAATGGAGTCATCAACGTATCTACTTATTTTAGAATTATTAATGCGGTTAAAATCTAACCCTAAATCTAAAGCTACTTGTTCTGGTAGATCTTGAGAATAAACGTTGAAATCGCTATTGACTGCTTTTTGTAGGCTAACTAGATAGCAGCGTGCCTTTTTATTGCCATATTCACATTTAATTGCATGATAATTCCGTAATGCTTGATAGGAAGCCATTGTATATTCCGGAATATCGTTTATAATTTGTCCTTTTAATTTACGCCGAATTATATCTTCCTTAATTACTTTAGAATTTGTGACGGGAATAAAACGAAAGCAAGAATTTAAGTCAAGTTCATCAATTGCTTCTTTAATCAATACTTCTGTTTCATAACAATAAAAACCAATGGGATTGACAAAAAGAAAAATTTCAAACATGACCAGGCTCCTCCATAACTTGATTAATTGAATTAGTATATATAATAAATTTAACAAATATCTATCCTATAAAAAATACTCTCCATTACATTTTACCACGATGCTTGAAAGCGCGTGCAATTTTTGCTTGGTTTGTATTAGAAAAGTTTTGCACGATATGATACTTATCTTTTAATTTTGCTAAAACCGTTTTAATTAGCTCAGGATCAGGATTTTCAATTTCTAATTCATAATCCTGATAACCGTCAGGGTATTGGCTTTTGTCAAAAGTTAACTCACAATCTTGCGGACCAACTGCCAAAATTCGTTTGGTCTTACTGTATGTTTGCAGATGCAATTGACTAGTAGCAGCGAAATGACTTTGTAAAAAATGACCAACATTTCCGGTGAAAGAAATTTCTTGCCTTTGAGCACTTTGCTTTATAAGATTTTGGGCTTGTTCAAGTGCCAGCGAATCATTAATCTCTGTTGCCTCATGAAATTTTTGTTGGACTGGGTTTTGGTGCGGAACTTTAAGTGTTTGTTCCGCACTGTTATCAAAGAGCCGGATCCGGCAGCTGATATTATTATCCTTTAGTAAGCCATTGTTTGTGTCAAAGTAATAATTTTCCTGTGTAAAGCAGGTTTTGATATTAAAATCATCACATAGTTGTTGGTAAACTTGCTCAGGCAAAATTATTTTAGCTTCGATTTCATTATTTTTTGACATCCGACTATCCTTTTCTTTTAATAAATATTGATCAAGGCTTGATTTTACGTTAAAACGAAGTTCAGCTTTAACAAAAGTAGGCCCTCATCAAAAAGGTGCATTTTTCATGTATCTATTATCAGATTTGAAAAAGTACGAACGTGTAAACATCGTTTAGCTCAGTTTGCATTGTTAAAAACACGTAGTTTGTTTACTCTTAATTATAATGTATCAATGTTTATCATTTTGTACCTTTTTTACTTTAATAGTCAAAAAATTGGTTTGAAAAATAATAAAAAGGGAAGATTAGGACTAATCTTTTAACACAGATTAATAAATTTATCATAATTTTAGATTATCGTTTATGTCGCGTTGCTTTAGTAGCAAAAAAAGCAAAAAGTACTGCAATCAAGGCTTTTTGGTAAAAGCAAATGCTTAACTTTTGCATAATTAGCTTGTCTGAATGAAATTGCTATCATTTGTTTTATGTTAAAATGAATGTGCTGTAGAGAAAGGAATTATTTCTATGAATATTGACTGGGATAATTTTTTGTGGCCTTATAACGAGGCTGTTCGTGAATTAAAAGTAAAGTTTCGGTCCTTGCGTCAAAGTTTTTTGACCAAGGGTGAACACTCGCCAATTGAATTTGTGGTTGGACGAGTAAAAACAGTAGATTCAATCAAAGAAAAAATGGAACGTCGTGTAATCAGTCCCGATGTAATTGAGACTGATATGCAGGACATTGCTGGCATTAGAATTGTTTGTCAATTTGTTGATGATATCTATAAAGTAGTGGATTTAATCCATGATCGTGATGACATGGAGGTCTTAGAAGAGCGTGATTATGTTAAAAATGCTAAACCTTCAGGCTACCGCTCTTATCACATGGTTATTTCTTACACCGTTTATTTACCCGAAGGATCAAAAAAATTATTAGCAGAAATCCAAATTAGAACTTTAGCAATGAACTTTTGGGCAACCGTTGAACACACCCTAAATTATAAATACCAGGGTTCTTACCCAGAAGACATTTCTAAAAGATTAAAGTCAACTGCAGAAACGGCTTATAAACTTGACGAAGAAATGTCTTTGATTAAAGATGAGGTTCAGGAAGCCCAAAAGATTTTTACCAAAAATAAAGGTAAGGAAAAATAATGAGGATTACAATTGCTCATAATAATAATGCAGAGACGCTTAAGGTTGTGGCCCATTTAAAAAATGCCCTCGAAGTAAAGGAGGGCGTTGTTTTTGATGCTAAATATCCTGATGTTGTAATAACAGTCGGGGGTGATGGTACTTTAATCAACGCTTTCCATCGTTATGAAAATCAAATCAGTTCAATTCGGTTTATTGGTATTCATACTGGTCATCTAGGCTTTTATACTGATTGGCAAGCTCAAGACGTTGATAAAATGGTCGATGCCCTTTTTTTGCGTGAACCGGAATCTGCCAAATATCCGCTTCTTGAGGTTGAATTAGTCACGGAGTCTAATGAGAAAAAACATTATATAGCTCTTAATGAATCTGCGGTTAAGCGTATTTCACATACATTAGAAGCTAATGTTTATATTGATGGGCAGCTGTTTGAAAATTTTCGTGGGGATGGACTTTGCATTTCCACACCAACTGGTTCCACGGCTTATAATAAATCGCTTGGTGGGGCGGTAATTCATCCTCGGCTCAAGGCTCTGCAGATGGCGGAAATCGCTTCAATCAATAATCGTGTTTTTCGAACGCTTTCCTCACCAATCGTAATTGCCCCCGACCAGTGGATTACAATTATTCCTAATTCGGCCCATTTTGTAATGACAGTTGACGGAAGCAAGTTGGACCTACATAATGCTAAGAAGATTAATTATCGTATCTCCAACAAAGAAATTCGCTTTGACCGCTTTGGTCATACTCATTTCTGGTCACGTGTTCAAAGTGCCTTTATAGGTGGTAAAGATGACTTTATTTAAATTGATTGTACAAACAAAGGCCCCCAAGCAATTAGGGGCTTTTTTAATGAAAAACGGTTTTTCAAAAAAAGCGGTAACCGATGCTAAAAACAATGGTGGTTTAATTTTAGTTAATCACAAACGGCGCTATACCAATTTTGTACTTCATCCACAAGATGAAGTCATTTTTGTTCCCGGCAAAGAAAAGATCAATCCGTGGCTGCAGCCATCCTATCAGCCCATTGATATTGTCCAAGAAACTAACGACTATTTAGCTATTAATAAGCCGGCTGGCGTGCTTTCAATTCCTTCGCGTTATGATGATAATGCATTAGTAAACCGTGTCCTAGGTTACTTTGACCAGCAAAAAATCCTAGGAAGTAAGCCTCATGTGATTACCCGATTAGATCGCGATACATCGGGAATTGTTTTAATGGGTAAGAATGCCATTGCCCATGCGCGTTTTAGCAAGCTCAGTAAAGATGATTTTGTAAAAAAATATCACGCACTTGTTCATGGTAATTTTAAAGCCGATGAAATGTGTGGCATTATTAAGCAACCAATCGGCAGTAATAAAGAAACAGTCAAGCGCTTTATCGATCCTAACGGCAAAAAAGCCGTCACGGCCTACCAGGTTCTTAAGCAAGCTCCTGGAATAAGTTTGGTTGAGTTGCGGCTATATACCGGCCGAACACATCAGATTCGGCTTCACATGCAGTCTTTGGGTCATCCTTTATTTGGCGATCAGCTGTATGGCATTAAAGATGAGTTTAATCGGCAGGCACTCAATTGCTTTTACGTGTCTTTTCCTGATCCCTTTAGGGCAAATAAGCGTGTACAAATTAGAGTTCCTGATCCGCGAGATATGAAGCAATTATGGCAAAAAAGCAAAAAGCATAATAATTAGGGCATAATAAAAAGAGTTGCACCAGCAACTCTTTTTTAGTAGCCTGATTTAGTTATTCACTGAATAAAACCCTCGTCCCTTCAGGTACGTAGATATCTTTTTGAATTGGGGTTAAACACCCATCTTTGGCATTGCGCTTATATAAAGTTGCATTGTCGGAGTTTTGGTTAGTAGCAACAACAAACTGTTCACTTTCATCCCAGTTAAAGTCTCGCGGAAATTCGCCAAAAGTCGATACCCGTTGACGCAATTGGAGTGTATGATCATCGTTAACTGCAAAAACAGTAATTGAATCATGACCACGATTAGAAACATAGATAAATTTACCATCGTGGCTAATTTTAATTGCGGCAGCACCATTGTGATCGGTAAAGTCGTTAGGAATAGTTGAATAAGTGGCAATACTTGTAAATGTCCAATCACTCTCAGAAAATTTAACAACATTAACTTTACTCGAAAGCTCACCGACAACATAAAAGTAATTTCCATCAGGGCTGAAAACGATGTGTCTGGTTCCGAAACCGGGCTCATTTTGGTACTTGGCTAAGTGCTCCAGGTGATTGTCTTTGAGACGGTAAAAGTCGACGCAATCATTACCAAGATCACAGCTAACTATGTTTTTCTTTGGCGTTTGGTCAAAAAAGTGGGGGTGTGGTCCATCTGCTTGTTCTGGCTTTGGTCCGAGATTGTCGGCAGTGTGGGTAACTGAATCGATTAAGCTCAGTTTGCCTTCATCAGTATATGAAAAAACAGCTAATACAGCAGTATGATAATTGGCTGTATAAAGCAATTTATCTTTGCGATTAATACCTATATAAGCTGGTGATGATCCTGGTGTTAAGTACGCATCCTTTTCTTGATATGCGCCATTAACTAATTGAAAAGCGCTAATGCCGCCTTTATCCCCCGCATTATTAATTGTAAAAATTAAATCGCCATCCTGAACAAAATATGTTGGTCCGCCAACCTTGATAACTTCTCTGGCATCTCCAAGCTCAACTTCCAATCCTTTTTTAGAGTTATAAAGTGGCAATTCATAAATGCCAGTAGCTTTCTTTTTAGTATAGCCACCAATTAATAGCTTCATTTATTAAGCCTCCATCTCAAATTTTGGTTATTATTAACTAATAAGATTAGTATAGCATGACATTTATTTGTAAAAAATTTGAATGGTTCGTTCACCTCAAAAAGTGGTAAAGTATGGTATCGGATTTAACGATAAAAAAATTTAAAAAAATAAGAGGTACGCTGAATGGATGAAAATAAAATTCGAAAGCTTTATGCTAAGAATAATGTTTCTGAAGTTTTTACTAATTTGCAGTCCTCATCAGAAGGGTTAAGTTCTGAAGAGGCAGCTCGTCGTTTGCAAAAATATGGTTCTAATGAGATTAAAAAATCACAAGAAGAATCAGAATGGAAAGCATTTTTTAAGAATTTTATCAGTACGATGGCTATTCTGCTTTGGATTTCCGGTGCGATAGCAATGTTAAGCGGAACAGTCGAATTAGGAATCGCAATTTGGCTAGTTAATATTATCAACGGATTATTTAGTTTTTGGCAGGAGCGGGCGGCTAAAAGGGCCACCGATGCTTTAAATAATATGTTACCAACCTACGTGCAAGTTATCCGTAATGGTAAAAAAGTTCAAATTGATTCTAAGACACTGGTTCCCGGTGACGTCTTTGTTTTACAGGCAGGTAATTCAATTCCGGCAGATGCCCGCCTGATTTCTGCTAGTTCAATGCAGGTTGATCAAAGTGCCTTAAATGGTGAATCAGTGCCGGAATCGAAAACAACGGAATATGCCCCTGGTGAGGGTAGTTACGCTGAAACTAATCTGGTTTATTCGGGTACGACTGTTGGAGCAGGTACTGCACGTGCGGTTGCTTTTGCTACAGGAATGAATACTGAATTTGGTAAAATTGCGCAGTTGACCCAGAAGCAAAATAAAGTCGATAGTCCGTTAACGCAGGAACTCAACCGTTTGACTAAGCAATTATCGATTATTGCTGTTTCAATTGGAGTAGTCTTTTTATTAGCAGCAATTTTCTTTGTTAAATATCCTTTTGCAAAAGCTTTTATCTTTGCGTTAGGGATGATTGTAGCCTTTATTCCAGAGGGACTTTTACCAACAGTTACCTTAAGTTTGGCCCAAGGGGTTAAGCGGATGGCGAAAAAGCATGCGCTGGTTAAGGAACTTAATTCAGTCGAAACTTTGGGTGAAACAACTGTTATCTGTTCTGATAAAACTGGGACATTAACCCAAAATCAAATGACTATTCACTACATTTGGACGCCTAAAAATGAATATGAAGTTACCGGTAACGGTTATGAAAATAATGGACAAATTGAGTTAAACAAAAAGCAGTTATGGTATGAAGAAAATCCTGATTTGCATAAATTAGTTCAAATTGCTTCTCTTGATAATGATACTGCTGTTCAGCCAAGTAAAACTAAGGGTGGAAAGCCCAAAATTTTGGGAACGCCGACTGAAGCTTCTTTGATTATCATGGCTGAAAAGGCTGGTTTTGATCGACAAAAGGTATTAGTTAAATACCCACGTTTACGAGAACTGCCTTTTGATTCAGATAGAAAGCGCATGTCAACGATTCATCGTTGGAATGATACCCAAAACATTATCTTTACTAAGGGTTCTTTTAGTGATGTCATCAAGCAATGCGATCAGATTCAAGTTGATGGTCAAGTTCGGGCCATGACTAAAGAAGATCAGGATTTAGCCAAACAGCGTAATGCTGGATATGCAGCCAAGGGATTGCGGAGCATGGCAATGGCCTACCGCATCGTTGATCAAACAACTGATGTGAATAAATTAACAATTGAAACAGCCGAAAATCATTTGGTATTTGTTGGCTTGACAACAATGAGTGATCCACCTCGACCAGAAATATATAATGCTGTTAAACGTTGTCACGAAGCCGGGATTAAAATCATTATGGTCACTGGTGACTCAAAACTAACTGCCAAAACAGTTGCAGTGCAAATTGGTCTTACTTCTAATGCGGCCCGGGTTATTTCGGGTGACGAGTTAAATAAAATGAGTGAAGACGAGCTTCGTGAAGCTTTGAAAGGTGAAGTGATCTTTGCTCGAGTAGCGCCTGAACAAAAGTATAAGGTTGTTAAAACGCTACAAAAAAATGGTGAAATCGTTGCCTCTACGGGTGATGGAGTCAATGATGCACCGGCTTTAAAGCAAGCCGACATTGGTATTGCCATGGGAATGACTGGGACTGATGTTGCAAAAGATGCAGCTAATATCATTTTGACAGATGATAATTTTGCTTCAATTGTAGCCGCAATTGAGGAAGGACGTGCCGTTTACAGTAATATCAGGAAATTTTTGACATATATTTTAACGTCAAATGTTCCAGAAGCTTTTCCATCGATCCTCTTCTTGTTATCTGGTGGACTAATTCCGCTACCAATGACAGTTATGCAGATTTTAACTGTTGACTTAGGAACAGATATGTTGCCTGCTTTAGGATTAGGTGGCGAGCCAGTTGATCCTGACGTAATGAAACAGCCACCAAGAAAGAGAGACGAGCATTTGCTAAATCGAAGCGTAATCGTTAAGGCCTTTTTATGGTATGGTTTAATTTCAAGTATCATTTCAATTAGTGCCTACTTCTTTGTCAATATGCAAAATGGTTGGCCACAAGTTCCTTTAGCTGGTAGCGGCTCAGTCTACATGCGCGCCACCACGATGGTATTAGGGGCAATTATCTTCTCACAGATTGCTAACGTTTTAAATTGCCGGACGAATAAAGTTTCTATCTTTAAGAAGGGTCTGTTTACTAACCGCAGTATCTGGTATGGAATTATTTTTGAAATCCTCTTATTCCTAGTTCTAACGGTTACTCCAGGCTTGCAACAGCTATTTAATACCACAAGATTATTACCAGTTGACTGGCTATTCTTATTCTGTTTGCCAATACCGCTAGTTTTAATCGATGAAATTAAAAAATGGGCTCTCTACCACCGAAAATAATTGGAAATAAAGAAAAACCGCTTATATATTAGTTAAGCGGTTTTTGTTATGCTAAAATTAAATCTTAAGGAGCGTAACAAAATGAAGTGGATATCAACAATTACAAAAGTAGGTCAACAAGCCATTGAGCCTGAAGGCAATATGGTGATTTTATTTGGTGAAAACGTTACTAAAGATTTAGTTGACGTTTCGATTATTCAAAAATTTGATACTAAAACTCCTGTTAGTGGTTTTATTTTTAAAAAAGGCGATACAATTACAATCGATGGGCAAACTTATGTTGCTGATTATGTGGGAGCAATGGTTGAAAGTGACATGAAGGCCTTAGGCCATATAACGTTATTTTTCAATCAAACAAAGCCTAAAAATCCATTAGCAAATGCTGTTTACCTCTCGTTTAGTGCAAAACAGACTATGCCAGCATTTAATGTTAGCGATGACATTATTTATGAACATATTTAATTAGGATGATTTAATGAATTCTCAAGGAAAGCATAAAAAGCAAACTGTTTTTCAAAAATGGTTTTTAAATAATCGTTTTAGTATCGTTTTAGTCAATATTTTATTATTCTTCCTAATTATTTGGGTGTTTAATAAAATTTCATTTGTACTGAATCCAGCTAAAGTATTTGTTAGTGCTATTTTACCACCATTAATTTTGGCACTGATTCAGTATTACATTATGAATCCTCTGGTTGATTTACTGGAGCGAAAATTTAAGGTTCCTCGTGTGGCTACAATTATTGGATTATTCTTGTTAGTTGCTGTTCTGCTTATTTGGACCGTGAATACGTTATTGCCAATAGTACAGGCACAAATTGATTCATTAATTCGTCACTGGCCGCATATTTGGAATGATGCAACAATTGCAGTGCAAAACATGCTAAGCGACCCGCATCTGCACAGTGTGAAAAATAATATTAATGATGCAATTACACGTGGCCAGGACATGATTTTTAAATCTGGACAAAATACGATTGATGCGACACTAGATAACATCTCGTCTGCTATTAGCATCGTCACGGTAATCTTTATGAC
Organism: Lactobacillus sp. B4015; assembly: GCF_026536055.1. Lineage (NCBI taxonomy): Bacteria > Bacillati > Bacillota > Bacilli > Lactobacillales > Lactobacillaceae > Lactobacillus > Lactobacillus sp. B4015. The sequence goes on from NZ_JAFNOY010000004.1 coordinate 103,979, forward strand.
GCTGTTAACCGCACCGTTTATTTTGTTCTTTATGTTAAAAGATGGCCATAATTTACGGCCATATCTGATGCAATTTGCTCCTAAGAGATGGCAAGATGGTTTTGGCCAGCTGCTTTATGACATCAATTTTGCTTTGTCATCTTATATCCGTGGTCAATTAACTGTTGCCTTTTGGGTAGGAATTATGTTCGGTATAGGTTATAGTATTATCGGACTACCGTATGGGATAGCTCTGGCCGTTTTAAGTGCTTTTTTGAACTTAATACCTTATTTTGGGACTTTTATTGCGTTTATTCCTGCAATTGTAATAGGAATTATGATTTCTGTTCCGATGGTCATTAAGGTTTTAGTGGTCTTTTTCGTCGAGCAAACAATTGAGTCCAGATTAATTAGTCCGTTAGTCATGGGCAATAAAATGGAAATGCATCCCGTAACAACAATTCTTTTATTGATTGGTTCCAGTTCAGTTTGGGGACTGTGGGGTGTAATTTTTGGTATTCCAATTTATGCTATTTTGAAGATAATTACCATTCGCGTGTATAATTACTATCGCAAGGTTTCGAAAGTCTTCGAGGAGGATGAGACCACTTCCTTAACTGAGAAGGATAGTAATAAAAATAATGAAGTGACAAAGAAGTAAAAAAAGTGTGGTCACAAAGCCACACTTTTTCAATTAAGGAGAAAAAATTGACTAATCACGTTGTTTTATATGAGCCTTTGATGCCAGCCAACACGGGCAATATTGCTCGTACTTGTGCAGGCACCAATACTGTTCTTGATTTAATTGAACCATTGGGTTTTCAAATTGATAATAAAAAAATGAAACGTGCTGGACTTGATTATTGGGATAAAGTTGATGTACGTTTACACGATGACTTGAATGCTTTTTTAGCTAGTTTGGGTCCAAATGATGAAATGTATTTGATTTCTAAGTTCTCTGCTAAAAACTACGCTGAAGTAGATTACACAGACTCAAATAAAGATTATTACTTTGTTTTTGGCAAGGAAACTACCGGATTGCCCGAAACCTTTATGCGCGAATATTATGATCGCAACCTGCGAATTCCTATGTCGGATAATATTCGGTGTTATAATTTAGCAAATTCAGTTGCAATTGTTTTACTTGAAGCATTAAGACAGCAAGGATTTCCACAACTTGAGACAAGTCATCACTATGAAAATGACAAGTTAAAGGATAATTACAATCGCCCTGAAAGATATGAGCGTAACCTAAAAGGAGAATAACAATGGAATTTAATAAAGAAACACCTGTTTTGGTAAAGAACTTTCACTATGATTTAAACGAAGAAGCTGAGACTAAGGATGAAGTTAACTTCGGCCTGAAAAAAGTTGAAAAGCAAAATGAGGATGGCACGACTGATGCCGGTGAAGACGGTAACTATTTTGATATTACGGTTGTGTTTGATGTTGCTCCAGCGCCTGGCGATTTTTCGGTTAGTGGCATGATTAGTCAAATAGTTCAGATTAAGGATTATTTTGGCGATGGCAGTGACCTTTCCAAAGCTGACTATAAAATCTTAAGTCGTCCGTTAGTTGAATATATTGAGACTTTGACTTATGAAGTTACGCAAATTACGCTGGATGAACCGGTTAATTTGAACTTCCAAGCCAATTTTTAATTCTTAATTAGGTGCCGTTATGCCTAAGAAGAAAAAAACAACAAAAGCGCGAAAAAAGACGCAAAATGCGGGCATTACCTGGGCGGTAGTCGGTCTTGTTGAAATAATTATCGTTTTCTTAGCGGTAGCTAAATTTGGTATTTTAGGTAAACAGATAGCCAACATTTTCCGCTTATTTTTTGGTGATTCTTATTTGCTGACTGCCGGATTATGTGCAATTTTTGGCTTAGTGATGTTAATTTATAATAAGCCGATGCACTTCAAGTTTAAACGCAGCTGTGGCTTATTTTTAGCTATTTTGGGCATTTTATTGATTCAAAGCAGTATTTACTTCGAACGTGAACTAGTGAATAACGCTTTTATGAATGTTTTTTGGCATGAAATGTCAGCCGAATTCGGTCGTGCTGCAATTACCAAGTCCGTGGGCGGCGGGGGAATTGGAGCAATGTGTTATCAGCTTTTTTACCCATTGCTCGGCCATATTGGTTTGCGCGTTTTTGCCGTTTTATTTATCCCAATTGGCATTTTGATGTTTTTTGACGTGAAGTTTGTTGATGTAATTAATAAATTTCAAAAGTTTAGCCAGCTTTTTATCAGCAAAAATAAGGAAGCGGGAACTAAACTAAAAGATAAATATAGTTCGCTTCGAGAAAAGCAAGCCGAAAAAAAGCAGGAACAGTTGGCAAAGGATTTTCACGATCCGCTTTCTTCTGAATCACCTGTGTTTCCAAATGTTGATGACTTTACCGACAAAAATGATACTGAAACGCAGGCAGATAATCAGGAACCGGATGAAGATATTTCCCAAATTGATTTTGCACTTGATGAAGTCGCACAGCCTGAACCAGAAGAATCCAAAGAACAAATTCAAATTTCAAGCCATGATGAAAGAAACTCATTTGCTAATAAGACAAATTTTGAACCAGATGATAAGGATTTACCCAAATCCCATTCATTTGACGACGAAGATGAAAAAATGAAACAGGAACTCGGTAGCGTCGATCATGGTGACCTTGAGCAGAGCGCTACTTCAAGGCCTAAGGCGGAGTATAAGAAGCCACCAATAACTTTGCTTGATCCGGTTAAAAACACTGATCAAAGTGCTGATAAAGCTTCAATTAGAAAAAATACGCAAAAATTACAAGCTACTTTTAAAAGCTTCGGTGTGAACGTTATTATTAAACGGGCAATTTTAGGGCCAACAATTACGCGTTACGAAGTTCAACCTGCTGTGGGCGTGAAAGTTAGCAGAATCGTCAATTTAGCGGATGATTTAGCGTTAGCTCTTGCTGCCAAGGACATCAGAATTGAAGCGCCAATTCCAGGTAAACCATTTATTGGAATTGAAGTTCCAAATAGGGCAACTTCAGTGGTGGCATTTAAGGATGTTATGCAAAATCAGGATGCTAAAGCAAAAGCTGACCCGATGGAAGTTCCCCTTGGTAAGGACGTAAGTGGGCAAATCATTTCGGCTAATTTGGCCAAAATGCCCCACCTCCTAATTGCCGGCTCGACGGGTTCTGGTAAGTCAGTTGCCATTAACACCATTTTGACAAGTATCTTAATGAAAGCCACGCCAGATCAAGTTAAACTGATTTTAATTGATCCGAAGATGGTTGAACTGTCAGTTTATAATGGTGTTCCTCATTTGCTTATTCCCGTTGTTACCGACCCTAAGCTAGCTGCTAATGCCTTAAGCAAGGCTGTTAAAGAAATGGAACGACGCTATAAGCTCTTTGCTGCTAGTGGAGCCCGTAATATGGGTGAATTTAACGAAAAAGTCCGTATTAATAATCAGGATAAGACTAAACCCGTAATGAAACCATTACCTTACATACTGGTCGTAGTCGATGAGCTGAGTGATCTGATGATGGTTGGCGGTCACGATGTCGAGGGTGCAATTGTGCGGCTGGGCCAAATGGCGCGTGCGGCTGGTATTCACATGATTTTGGCTACTCAACGGCCTAGTGTTGATGTTATCACCGGTTTAATCAAGGCGAATGTACCTTCAAGAATCTCCTTTGCGGTTTCAAGTGGTATAGATTCAAGAACTATTTTGGATCAAACTGGAGCAGAGAAACTTTTGGGAAGAGGAGACATGCTCTTTATGCCCGTTGGGGCATCAAAGCCTGAACGTATTCAAGGTGCCTATATTGCCTCTCATGAAGTGGAAAAAGTTATCTCTTGGGTAAGCAACCAGCAAAAACCTGAATATGATGAAGGAATGATTCCGCAAAAAAATGAGGAAACTGCTGAAAATAATTCCGATGAGCCAGAGGATGAGTTTTACGAGCAAGCAGTTGACCTGGTAAGACGGCAACAGACGGCTAGTGTTTCGATGTTGCAGCGCCGCTTCCGCATTGGCTATAATCGTGCAGCGAGAATTGTTGATGAAATGGAAGCAAAGGGAGTAGTTGGCCCTTCAGAAGGATCCAAGCCACGGCAGGTGTTATTACCTCCGTTAAAGGAGGATGACAAAGGCTAAATTTTTAAGAAAGTTTAGCATGTCTAATTTTTGTTCAGTTTTCCGAAAAAATAATGGTAAAATTAAACCGAATATGGACACAAAGTTGAAAATGTAGCGTTGTTTTAGCAATTATTATATAATTGCAGTACTGTTTTTGCTTGCTGGTTCATAAATAAGTAGTAAAAGGGAATGTTGTGATGCGACGAGCGATTGTATTTGGTGCAACCGGCGGAATCGGTCAGGCGATTTGTACTGAACTAGCACAATCTGGCTGGTCTTTATATCTTCATTGTCACACTAAGTGGCAAGAGGCTTGTCAATTGAGCCAAAAGCTAATGCAGCAATATCCAGAGCAGGATTTTATTCCAATTAGACTAAGTTTTTTAGCTGAAAATAGCGACTTATCAAAGTTCGTTCAAGACTTGTTACCGCTTAATGCCGCTGTATTTGCTCAGGGTATTACGGATTATCATTTTGTAAATGGGCAAGAGATGAGTCATGTTGACGATATGATTAAGGTCAACTTAACAACACCGATTAAACTAGCTGGACTTCTAGAGCCGCTTTTAACTAAAAATGATTTTAGTCGGATTGTTTTTCTGGGTTCAGTCTACGGCAAACAGGCTAGTGCGCTTGAAGCTGTTTATAGTGCAACTAAAGCCGGACTTACGGCTTTTAGCCAAGGATATGCACGAGAGGTGGCTTCAGCTAATTTAACGGTCAATGTTGTTGCCCCCGGTGCGGTTGATACGGCAATGAATGCCATGATTTCGGCGGAAGACATGAACAAAGTAAAAGAAGAAATTCCTGCTGGGCGCCTCGCTAGGGGAAGCGATGTTTCCTACTGGGTCAACGTTTTGCTTGACAAACGTTCTAGTTATTTAACAGGTCAGACAATTTATGTAAGTGGTGGATGGCTTATATAATGGTAAAAGTAATTAGTAGTATATGTTATACTCAAAGTGTAAATTAGAAATTAAAAGAGGTAACTATGGCAGATATCGGAGACAAATTACGCAGTGCCAGAGAGGCAAAGGGACTTTCAATTGAAGATATTGAAAAAGCAACCAAAATTCAAGGTAGATATCTGACGGCAATTGAACAGGATGAATTTGACAAACTCCCTGGTGATTTTTATGTGCGTGCTTTTATTAGACAATATGCACAAGTTGTTGGTTTAGATGGCAAACAACTGCTTAGTGAATATCATAATGAAATTCCGCAAGCGGAACCTGAGGAATACGTTGAGGATTCAATTGATAATAAGAGTGAGGAAGTCCGCAAAACAACTAGTAGCAAAAAGAAACTTTGGAAAGAATATCTTCCCCGAATTATCGTTGGGGTAGGTATTATTGTCGTTATTTTGGTTTGTTACGTTGTTTATGCGCATTTTTCAGCTGGTAATAATCAGAGCAATAATAATTCTGCTAATGACGTATCGGTTTCTTCCGATAATACAAACAAGCCGAAAAAGCAGAAGAAAATTAAGAAGAGCTCTGTCAAAATCAAGGAATTGGCCACGGCGCAATACCGTGTTACTGGCTTAAAGAAGAACCGTAATTTGGTTGTTCGTGCTGGTGAGCAGGCTACTAACGTTTCTATTTCAATCAATGGTATCCACCAATTTTCACAGGTTTTGAACCCTAATCAAAAGCATACTTTGTATTTACCAACTACTGCTCAAACAGTAACGGTTACTTTTGGTAATGGTTCTGGAACATCCATTTCTTTTGGTGGCAAAAAAGTACCATATGATACGCAAACAACTGGCAATACTTTAACCTTCTATATTGGTAAGCAACACCGTGTAAACCAATCTAATACGACTAATAATAGTAATTCGACTACTAATAATTCAACTACTGGTCATTCGGGTACAACTACCAACCAGCAACAGAACCAACATCAAAATAGTGGAACTACAAGCAACCAGCATACTGGTCAGACTAATAGTCAAACTGGTGGCCAAGGTGGTCAAACTGGCCAACAGACTGGACAAGCAAATAATAATGAACAGAGCGGTGAAACTAATCACTCTGATAGCTCTTCAAGTAATGGTACTGATGGGAGATAATGAGCTATTCAATTAGGAGGAAAAGTAAAGAATGAATTTACCCAATAAATTAACGGTTTTTAGAATTATTTTAATTCCGGTATTTATGTTAATTATAATTTTTGGTGGTGATGCCAGTACGCAAGTTGCTGGAACAACTGTCTACTGGAAATTAGTTATTGCTGCGATTGTTTTTGCGGTTGCTTCGGCTACCGACTGGTTTGATGGTCACATTGCCCGTTCACGCAATTTGGTAACTAACTTTGGTAAATTTGCCGACCCGTTAGCAGATAAGATGTTAACGATGACAGCATTTATTATGTTGATTTCCTTGAAATTGGCACCGGCTTGGGTTGTTGCCATTATTGTCTGCCGTGAACTAGCAGTAACCGGATTACGGTTAATCTTAGCTGAAAACAAGGGCCAAGTGATGGCAGCAGAAATGCCAGGAAAGATTAAGACCACTTGTCAAATGTTGTCAATCATCTTTTTATTGATTGGTGACTTCTACCATATTGGTACGATTTTACTTTACCTTGCGCTAATCTTTACCATCTACTCAGGATGGGATTACTTCCACAGTTCATGGGATGTATTTAAAGGGTCAATGTAAGTTTATGAGAATTAACTAAAAAACACCAACTTTGTTGGTGTTTTTTGTTTGCTCTGATATCGCCATTTAACGTTCTCATTTGCCAAGCTCAGTTTAACTTGTTAGGATTAAATTAGAAATAAAATTGAAAAAGGGGGAATTTTATGGTAAAGGAAATACCAATGGTTGAATTTAAAAATGTGACTAAGATTTATCCGAAGTCAAAACAACCAGCAGTTGAAAATATTAATTTCAAAATAGATAAGGGTGAATTTTGCTGTTTAATTGGTACCTCTGGCTCAGGAAAAACCACGTTAATGAGAATGATTAACCGGATGAATAGTATAACTAAGGGCGAGGTTTTAGTTAACGGTAAAAACGTGACAGAATTTAACCCGGTAAGTTTACGCCGGCGAATAGGTTATGTCATTCAAAATAATGGCTTAATGCCACACATGACAATTAGGGAAAATATTGTTTTAGTACCTAAATTATTAAAATGGCCTAAAGAAAAATTAGCTGAGGAAGCTAAACGATTAATCAAGATGGCAGAATTACCGGAATCATTTTTGGATCGCTATCCGGTTGAATTGTCAGGTGGACAGCAACAACGAATTGGTGTTGTTCGGGCATTGGCTGCAAATCAAAATTTAATTTTAATGGATGAACCTTTTGGTGCACTTGATCCGATTACTCGTGAAAGTTTGCAAACACTGGTACAAAATTTACAAGTGCAATTGGGCAAAACGATTGTTTTTGTAACGCATGACATGGACGAAGCTCTCAAATTGGCTACTAAAATTGTCGTTTTGCATGATGGGCAACTTATTCAGGTAGGAACACCTGAAGAAATTTTGCACCATCCGGCAAATGACTTTGTTAAGAGCTTAATTGGTGAAGAGCGTCTGTCAGAAGCAAAATATGAAACGGTCAAAGTTAAGAATGTGATGACAGCTCCTGTCAAAATTAATTTAGGTGCATCGCTTACTGATGCGTTGACCATGATGAAAGAGCACCGCGTTGATACCTTACTGGTAGTTGATGATGATAATCACTTAAAAGGCTATATTTCAATTACTGACTTGCAGCGTAAGTATCCTGAAGTAAGTACTGTAAGTGATATTATGTTGCCAGTTACTGCCACTGTGGAATCGGATGAATATTTGCGGGATAACTTTAGCCGCATTTTAAGTCGCAATGGGCAATATATTCCAGTGGTTGATTCTGCTAATAAACTAGTTGGAATCGTTACTCGCTCTAGTTTGGTAAACGTTGTTTATGAAAAAATTTGGGGCGACAAGAGTACGTTAAAGACGCAGACTGAAAAGAAGGCGAATTAAAATGTCAGCTTTTATGGCTCAGCACGGTTCCGAATTGTTAGTTAAAACCTGGCAGCAAATTTATATTTCTGCAATTTCGCTTGCACTGGGAATAATTGTCGCAGTTCCTTTAAGCGTCATTTTAATGAAATTTCCGCGAACAGCAAAAGTTGTAATTGCGCTTGCCAGCATGTTGCAAACAATTCCGGCACTAGCATTATTGGCAATGATGATTCCCTTCTTTGGCGTGGGCCGAGTGCCTGCAATTGTGGCTTTATTTCTTTATAGTTTAATGCCAATTTTACGTAATACTTATGTGGGCCTGATGGATGTCAATGCGGATACGGTCGATTCAGCTCGTGGGCTTGGCATGACAGAAATGCAATTGATTTTAAAAGTAGATATTCCATTGGCAATGCCAGTGATTATGGCTGGAATCCGTTTATCAGCCATTTATGTGATTGCTTGGGCAACCTTGGCTTCATACATTGGTGCAGGAGGCCTAGGTGATTTTATCTTCAATGGCCTTAGCTTGTATCAGCCCGACCTAATTTTTGGTGGTACTATTCCGGTAATTATCCTAGCTCTGTTAACAGATTATTTACTAGGTAAATTGGAAAAAAAGATCACGCCAAAAGGCATATAGGGAGGCTAACATAATGAAAAATTGCTTTAAAAAATTAACATTATTGATTACTGCTTTTTTGGTTATGCTGGCTACCAGTGGTTGCGGTTTACCAGGATTATCTGACAGTCAAGGAAGTAACGAAAATATTAGAATAACTGCGTTAACAACGACTGAATCGCAAATTGTTGCTAATATTGTGGCGCAACTTATTGAACACGAAACGCCATATAAAACTTCGATCGTAAATAATTTAGGTTCGGCACCTATGCAGCACCAAGCGCTTTACCGCCATGATGCCGATATTCAGGCAGCTGCCTATGATGGTGGTGAACTGACTGCCAATTTGTTATTGCCGGCAATCAAAGATTCAAAAAAGGCTAATAATACGGTTCGACGCGAAGTAAAGAAACGGTGGGACCAAACGTATCTTCATACTTATGGCTTTGCCAATAATTATGCATTCATGGTTAGGGCAAAAGATCAGAAGAAATACCACCTGTACAATATTTCAGATCTAAAAAAGGTGCAAAATAAGTTTTCCTTCGGGGTTGCATCTGAATGGGTTAATGCTCCAGGAGTCGGCTATCCTGCTTTTCAGACAGCTTATGGTATTACTTTTGCCAAAGCCCATCCGATGAACATCGGGTTAGTTTATTCAGCTTTAAAAAACGGTAAAATGGACGTTATTTTAGGTTATTCAACCGATGGCCGAATCGATAGTTATAAGCTGCACTTGTTAAAAGATGATAAACACTTCTTTCCACCGTATAATTGCGGCATGTTGATTAATAACTATGTTTTGCGCGAGCACCCGGAATTAAAACCACTTTTAGAGCGGTTAGTAGGTAACATTAGTGTTCATGATATTCGTAAAATGAATTATGACGTTGATGATAAGCTGCTTGAACCGTCCACGGTGGCTCACCAATTCTTAGTAAAGCATGATTACTTTAGAAAGGAGAAATAATGGCTAGATTATCTTTATGGCAGCAATTTATTTATTATTATCAACATAATGGTTTTTATGTGCTTGAACAGTTTAATCGAACTTTCCTAATTTCGATTTATGGCGTGTTATTTGCGGCCATTATTGGAATTCCGTTAGGTATTTTTATTTCACGTAATGCTCATTTAGGTGATTTTGTCGTTGAAATTGCTAACTTTATTCAAACTATTCCTTCGCTGGCATTACTGTCAATTGTGATGATTGGCTTGGGATTAGGCGTAATGACGGTCATTTTTACGGTTACGCTATATTCTTTGTTGCCGATTATTAAAAATACATACACTGGGATGCGCAGCGTTGACAAAAATGTAATTGATTCTGGTAAGGGCATGGGTATGACTAAATGGCAGGTATTGCGCATGGTTAGATTGCCTTTGTCAATGTCAGTTATTATTGCTGGTCTAAAAAATGCGTTAGTTATTGCCATCGGAATTACTTCGATTGGCTCCTTTGTTGGTGCAGGGGGTTTAGGTGATATCATAATTCGTGGTACCAATGCTACTAATGGTAGTGCAATTATTTTAGCTGGTGCGTTGCCAACCGCACTAATGGCAATATTGGCAGATGTCATTTTAAATTTCTTACAAAAATGGTTACAACCAAAAGGATTAAAAAAATAAATCGGCTTTTTCGCGTATTTAGTAGTGAAGAAACAAATTTAAACGTTTGTTCGCTTATTTCTTGCAAATATATACTAAATCAAAGTATAATTAGTACGTATTAAATTGAGGATTATACTAGAGGAGGAAAAATACTTGGCCAAAGATGAGAAACAGGCTGCATTAGAAAATGCACTGAAGAAAATTGAGAAAAATTTTGGTAAAGGTGCTGTTATGCGCATGGGCGATAAGGCAAATACTAAAATTTCGACCATTCCATCTGGTTCGCTTGCACTTGATGCAGCTCTTGGAGTTGGCGGCTATCCGCGTGGAAGAATTGTTGAAATTTATGGGCCTGAATCTTCAGGTAAAACTACCGTAGCTTTGCATGCTGTAGCAGAAGTGCAAAAGCGCGGGGGAACAGCTGCCTATATTGACGCAGAAAACGCAATGGATCCTGCCTATGCAGAAGCACTTGGTGTTGACGTTGACTCACTTATTTTGTCACAACCAAATACAGGTGAGGAAGGCTTGCAGATTGCTGACACGCTGATTACTAGTGGCGCGATTGACATTTTGATAGTTGACTCAGTTGCTGCTTTAGTGCCCCAAGCTGAAATTGATGGTGAAATGGGCGACAGCCACGTCGGACTTCAAGCACGGTTAATGAGTCAGGCTTTGCGTAAGCTTTCTGGTAATATTAATAAAACCAAAACAATTGCTATTTTTATTAACCAGATTCGTGAAAAAGTTGGGATTATGTTTGGTAATCCAGAAACCACACCTGGTGGACGTGCACTGAAGTTTTATTCGACAATTCGGCTAGAAATCAGACGAGCTGAAAAGATTAAGCAGACTGGTGGAGAGATAACCGGTAATCGTGTCAAGATTAAAGTTGTCAAGAATAAGGTTGCGCCGCCATTTAAGGTTGCTGAAGTTGATATGATGTATGGTAAAGGGATCTCACAAAGTGGTGAACTTCTCGATATGGCAGCTGATAAAGATATTATTGCCAAGGCCGGTTCGTGGTACTCGTATAATGAAGAGCGAATTGGTCAAGGACGTGAAAACGCCAAGAAATACCTTGAAGACCACCCAGATATTTATGATGAAGTCCAACAAAAGGTACGTCAGGCATATGGCATTGATGAAGAATCTGTTGCTGAACGCGAAGATCCTGAAAAAATCAAAGCTAAGAAAACAAAAGAGACTGAGAGTAAAGAAAAGGAAGCTTCTGATAAAAGAGAAGCAGATAGCAAAAGTAACTAAAGTCGAAGAGATTAACCTTGACCTGTAAAATAGGTCAAGGTTTTTTTCTACTTAATTGACATCACCACCACGGTTCATTATTATTAATACTGTGTGAATAATCTTAAAAAAATAAAAAAGGCGATAGTAATCATGACAAATACAATTTTGATTCCCGTCGCAGTTGCTATTATTTCAATTTTATTGGGAACAGGTATTGGATATGCTATTCGCAAGAATGGCTGGGAAAAAAGAGCGCAAAATGCTCAAAACGATGCCGACCATATATTAACCGAGGCAAAAGCACAAGTAGATGCTGCAAAAGCTGAAGTCAACGCACAAAAGCAAGCAGCAGATGCTTTAAAGCAAAGTGCACAAAACACGAAAAAAGAAAAAATTCTTGAAGCTCAAGAAAAGATTCAAGAATATCGACAAAAAGTTGAGGATGAGTTAAACGTCAAGCGCGATGCGATTGCACGTGATAATAACCGTTTACAGCAAAGAGAAGATACTCTTAATCACAAGAATTCTTTGATGGTAGAAAGGGAGGATGAACTCAAGGAAAAGGAAAAGCAGCTAGCTAAAGAGCAAACTGATCTAGATCAAAAAGTTCAGGAAGCTGATGAACTAGTTGAAAAGAGCCAGCAAAAGCTCTATGAAATTGCTCATTTAGATAAGGAGCAGGGTAAGAAACTGGTGCTGAGTCAATTATCAGATGAGTTAGTCAAAGAACGAGCAGAAATGATTAGAAATAGTAATGAAGAAGTTCAAGCTAAAGCTGATCATTATGCACACAAAGTTATTATTGACGCAATTCAAAGCAGTTCTGCCGATACTGTGGCAGAAACAACGGTATCGGTTGTAGATTTGCCAAATGAAGAAATGAAAGGACGAATTATTGGTCGTGAGGGCCGTAATATTCGCTCCTTTGAGGCACTTACTGGAATCGATTTAATAATTGATGATACACCGAAAGTTGTTACTCTAAGCGGTTTTGATGCAATCAGACGAGAAATTGCCAAACGAGCAATGGAACGTTTGATCAAGGATGGCCGGATTCACCCAGCTCGAATTGAAGAGATGGTTGATAAGGCACGTAAAGAAGTTAATGATGATATTTATGAAGCTGGAGAGAGCGCTTTAATGGAATTAGGAATTCATAAAATGAATCCTGAGCTTGTTAAAATACTTGGTCGGCTAAAATATCGGACTTCTTACGGTCAAAATGTTCTTGGCCATTCGATTGAAGTTGCAAAACTAGCCGGTACAATGGCGGCTGAACTAGGTTTAAATGAGAAATTAGCGGTTCGCGCGGGATTATTACACGATATTGGAAAAGCCATCGATCATGATATTGAAGGGTCACACGTTGAAATTGGTGTAGAATTGACAAGAAAGTATCATGAACCAGATGTTGTTGTTAACGCAATTGCAGCGCATCACGGGGATGTGCCGAAGTTATCGTTTATTGCTGAATTAGTTGTTGCAGCAGATACGATTTCATCGGCTCGTCCAGGTGCTAGGAGTGAAAGTTTAGAAAATTATATTAGAAGATTGACTGAACTGGAAAAGATTGCTAATAGATATGATGGGGTTAAGCAGGCATATGCCATTCAGGCTGGACGTGAAGTTCGGGTAATGGTTGAACCAGAAAAAATTTCTGATGATCGCATCACGGTATTGGCACGTGATATCCGAAATCAAGTTGAAAAAGAGCTTGATTATCCTGGTAATATTAAAATTACAGTTATTCGAGAAAAACGAGTAGTTGCAGTTGCAAAATAAATAAAAGGTTGAACTTTTATAGTTCAACCTTTTTTGTTTGTTCTAAAATAAAACTAAAAGCATAATTGTTGGCGCGTTTAAGCATAAAATTGCACCAAAAAGCATATTTTTAAAAAATGAAAGGGTATACAATACGAATTAGATAGGAGGACAATGATGGATCAAGCAGTCGCTAAAGATCTAAAAGGCTTTTTGCAAGAACTAGGATATCCGTTTGATTCTATTTCAGCTTTGCTAGATTCTGGAAATATGACGCGTTATTTTAATTCAAAGTGGCTAAAAAGTTCACATTCATTTGCCATATTAGATCAAAAAGCAACTGATGAGCAGCTGTTAGCTTGTAGTGATGTAAGCAATATTTACCAATTTGTTCCTCCTTATTTTGCCGCGCTATCTAGTAAAAACGGGTTGCAGGCAATCGAACGGCTTTCATCATACGAGCAATTAATTGGGCCAATTGAGATTGGTACTTTCAAAGAGGGGGAAAAGCTAAGAGTTCATATAAGCTATTTAGATGATTCGCGGAAAAATTCTAGGTTTAGTCTATTGGTGGATCAAATCTCATTGATTAGTTTGCTTAGGACTGGGACCGGTAAGCTAATTAAGCCATTATCAATTGGCAGTAAATTTAATTATGGTAAGAAAATAACTGAATACTTAGGACTTAGTGCCCAAAGCTGCCATGATAATTACTTGGTTTTTAGTAAAAGCGATCTGTTAAAACCATTTTTAACCCAAAATGATATTATGTGGAATTTTATGGAACCAGGATTAAAAAAATATATCAGTGACTTAAAGGTTGATCCACCATTCAAGGCAATAGTGCAGAATACCTTGTTTAAACTAATTGCTGGCGGGAATTTTCAATTAAAAGATGTTGCTAATGCGCTAGGAATATCACCGCGAACTGTTCAGCGATGGTTAAAAAATGAGGGAACAAGTTATAAAGAGCAAGTTAATGAAGTCCAAAAAATTTTGGCACTTAATTTGTTACAGGATGCGACACTAAATACAGCTGAAGTCAGTTTTTTAGTCGGTTTTAACAATGTGACTACTTTTTACAAAGCATTTAAAAGGTGGACAGGGAAAACTGTCCTGAAATACCGACACCAAATGATTATTAATAAAAATAGTATTAATGCCGCTAGCTAATTATGCAAAAAGAGGATAGAAAAATGTTTTTGCAAGATAATGATTCATGGAATGCAGTTTATGATGTAGTTGTAGTTGGTTTTGGTGGTGCTGGGGCAACAGCAGCTCGGTTTGCAGCGGATAACGGGGCCAATGTTCTTTTAGTCGATAGCGCACCTGAAGGACATGAAGGTGGTAATACTCGTTATTGTGGTCAAATTGTTCAGGCAGGATATGATTATGATCAATTGAAAAAGTATTACCAACAATTAACTGCCCCGCTTGATTTGGATGAAAAAGTTTTAGATACCTTTATTAAAGGGATGGTGAATTTACCGGCTTATTTTAAAAAATATTTAGGCGGAAAAGCCTTTAGTGTTCGCAAAAATCCGGGAAATAAGAACGTAGCGCTTTTGGCATATATGATTGCTGAATACCCCGAATTTGAAGGTGCGGAGACAAATGATGATCTCTTAATTCATGACCGAATTTTTGATGCGGCATTGTGGAAGAAACTACGGCAAAATGTACTAGACCGCAGTGATCAGATTTCAGTTTTATATTCAACGCCAGCCAAACACTTAATTCAAAATGAAGCTAAAACAATTATTGGTGTTCAAATTGAAAATAATGGTCATTTGTTCAATGTTAAGGCTAAAAATGGTGTGGTTCTGGCATTAGGCGGCTTTGAAAACAATGACCAGATGATTCAAGATTATTTGGGAGAAACGAAACTTTTGCCATACGGCACTCTATATAACAAGGGCGACGGAATCAAAATGGCTATAGAAGTTGGTGCTGATTTGTGGCACATGAATAATTATGAACCAGGCGGTGCCGTTAATATTGCAGCGCCAAAAGGCGAACGTGCTCATAATATCATGGGCTGGAAAGCTTTGTTTGAGGGTTCACTAATTACGGTTGGTGATGACGGTACCCGCTATATTCCTGAAGATGATCCAACCCGTCATGGTCATCGCTATAACCATGGTTTATGGCGGATTCCCCTTGCTCAAATTCATCCGCATTTAATTTTTGATCAAAAGAAATATGACGAATTTTTGGCTGAAGATTTAGATAATTTCCAGCGCGAAGTTTTAAATAAAGTAGTTAAGTCTGACACAATTGCTGATTTAGCAAACGAAATTGGCGTTAAAGAAGAAACCTTACAAAACACACTTAAAACATATAATTTCTTTGTTGACCAAGGTGTTGATTATCAATGTGGTAGAAAGCCAGAAACGATGGCTAAACTTTCCTTGTCTGGCCCATTTTATTCTTTGAAACAGCAGCACACGATGCTTAATACTCAAGGTGGACCAAGACGAAATGAAAAGGCGGAAGTACTTGATACAGACCAGCAGGTATTACCACATTTGTACGCTGCGGGTGAGCTAGGTCATATTGGCGCTAACCAATATAACGGCGGCGGAGATATTGCCGATTGCTTGATTTTTGGCAAGATTGCCGGTGAAAATGCTGCTAAACCAAAGGAAAACGATACTGTGACTGGGGCAAGCGCGCAAGTAAACGAGCAGGTCGATTCGACATCGTTTCCAGTTCCTCTTGCAGCTGAAAAAGATTATCCAACCAGTAAAAACCAATATATTGGCAAATCAAGTAGCGGAATGGGTAATGAAATAGTTGTCCGGGTAACCGTTGATGAGCAACAAAAACCGGCTAAAATTGAGGTCCTCAAGGAAAGTGAGTCACCTGATTATGGCGGTCAAGCAATTAAGCAGCTTCAAAAACAAATGGTAAAAGATAAGACTGCAAACGTTGATGTTGTATCTGGTGCTACTTCAACAAGTCGGGCATTTAAGGAAGCCGTCAGTGCTGCTTTAAAGCAGGCTAAATAAAATTAAAAGAGGCAAAAAATGGCTAATTTAAAAGACGGAATTTATCATGGCAGCGGTTCTGGCAATCGTGGCGAAGTCAAGGTATCCGTAACTGTAAAAGATAACCAGATTAAGGCAGTTCATGTTGATGATCAAAATGAAACCGAAGGTATTAGCACAGACGCACTTAAAAAGGCTCCGGAATTGATAGTGGCTAAGCAGTCTTACAATATTGATGCCGTAACTGGTGCTACGATTAGCTTTCAGGCTGTCGAAAAAGCTGTCAAGGACGCTTTGCTTAAAGCGGGAGATCCTAGCGGGCTTGATCAGAAGGTTGATTTACGAACAGCTAAAAAAGAAGATAATGAAGATTATCGCTATCTTGATCCAGACAAAATCCACTTTGAAAAAGAAACTGAGGTATTAATAATTGGTGCAGGCGCTGCTGGTCTTGCAGCCGCAATTTCTGCTCGGCAAAAGGGCAAGGCGGTTATTTGCCTTGAGTATGCATCAAGCTACATGTTGTCAGATATGACCTTATCAGGCGGTTATTATAATGCAGGTGGCGGTACAAGCTTGCAAAAGGCCCAAGGAATTACGGATTCAAAGGAAAATTGGAATAATTACTTAAAGGCAGTTGGTCAAGGGTATGAAGATCCCGATATGCGTGAAGTAATCGTTGAACACGGTGCTGAAGATTATGAGTGGTTGGCTAATGATGTCGGAG
Source organism: Lactobacillus sp. B4015 (assembly GCF_026536055.1). Taxonomy (NCBI): domain Bacteria; kingdom Bacillati; phylum Bacillota; class Bacilli; order Lactobacillales; family Lactobacillaceae; genus Lactobacillus; species Lactobacillus sp. B4015. The sequence goes on from NZ_JAFNOY010000004.1 coordinate 121,012, forward strand.
TTAACTTTCAGGAAGTTCAGCAAATCGGTAATGAAGAAGCAATGAAAAAGTATGCTGTTCCGGCAGCCCGCTCACACTTGACTGTTGAAAAAAGTGGCTACGGTCTTTCCAAACCTTTATTCAAGCGTGCTCAAAAATTAGGTACTGAGTTTATTTTTAATATAACAGCAGAAAGTTTAATTACCAATCAAAGTAACCAAGTTATTGGCGTGCATACCAATAAAGGCAATTACCGCGCTCAAAGCGTGATTGTTGCTACTGCTGGTTTTTCGCGTAATAAGGAAATGCTCAAAAGTTTTGCCCCGGATTTTGCAGTAGGAGAATCATATGGCTCAATTAGGCAAATGGGCGATGGAATTCGAATGGGTGCACAAATAGGTGCCAAGCTAAAAGATATGTGGATGCCGATTGCCAATTCAATTGGAACACAATCTGGTGATAATGTTTGTATTGGACCTTTATGTACTGCTTGGACCAAGCCTTATATTTGGGTTGGTACTGATGCTAAAAGACATTTTCGGGAAGACATGTATTTTGAATTTGCTTCTAAAAAAATTGCCAGTCTGGATCAAGGTTTTGTGTGGTTACTTTTTGATGAGGGAATGGCAAATGAAATGCCGACAGCCTTTTCTGCCCCGGCCGCTTCGCCACATTTGAAACGAGAAGTTGAAGATGGCTATTTTAAAAAGGCAGAAACCATTAAGGCTTTAGCTGAACAAATTGGGTTAGATTCTACCGTTTTGCAGGCAACGATTACTAAGTGGAATAATGATGTTCTTAAAGGGCAAGATACGGAATTTGGTCGTGAAAAAGACCTGACGGCTTTTAAACCACCATATTATGCTGCCAAATTAGCTCCTTCAACTCCAGATATGGCAGGAGGCTTAAGCATCAATCGGAGAGCTGAAGTTTTGGATAATCAAGATAGGCCAATCGCTAATCTATACGCGGCTGGCAGTACTACTGGTGGTTGGCGGGGCATGACTTATCCTGGCTGCGGCATGGGCATTACCAACGCAATTGTTTTTGGTCGTATTGCTGGTGTTAGTGCGGCGAATAATGCAACTAAGAAAGTCGATGCCAGCTCTGGTGCCTCGCAGCACGACTAATAATAAAGAGACTGGGAAAACCTATTCTTTTAAACTATCAGAAAACTTGATCTAGCATGGTGAGAATCCCAAAATTAGGTTAGTTTAATAAATTTCAACAGAGGACTAATTCTTGATATTTAATCTAAGGGTTAGCCCTTTAGTTTGGCTTTAATTTTTTCAGTTAGGGAGAGGGACTTTCACTAGCCACTTTTGCTAATGAATAATTAACTTTTGATGACGCTGTTTGCCATAAAGTGACGCAAAATAACATATTTAAATATAATGAAAGGGTATACAATACAAACCAGGCGGAGGATAAGAGATGGATTTAACGGTATCTCGAAAGTTAAAAAATGTATTACAAAATTTGGGTTATCCATTCAATTCAACTTCAGGGGCATTGAACACTAATATAATTGATAAAAATCTGAATACTAAGTGGACTAAAGATTCGCTTTCTTATGATGTTCTAGATAAGGAAGCAACCGATAAGCAGCTTTTGACTTGCTGTGATGTCAGTATTTTTTATCAATTCGTTCCTCCTTATTTTGCCGCACTTTCTAGTAAAAATGGCTTGCAGGCAATTGATCGGCTTTCGTTATATGAACAGCTTATAGGTCCTATAAAAATGGGTGTTTTTCGGGAAGGTGATAATTTTCGTATTCATATTAGTTATTTAGAAGAATATTGTAAAAATTCGAGGTTTAGTTTATTAGTTGATCAGATATCTCTAATAAGGTTGATAAGAACAGGTACTAATAAAGAAATTAGACCTGTTTCAATCGGGAGTCAGTATTCATATGGAACAGAAATCACAAAATATTTAGGAATAAAGCCGCAAAAGAGTTATGACAATTATTTAGTTTTTAGAAAAAATGATTTGGTGAAACCATTTTCTACTCAGAATGATATTATCTGGGATTTAATAAAGCCCGGTCTCAAGCAACATATTGAAGATCTTGATATTAACCATACTTTTTCTGCTACAGTTCAAAATATCTTATTTAAGTTAATTGCTGGCGGTAATTTTCAGTTAAAAGATGTAGCGGATAAAGTTGGAATTTCATCACGAACAGCCCAACGCTGGCTGAGAAAAGAAGGTACAAGTTTTGAAGAGCAACTAACAACTGTTCGAAAAGTTTTAGCACTCAATCTTCTACAGGATATTACATTAAGTACCGCAGAAGTGAGCTTTTTAGTTGGTTTTAAAGATGTAACTTCATTTTATAAAGCTTTTAAAAAGTGGACTGGAATGACAGCGTTAAATTATCGTCATCAGATGATGCTAAAGAACAAATGATTTAATTTGAAAACTGTATTTCATCAAAAATAAGGAAAGCAGGGGAAAATACAATGGCTAATTTAAAAGACGGTGTGTTTCAAGGCACTGGAACAGGCAATCGTGGATCAATCCAGGTTTCCGTAACGGTAGAAAATAATAAGATTAAAAATGTTAAAATTGACCATCAAAATGAGACAGTTGGTATTAGCACAGCTGCCCTTGAAAAGGCACCTAAATTAATCGTTGAAAATCAATCGTATAACATTGATGCAGTTACCGGTGCAACCATCAGTTTTCAAGCAGTAGAAAAGGCTGTAAAAGATGCTCTGTCTAAAGCTGGGGATGCAACCGGACTAGATAAAAAAGTTGATCTAAGAAAAGTTGCTAAAAAGACTGACAAACAAGATTACCGCTATTTGGATCCGGAAACTTTAAGATTTGAAGAAAAGACAGATGTTTTGATTATTGGTGCTGGAGCCGCGGGATTGTCAGCTGCGATTACGGCTCGGCAAAAGGGTGCAGCGGTAATTTGTCTTGAATATACCTCTAGCTACATGCTGTCTGATGCTACACTTTCTGGTGGCTATTATAATGCTGGCGGCGGAACTAGCTTGCAAAAGGCACAGGGAATAGAAGATACAAAAGAAAACTGGAATGATTATTTAAAAGCTGTTGGCCAAGGGTATGAAGATTCTGACATGCGAGAGACGATCGTAGAACATGGCGCTGAGGATTACGAATGGCTTGTTGAAGATATCGGGGTTCACTTTGAAGAAGTTCAAGAAATAGGTAATGAGGAAGCCATGAAAGCCTATGCCAAGCCAGCTGCAAGGTCACACGTTACAGTAGAAAAAAGTGGTTATGGCATTACGACGCCTTTATTCAATAAAGCTAAAGAATTAGGTACTAAGTTTATTTTTAATATAACCGCCAAAAACCTAATCACTGATAAAAGTAATCATGTTATCGGGGTACATACAAACAAAGGCAACTTCTGTGCTAAAAGCACCATAGTAGCAACAGCCGGTTTCTCACGAAATAAAGAAATGCTTAAAAGCTTTGCCCCGGACTTTGCAGTAGGGGAATCATATGGCTCAATTAGGCAAATGGGCGATGGCATCACCATGGGAGCACAAATTGGAGCTAAATTAAGAGATATGTGGATGCCAATAGCTACTTGGGTTGCAATTAAATCCGGAGATAATGTTAGTATTGGGCCATTGTGCCCATCATGGACAGACCCATATATTTGGGTAGGAACGGATGCTAAACGACATTTAAGTGAAGATACCTATTTTGAATTTGCAGCTAAAAAAATTGCCACTTTAGACCAGAGCTTTGTTTGGATAGTCTTTGACCAGGATATTGTAGACAAAATGCCAACCGCTTTTTCAGCACCAGCGCCATCCCCACATTTAAAACGAGAAATTGAAGATGGGTATATTAAGAAGGCAAGTACTATTGAGAAACTGGCTGAATTGACTAATTTAGATCCGACGACATTAAAAGAAACAATTAATAAATGGAATAATGATGTTGAAAAAGGTGAAGATACTGAATTTGGTCGTAAAGTTGATCTGACAAAACTAAAAACCCCACTTTATGCTGCTAAAATGTCGCCAGCAACTCCAGATATGGCCGGTGGTTTGACTATTAATAAGAAAACAGAAGTTTTGGATAATCAGAATAATTCAATTACTAATCTATACGCTGCTGGCAGTACTACAGGTGGCTGGCGTGGCATGGTTTATCCTGGATGCGGAATTGGCATCTCTAACGCAATTATCTTCGGTAGAATTGCTGGCCAAAGTGCAGCAGAGAATGCACAAATTGCAACAGATACTAGTTCTGGTGCCTCGCAGCACGACTAATAATAAAAGTGGATTCGTCAAGAATCCACTTTTAAGTTAATCATTAATATTTAGTCGGTAAGCTTTTAATCAGCTTTGGTGGGAGTGATTTGTACATTTTTGATCAAGTCTGTATAATTAAAGCAACTAATTTATGAAAGTAGCCGACTATGTATAAAATTATCGTTGAATTATTTTTCTTAGTGATCATTCAAGCAGCAATCACGCCATTTATTCGTAGACTTGCCTTTGTTTTAGGGGCTGTTGATGTTCCTAATAAGCGGCGGGTTAATAAAAAGCCGATGCCCACTCTTGGTGGACTAGGCATTTTTGTTACTTTTAATATCGGGGCGTTTATTTTGCTGCGAGAGCAATTCCCTACACATGAGGCTTTTAGTGTCCTTTTGGGCTCAAGTGTTATTGTGTTGACAGGGATAATTGATGATATTCTCGAACTTAAACCGCGCCAAAAAATGTTTGGTATTTTTATTGGCGCCCTGATTATCTATTTCTTGGCCGGAATTAAGATGAACGTTCTCAATCTCCCGTTTGTAAATAAGCAGATTGATTTAGGCTGGTGGAGTTTACCAATCACGATTTTTTGGATTCTGGCCTTAACGAACGCCGTCGATTTAATTGATGGTCTTGATGGCCTGGCTGATGGCGTATCAATGATTTCGCTTATTACGATGGGGATTGTCGGCTACTTTTTCCTGCATACCAACCAGCTGTATATTCCAATTGGCTGTTTCATGTTAGCTGCCTGTTTGCTGGGCTTTTTGCCGTATAACTTTCATCCTGCCAAGATGTTCTTGGGTGATACTGGGGCACTGTATATTGGTTTTATGATTGCTGTTTTTTCACTTAAAGGGTTAAAAAACGTAACTTTTATCTCAATGCTAGTGCCAGTCACGATTTTAGGTGTACCAATTACTGATACTATTTATGCAATGATTAGGCGTAAACTTAATAATCAACCAGTTTCGCAGGCAGATAAGCACCACTTGCATCACCAACTGATGAAAATGGGGTTAACGCACCGGCAGGCCGTTTTAGCAATCTATGCGATTTCGTTAATTTTTTCATTTATTTCCCTGCTGTTTTTATTGTCACCCGTATGGGGAATGTGGCTACTGATAGCAGGATTAGCTTTAGCACTTGAACTATTCGTTGAGTCAATAGGTTTACTGGGAGAAAAATATAAACCTCTGCTAACATTGATACAAAAAATTATCAGTTCCCGCAGTAAGAAAGATCCAACTGTTGAAGTATGGCATCTGGGGCAGGCTAAACCAGAACAATTAAAGAAGAAAAATAAAAAGGACTAATTTAGTCCTTTTTTAGTGCTCATGATAATGATGGTCGGTAATTTCGATTTCGTTATACCGCTTTTCACCCTTAGTAAAAGTTACTTCGCCCGCAAGTAAGTTGCTTAACTTTTCTTCTAACTCAGCTTGCTCTTGTTCATTAATAAAAAGATGAATTACAACATCTACGCCATAAGTGATTTTTTCAACGTAAATTTGCTCGTTTGTCAAAAAATGATTTACTTCATCAAAGCGATTATAGGCTACATGAAAACTAAGTTCTTGCTGCAATACGCGCTTGACAACGCCGATCGCCTCGGCTCCCTTAGTAACACTGTTAGAGTATGCGCGAATTAATCCACCTGCACCCAGCTTGATGCCACCAAAATAGCGGGTAACTACTACCGTGACATTTTTGAGTTTCATGAGCTGCAATGCTTTTAATTCTGGGACGCCGGCTGTTCCTGATGGCTCACCATTATCACTGGCTTTCACATGATCGTCGTTTAGTCCGATAGTATATGCAAATGTGTTATGAGTTGCATCGTGGTATTTTTTGCTGACCGCCGCAATCACTTTTTCTGCGTCCTCAACTGTTTCAGTGCGGGCTAATGTTGCGATAAAGCGACTTTTCTTAATCACTATTTCATGCCAACCATTTTCTTTGATGGTTAAGTAATTTTCTTCTTTAGTCAAAAAATTTTGCCCCCTTTTTGCGTACTTAATAGCGGAGGAGAAAAATAATGGAAAATTTATCAAATCTCGCTGGCCGCCAATGGATTAGCAGTCACAAGGATTTTAGCATAATTGCGGGATTAACCAAAACCAGTGCAATCAGTGCTGGTCACTGTAACCGTTGTGGAGCAAAAATTTACGCCCATTTGCCTAATAAAAAACGATATTGCCGTGAATGCATTGGAATTGGGCGAATAGTCGAAGGAGATTTTTTAATACATTATCAAAATGAAGTGAGTTTTCCGACAAGAAAAAATGGTGGCTTAACCTGGACTGGTAGATTAACTGGTGCACAAGCAAAAATTGCGCATAACTTAGTAACAAATTTTCGGTCAAAACAGGACACCTTAGTTCATGCAGTTACAGGGGCAGGAAAAACCGAAATGCTTTTTCCGGTAATTGCTGAATGTATTGCGCAGGGAAAGCGCTGCTGTATCGCAACACCACGCATTGATGTTGTCAATGAGCTCTTTCCACGTTTTCAGGCGGCTTTTAGCGAAATTGAGATTGGCAAATATCATGGTCGAGAATTTAAGCAGCCTGGACTGGAGCAATTGACAATTTGTACTACGCATCAACTGCTTAAGTTTTATCATGCTTTTGCTTTATTAGTGATTGATGAGGCAGACTCCTTTCCCTACGTTGAAAATCGCCAGCTTCATTTTGCTGCTAAAAATGCTGTTAAGAACAACGGCGTGCGTGTTTATTTGACGGCAACGCCAACTGCTGACTTGTTAAGTGAAGCAAAAGCCGGCAAGATTGACATATTGCGTTTAAACAGGCGATTTCATGGTGGCCTTTTACCCGTCCCAAGAGAACAGTTATTTTTAAAGCCGTTTTTAGCACATGGCAAAATTCATCCCAAACTGTTAAAAGCAATTATTACTGCGCTTAAAAAGGGCCATCCTTTATTATTATTTGTTCCGCGAATTGACCAGATACCCGATTACATAGCCGCCCTGAAAAAAGTAAAAATAATTAATCAGGTAAAGATGGCGGGCGTCTGGGCCCAAGATAAGAATCGCTTGCGTAAAGTGCAGATGTTTCGAGACGGCGAATTACAACTGCTCGTGACGACAACGATTTTGGAAAGAGGCGTAACGTTTAAACATGTCTGGGTAATTATTGTTCAGGCTGACGATCAAATTTTTACTGCGGCTAGTTTGGTTCAAATCGCAGGTCGAGTTGGTCGGGCGCATGATGATACTACTGGGTTAGTTTTGTTTTGCTATCGCAAATATACCAAAAATATTCGGGAAGCTAAGAACCAAATTGAGGCGATGAATAAATGAGAAGATGTCTGCTTTGTGGGCAAAAGTTTGCCGCCCAGCTTTCTTTGCGTGAGCTTTTCCTATTATCCAAAAAGCCTGAGCAAGTTATTTGCTTTCATTGCCGGAGCAAGTTTGTGCAGCTAAAAAGTTTGCGTTGTCAAATTTGCTCCAAAGAATTAGATTCAGGTCAAATCTGCTCAGATTGCGAAGCCTGGAAGAGAAAATACACAGGAAACTTGCTTAGAAATTATGCCGTTTTTAAGTATAATGATGCCTTTCACGAGTTGATGGTGAATTATAAACGTTATGGCGATTATATTTTAAGAAAGGTCTTACAAGAATTATGTTGGCAGGAATTGGGAAAGCACCGAGCAGATTTTTACGTACCAATTCCGACGGCACCAGAACATATACAACAGCGGCAATTTGATACAATCAGTGCAATTTTTGCCGATTTAGTTCCATTGACAACAGTTTTAGGTAAAAAAAGTGGAGTAAAGGCTCAGGGGGAAAAGACGCGTAAGGAGCGCTTATTGAGTAAACAGAGTTTTTTTGTACTAGAAAATACTAATATTAATTTTAATTTTAAAAAAGTTTTACTTTTAGATGATATTTACACAACTGGCAGGACGCTTTATCATGCTCGAAATGCTCTTTTAACGGCTTTCCCTCAAGCTAAAATAGCAAGCTTTTCGATTTGCAGGTAGAATAATGTTGTTCAGCGCTTTCAAGTTTTGTTATAATGTAAATAAGAAAAGACTGCACGGTGCAGTTGAAAGGAGAATCTCATATGTTAAAGTATAATGTTCGTGGTGAAAATATTGAGGTAACTGATGCTTTAAGAAGTTACGTTGAAAAACGCCTGAAGAAATTAGAAAAGTATTTCGACTTGAATCAAGATATAATCGCCCATGTAAACCTGAAGGTTTATCGTGATCGGACTGCTAAAGTTGAAGTTACTATTCCACTTCCATACTTAGTATTGAGAGCAGAAGAAACAACTGATGATATGTACCGCAGTATCGACTTTGTTTCTGAAAAATTAGAAAGACAAATAAGAAAATATAAGACCCGGGTTAACCGCAAGAGTCGTGAAAAAGGAATTAGTGATTTCTTTGTTGAAAGTTCTGAAGAAGAAACTAAAGATAAAGAAACAAGTGAATTCACGATTGTTCGTAACAAGCAAATTGGTTTGAAACCAATGAGTCCTGAAGAAGCTATTTTACAAATGAACATGCTAGAGCATGATTTCTTCGTATTTCAGGATGCTGAAACAAATGGTACTAGTGTTGTCTATCGCAGAAATGATGGTCGTTACGGCTTAATTGAAACAAAATAAATAACTGCTATTTAAGTGAGGACCTCACATTTAGTGTGAGGTCTTTGTTTTGTTTATTTTTAATTTAGGGTCAATCATGGTAAAATTATCATGTGTTTTTATACTTAAGTACATATAAGGATCGATTAAATGGTAAACATTTTAAAGAAACTATACAATAACGATAAAAGAGAACTAAAAAAATTCGAAAAGATTGCTAATAAGGTAGAAAGTCATGCTGACGAATATGCCGAACTTTCTGATGAAGACTTGCAGGCAAAGACACCTGAATTTCGTGAACGCCTTGAAAAAGGTGAATCATTAGATTCATTAATACCTGAAGCTTTTGCCGTTGCACGTGAAGGAGCAAAACGAGTACTGGGCTTATACCCATTTCACGTTCAAGTTTTAGGTGGAATTGCCTTACACTTTGGTGATATTGCTGAAATGATGACCGGTGAGGGTAAAACTTTAACTGCAACAATGCCCGTTTATTTAAATGCCTTAACTGGTAAAGGTGTCCACGTTGTAACTGTTAATGAATACTTGTCTAGCCGTGATGAAGAAGAAATGGGTCAGTTATATCGCTGGCTTGGTTTAACAGTCGGATTAAACCTCAATGCTATGTCACCTGATGAAAAACGAGAAGCCTATCAATGTGATATTACCTATTCGACTAACTCCGAATTAGGCTTTGATTATTTGCGTGACAATATGGTTGTTTATAAAGAACAAATGGTTCAACGTGAACTTAATTACGCTATTATCGATGAGGTTGATTCGATTTTAATTGATGAGGCCAGAACGCCTTTAATTATTTCTGGTGAAGCTGAACAGGCAAATGGTGATTACATTAGAGCAGACCGATTTGTAAAGACACTTCATGAAGATAAAAGTGATGATGATGTCGAAGATGAAGAAGATCATGGCGATTACAAGATTGATTGGCCGACGAAAACTATTTCTTTGACTAGAACTGGAATTCAAAAAGCTTGTGATCATTTTGGCTTAAGGAACCTTTATGATGTGGAAAACCAAAAATTGGTTCATCATATTGATCAGGCTTTGCGGGCTAATTACATCATGCTTAAAGATATTGATTATGTTGTCCAAGACGGTGAAGTATTGATCGTTGACTCATTTACCGGACGGGTGATGAAGGGACGTCGTTATTCTGATGGACTTCACCAAGCAATTGAAGCAAAAGAAAATGTAAAAATTCAGGAAGAATCAAAGACACAGGCAACAATTACTTACCAGAACCTCTTTAGAATGTATAAAAAGCTTGCCGGAATGACCGGTACCGCTAAGACTGAAGAAGAAGAATTTCGTGAAATCTACAATATGCAGGTAATTACGATTCCAACTAACCGTCCTGTAATCAGAAAGGACCGTTCGGATATTTTATATCCAACTTTATCTTCAAAATTTGCAGCAGTTGTAGATGAAATTAGAGAACGTCATGCAAAAGGCCAACCTGTTTTAGTTGGTACTGTTGCCGTCGAAAGTTCAGAACGTCTAAGTAATCTCTTGGATAAAGAAGGCATTCCACATGCAGTTCTTAATGCCAAAAACCATGCTAAAGAAGCTCAAATTATTATGAATGCCGGACAACGTGGTGCGGTCACAATCGCAACTAACATGGCTGGTCGTGGTACTGATATTAAATTGGGGCCTGGAGTTAAAGAACTGGGTGGACTTGCAGTAATTGGAACTGAAAGACATGAATCGCGAAGAATTGATAATCAATTGCGTGGCCGGTCCGGTCGACAAGGTGATCCGGGTGAAACAAGATTTTACCTGTCACTTGAAGATGATTTGATGAAACGCTTTGGTGGCGAGCGTGTAAAAGATTTCTTGGACCGCTTATCGGATAATGATGATGATAAAGTGATCGAGAGTCGTTTAATTACTCGTCAGGTTGAGTCTGCTCAAAAACGGGTTGAAGGTAATAACTATGATACGCGTAAGCAAACTTTACAATATGACGATGTTATGCGTATTCAGCGTGAGATTATTTATGGTGAACGGATGCAAGTAATCGAAGAGGGAAACTCGCTTAAAGATGTTCTGATTCCAATGATTCGTCGCACGATTAATAGTCAAGTGGACATGTTTACTCAAGGTGACCGTAGTAAGTGGCGCCTAGACTCATTGCGTGACTTTATTAGTTCAAGTATTCTTTCTGAAGAGCAAACAGAGAAAATTGATTTTAAGACAATCACTGTCCCCGAATTAAAAGAAAACTTGTACAATGAAGTCGAAGCTAATTATCAGGAAAAGGCCGATGTTTTGGCAGATCCATCGCAAATGTTGGAATTTGAAAAGGTAGTTATCCTTCGGGTAGTTGATGAACGCTGGACTGATCATATTGACGCAATGGATCAATTACGGCAATCGATTAGTTTGCGTGGATATGGTCAACTTAATCCTCTAGTTGAATATCAAGATTCTGGCTACAATATGTTTGAAGAAATGGTATCCAACATTGAGTTTGATGTAACTCGGTTATTCATGAAAGCTGAAATCAGACAAAATCTTAGTCGTTAACAGGTAAGGTTGAAGAGAAAGCAGCTGCTTTCTCTTTTTTACTTTTTAATTAATTGGGAGAGATTTAAAATAAATGGAAATTAGTGAAATTCAAAACCAATTGGATGAATTAAAAAAGCGGTTAGACCACTTTAGGGGGTCGCTTTGACTTAGATTCGATTGACGAAACAATTGCTGTCAATGAAAGCAAGATGCAGGAGCCTTCTTTTTGGGATGATCAGGACAAGGCGCAGCAGTTAATCAGCGCAACCAACTTATTAAAAGAAAAGCGTGATTCATTTTTAAACTTGCAAGAAAACTATCAAAATGAAATTACCGCCTTGGAATTATTGCGTGAAGAACCTGATTCTGAATTGCAAAAAGAAGTTGAAACTGACTTAGAATCTTTACAAAAAGATTTTCATAATTACGAAATGGATCTTCTTTTGGCAGGAAAATATGATGGTCATAATGCACTGCTTGAAATTCACCCAGGAGCAGGTGGAACAGAAGCAATGGACTGGGGCCAAATGCTATTACGAATGTATCAACGTTATGCGGATAGCAGGGGATTTAAATTTGAAATTAATAACTATGAGCCTGGTGAAGAAGCCGGCCTTAAAAGTGTTAGTGTCAGAATCAGTGGTAAGAATGCCTATGGCTTGCTAAAATCTGAAAACGGGGTTCATCGGCTAGTTCGTATTTCGCCGTTTGATTCTGCTAAGAGAAGACATACGTCTTTTGCATCTGTCGAAGTTATTCCGGAAATTGACGATAGTATTAAAATTGATATTAATCCTAAAGATTTAAGGATTGATGTTTATCGTTCTAGTGGCGCGGGTGGTCAACACATCAATAAAACTTCCAGTGCGGTTCGAATAACACACCTGCCGACCGGATTTGTAACGACTTCGCAAGCTCAGCGTTCACAAATTCAAAACCGTGAGACGGCAATGAATGAACTTCGCGCAAAGTTGTTTCATTTAGAAGAAGAGAAAAAGCGGCAACATAAGCAAGAACTTAAGGGTGACCAAAAGGAGATTGGCTGGGGCTCACAAATTAGATCCTATGTTTTTCATCCTTATAATTTGGTTAAAGATTTACGAACAGGCTATGAAACTTCGGATACAAGTGGTGTAATGGATGGGAAATTGCAACCATTTGTTTATGCATACTTGCAATGGTTGCTTAGTCAAGATAACCCAGAGTAGGTGAAAAAATGAGTTTTTGGGGAATTGTTGGTATTGTCTTAGTGGCAGTGATAATTCTATGCGTGATTTTTGCTTTCTTTCATCTTTTATTTATCCTTTTGCCTGCAATTATAGTTATTGCGGGAATATTTTGGCTGATTAATTATTTTACGAAAAAAGATGATGACCAGCCTCATGGTCCCGACTTTGATAACTGGAATGATTGGTCTGGCAATTCTCAGCAACCAAGTGACCGGCCTAAAAGAAAAAAGGTTCGCAATGCGCATACAAAAGATGTTGATAAATAAGCTAAGAGGAATGCAAAATGGCTAATGCAGTTAAGTTAAAGAATTTAATTCGCGATAATAAAATTGCGTATGTTGTTAAAGGAAGTCAATATATTGATGACCGTGCAATTATGGTTTCTGATATTTATCGGCCAGGACTAGAACTGACGGGATATTTTGATTTTTATCCTAAAGAAAGAATCCAACTTTTGGGCCGAACTGAAATTTCATATGCTGCAAGGCTTGATCATGAAAGTTTAGTTAATGTCTTTAAGCGGCTATGTACTCCCGAGACGCCGTGTTTCTTTATTTCACGTTCTCTTCCAATTCCGAAAGAATTAATTGAAGCAGCTGATAATGCGGGAATTCCCATTTTATCTTCGACGGAATCAACCACTTATGTTTCAAGTGTGTTAACTGAATATTTGCGTGAGCGGTTGGCAGTTAGGGACACAATTCATGGTGTCTTGGTTGAAGTAAAAGGATTAGGCGTTTTACTGACTGGCGATTCAGGTGTTGGAAAGTCCGAAACGGCTTTAGGTTTAATTCACCGCGGGCATCGCCTAATTGCAGATGACCGGGTAGATGTTTATCAAAAGGATGTGGAAACAGTCGTTGGTGAAGCACCCCAAATTTTAAAGCATTTAATGGAAATTCGGGGGATCGGAATTATTGATGTCATGGATTTATTCGGTGTTGGCGCAGTTAAAAATCGTGAAACTATCCAGTTAGTTATCAAGCTCGTTAATTGGGACAATAAGGTCAATTATGATCGTCTTGGCTTTGAAGAAAGCAAACGCGAGATCTGTAATGTTGAGGTACCACAAATTACGATTCCAGTTAAAGTTGGTCGGAATATGGAAGACATAATTGAAATTGCTACTATGAACTTTCGTGCTAAACGGATTGGCTACAATGCAACAACAACTTTTGACAATAATTTAACTGCTTTGATTGCTCAGAATTCAAAAGATAATTCAACCAAAAAAGCAAAGGATGCGGATAAATGATCGGAACAATCAGCCCGATAGCCTTTAACTTGGGCGGTTTAAGTGTAAAATGGTACGGTGTAATCATGGCAGCAGCGATAATTTTAGCTGTTTCGATGGCCATGATAGAAGGAAAAAAACGGCAGATTGAAAGTGACGATTTCTTAGACCTGCTTTTATGGGCCGTTCCACTTGGCTATGTTGGTGCCCGTTTGTATTACGTAATTTTTGAATGGGGTTATTATGCTAAACACCCTGATCAAATTATTGCCATTTGGAATGGTGGTGTTGCAATTTATGGCGGCTTGCTGGCAGGTTTGTTAGTTTTACTAGTTTTTTGCTATAAAAGAATGTTGCCACCTTTCTTAATGCTTGATGTTATTACCCCTGGCGTGATGGCAGCCCAAATTTTAGGTCGCTGGGGTAACTTTTTTAATCAGGAGGCTCATGGTGGTCCAACAACCTTTCATTTCTTGCAAAGCCTGCATTTACCTAGCTTTATTATTGAACAAATGAAAATTGGTGGAGTTTATTATCAGCCTACCTTTTTATACGAATCGTTTTTCAATTTAATTGGGTTAATCTTGATTTTAGCTTTACGACATAGAAAGCATTTGTTCAAGCAGGGTGAAGTTTTTATGCTTTACCTAGGTTGGTACTCAGTTGTGCGCTTTTTTGTTGAAGGGCTAAGGACAGACAGCCTTTACCTGACGGCGGGAATCAGAGTTTCACAATTGCTTAGTTTGATTTTGCTAATCGTGATTGTTGCACTTTTTATTTACCGCCGCAAAGTTGTTAAGCCAAAGTGGTATCTTGATGGTAGTGGATTGAAATTTCCATATTCAAGAGATTAATAAAAATATATTTAAAAGAAAGTCTGGAAGAAAAATGACAAAAATTACAGTTTTAGGTGCTGGTTCATGGGGCACGGTTTTAGGTTCAATGCTAGCTGACAAGGGCAATGATGTAATTCTTTATGGCAACAACGAAGCTGTTAATCAAGAAATTAATGAGCATCATACTAACGAGCACTACATGAAAGACTGGGAGGTCAATGAAACCGTTACTGCTACAGAAGATTTGAATAAAGCCTTAGAAAATGCAGAAGTGATTCTTTTCGTTTTGCCAACGCAAGCGGTTCGAATCGTGGCTAAACAGGCAGGTCAGATTTTAGCTAAAGGGGGACGTAAGCCACTTATCGTAACTGCTACTAAAGGAATTGAACCAGGCTCTAAAAAATTGATTTCGGAAATTCTAACTGAAGAAATATATCCTGAAGATGAAGACCTTATCGTTGCTATTTCAGGTCCAAGCCATGCTGAAAGCGTAGCCCAAAAAGACTTAACGGCAATTTCATGTGCTTCAACAAGTAAGAAAAACGCTGAAAAAGTTCAAGAAATGTTGTCAAATGATTATTTCCGTTTGTACACTAATAGCGATTTGATTGGTGTTGAAGTTGCTGGGGCAGTTAAGAACGTTATTGCAATCGCTGCTGGAATTTTAGTTGGTAAAAAATACGGTGACGATGCTAAAGCAGCTTTAATGACTAGAGGCTTGGCAGAAATTACGCGTTTAGGAGTTAATTATTTTGGTGCTGATCCGATGACTTTTAGTGGGTTATCCGGAATTGGCGACTTGATTGTTACTTGTACATCTGTTAATTCACGTAACTGGCGCTGCGGTAAGCAATTGGGTGAGGGCAAGTCACTTGATTATGTCTTGCAAAATATGGGACAAGTAGTTGAAGGTGCAACGACCGTTAAGGCAGTTCACGAACTTTGTGAAGAAAAACAGATTGATATGCCAATTAGTGAAGCTATTTACCGTGTTTTATATGAAAATTCCAATGTTGATGATGAAATTAAGCAAATGATGGGTAGAAGTCCAAAACAGGAAATTAGACTTTAGTCTATTTCCATTGTAAGATTTACTTACGAAAAATAAGTTTTTAAGGTGGAAATATGACAAAGAAATATGATGTAATTGTTATTGGAGCAGGTCCTGGCGGATTAACAGCAGCTTTATACGCTTCACGGGCTAATTTATCGGTCTTAATTTTAGATCGCGGCCTTTATGGTGGTCAGATGAATAATACTGACGCGATTGATAATTATCCCGGTTTTAGCGAGGTTAAGGGTCCTGAATTAGGCGAAAAAATGTATAATTCGACGATGAAATTTGGCGCTGAATTTGAATACGGTGATGTTCAATCTGTTACTCTTGAAGGCAATGAAAAGATTGTTAAGACAGATACAGCTGAATATTCAACGCAGGCTTTAATTATTGCTACCGGTGCTGATCATCGTCACCTAAACGTTCCCGGGGAAGAGGAATATTCTGGTAAAGGTGTTTCCTATTGTGCCGTTTGTGATGCCGCCTTTTTCAAAAATGAGGACATTGCAGTTATTGGTGGTGGTGATTCCGCGATTGAAGAGGGAATTTATCTTGCCCAGAGCGCAAAATCTGTTACAGTTATTCATCGTAGAGATCAATTGCGTGCACAACCGACTTTGCAGAAACGGGCTTTTGCCAACGATAAAATTCATTTCATTTGGAATGGCATTACGGAATCGATCGATGGTGATGGCAACCGCGTAACTGGTATAACTTATCGTGATAAGATTTCAGGCGAAGAAAAGAAACTAGCTACTCGCGGCGTTTTCATTTACGTTGGCGTTATTCCCCAAACAGCACCATTTAAAGATTTGGGCGTAACTGATCAAAATGGTTGGATTCCAACAGATGAACATATGAGAACCAAGGTTGCCGGCATTTTTGCATTAGGTGATGTTAGGGCAAAAGACTTGCGCCAAATCGCTAATGCTGTTGGTGATGGTAGTGTTGCTGGTCAAGAAGCATACAATTATTTACAGAGCTTAGATGATTAATAATTAAAAAGAAGAATTCAGTTAGTTGGATTCTTTTTTATTTTATGCAGAAAGCATAATTGATAAATGCTAGAATATAAATTATAAAACCGAATTATTAAATCAGATAACTTAAAAAAGAGGTCTATATTTTAAATGAACGCTGAGAAAATTTTTCAAAGCTGGCAAGAGGCTACTAATATGCCTGACTACTTAAAAGAACAATTGGCAGAATTAGGCCAAGATTCAAAGTGGATTGATGATGCTTTTGGTCAAGACATTAATTTTGGAACCGCAGGGATGCGTGGCCGCCTTGAACCTGGAACTAATCGAATTAACCTTTTCACTGTTTCGCGGGTGACGGAAGGTCTTGCTCGCTTAATTGATGAAAATGGCGTGAAGGCCCAAAAAAGAGGCGTTGTGATTTCGTTTGATTCACGCTATCACTCGCGAGAATTTGCAGAGCACGCTGCCCGTATTCTAGGGACTCATGGCATTCATGTTTATCTTTTTGATGATTTGCGCCCCACGCCCGAGCTGTCTTACGCTGTCCGACACCTCAACACGTTTGCCGGAATCAATATAACCGCTTCGCACAACGCCAAGCAATATAACGGTTATAAGGTTTATGGCGAAGATGGTGCTCAAATGGGTCCAGAAGACGCTGATCGGGTTTTCCATTATGCTCAAAGTGTAAAAGATCTTTTTCAAATTAAAGCACAGCAAGTGGAAGTATTGCGCGCCAAGGGCTTGATAGAACTAATTGGGGAAAATATTGATGAAGATTATTTGGCTGAATTAAAGAGGGTCAACGTTAACCGCAAGTTAATTAAGGATAATGCGCCAAAATTATCTATTATCTATACCCCTTTACATGGGACCGGTAAGATGCTTTATGAACGAGCATTTCGGCAAAATGGCTTTACGAATGTTTTTCCAGTTGAAAGCCAATCAATTATTGATCCGGAATTTCCAACTACCAAAAAGCCTAATCCCGAATACCGAGATGTTTTTGATCCTGGAATTAAGTTGGCAAATGAAAAAAAGGCCGATTTGATTATTGCAACTGATCCTGATGCTGATCGAATGGGAGCATGTGTTAGAACCAAAAACGGTGATTTCCAAGTTTTGACGGGGAATCAAATTGCAACATTAATGATCTATTACCTTTTAGTAAATATGAAAGATAATAATCAATTAGCGTCAGACTACGAACTAGTTACTTCAATTGTTTCGAGCAGTATGCCGGGCAAAATTGCGCAAGATTTTGGCATCCGAACTAAGGAAGTTTTAACCGGATTTAAATTTATTGGTGAAGAAATAGACCGCATGAAACGTGAACATGATGGTAGATTCTTAATGGGCTTTGAAGAAAGCTATGGCTATTTATTTAAGCCATTTGCCCGTGATAAGGATGCCATGCAGGGTGCAATAATGTTTGCTGAAGTTGCATCTTATTATGCTTCACGTGATATGACAGTTTTGGATGGCTTAACTGAAATTTGGCAAAAATACGGAACTTCTTTTGAAATTACTCGTGCAATTGAAATGCCAGGAATTGGTGGTCAAAAGAAAATGGCACAATTAATGACCAAACTAAGGCAAGAGCGTCTGACAGAAATAGCTGGAATTAAGGTAAAAAAAATTCAGGACTTTTTAGAACAAAAGGAATTTAGTGCTGGACAGGTAAAAGAGTTAGCTGATCTGCCAAAATCAAATGTTCTTAAATATTATTTGTCAGATCAAACTTGGCTGGCTTTACGTCCTTCAGGAACAGAGCCGGTTATTAAGGCTTATGTGGGTGTAAACAAGCCAACTATTGCTTTAGCAGAAAAAGCAGCAGAAAATTATCAAGCAACATTATCACAGTTATTGAAATAAGACAAAAGACGTGCGAAAGTACGTTCGATGTAGTAAAATAGAATACGCAAAATAAAAGTTGGGCTATTTTGTCCAACTTTTTTACGAGGAGCTTTTCTATGATTAAACGACAAGATAACCGTAAATTTGAACTTGTCTCCAAATTTAAGCCGGCTGGTGATCAAGAGCAGGCGATTGATAAACTGACAAGTGGTTTTAAAAAGGGATATGAAGAACAAATTCTTGAAGGTGCTACTGGTACCGGTAAGACGTTTACAATGGCGAATATAATTGCCAATTTAAATAAACCTACTTTGGTTATTTCACATAATAAGACTTTAGTGGGACAGTTGTATGGCGAATTTAAGGAATTCTTTCCTCATAATGCCGTCGACTATTTTGTTTCATACTACGATTATTACCAACCGGAGGCTTACGTTCCGCAATCTGATACTTATATTGAAAAGGATTCATCAATTAATGATGAAATTGACCAACTGCGCCACCAAGCAACTAGTGATTTGATGGAACGAAACGATGTTATTGTAGTTGCCTCAGTTTCATGTATTTACGGGTTGGGTGATCCTAAAGAGTATTCGGCCAGTGTGATTACGGTGCATGAGGGTGATGACTATGGCAGAAATACTTTGCTGCGTAATTTAGTTAACATTCAATATGATCGTAATGATATTGACTTTCAGCGTGGTCGCTTTCGTGTGCGTGGGGATGTAGTTGAAGTCTTTCCAGCCGGCAATTCTAATCATGCTTACCGAATTGAATTTTTTGGTGATGAAATTGATCGAATTGTCGAAATTGATTCTTTAACTGGTGAAATAATTGGTGAACGCGAAAGTATCTCCTTATTTCCGGCCACGCACTTTATGACTAACGAAGAACAGATGCGTCGGGCTCTCAAAGCAATCTCTAAAGAAATGAAACTCCAAGTAAAAGATTTTGAAGGTAAAGGCAAGCTTTTAGAGGCTGAACGAATTAAGCAGCGGACTACCTTTGATATGGAAATGATGGGAGAAGTTGGTTACACAAGCGGTATTGAAAACTATTCTCGTCATATGGAAGGGCGTAAAGAAGGCGAACCGCCTTATACTCTGCTTGACTTCTTTCCTGATGATTTTCTAATTTTAATTGACGAGTCTCATGCCACTATGCCTGAAATTCGGGCAATGTATAACGGTGACCGTAACCGGAAAAAGACTTTGATTGATTATGGTTTTCGTTTACCATCAGCTTTAGATAACCGGCCCTTAAAAATTGATGAATTTGAAAAGCACGTTAATCAAATCCTCTATGTTTCAGCTACTCCCGGTGATTATGAGCTAGAACGTACTGATCACAAAGTCGAACAAATTATCCGGCCAACGGGCTTGCTTGATCCTAAAATTGAAGTTAAACCGGTTGAAGGTCAAATTGATGATCTTGTAGGCGAAATTAACAAACGGATTGACCGCAATGAACGGGTTTTTGTAACCACTCTAACTAAAAAAATGGCAGAAGATTTGACAGACTACTTAAAGGATCTAGGTATTAAAGTTCAATACCTGCACTCGGATGTTAAAACGCTAGAGCGGATGCAAATATTGCGTGATTTACGGTTAGGTAAATATGATGTATTAATCGGGATAAACTTGCTTCGCGAAGGAATTGATGTGCCAGAGGTGTCTTTGGTGGCAATTCTTGATGCGGACAAGGAAGGCTTTCTTCGGGCATACCGGCCATTGGTTCAGACTATGGGACGTGCATCACGAAATTCAGATGGTGAAGTAATAATGTATGCTGATACTATTACTGATTCCATGCGCGAAGCCATTGATGCTACGCAAAGAAGACGTAAGCTGCAAATTAAGTTTAACCAAGATCACGGTATAACACCTAAGACTATCGTTAAGCCAATTCGTGATGTTATCTCTGCAACTAAGGTGGCTGATGAAGTTAGCGATAGTGACAGCTTTGCTGACTTGAATTTTGATGAACTAACAGCTAAGCAAAAGAAGACTATGATTAAGGATCTGCGCAAGCAGATGCAAGAAGCTGCGAAGAAACTCGACTTCGAGGGAGCGGCAACCTTAAGGGATGCAATCATGGAGCTTGAAAGTTCCACTAGGAAACCAGTTACTAAAAAGGGAAATAAAATAAATGGCAAGTGATAAGATTGTAATTCGCGGGGCACGCGAGCACAATTTAAAAGATATAAATCTATCGATTCCAAAGGATAAAATGGTTGTAATTACTGGCTTGTCGGGTTCAGGTAAGAGTTCACTTGCTTTTGACACCCTCTACGCTGAAGGTCGGCGCCGTTATGTTCAATCATTATCCAGTTATGCTCGCCAATTTTTAGGGCAAATGGATAAACCAGATGTTGATTCAATTGATGGCTTGAATCCAGCTATTTCAATTGATCAGAAAACGACATCGCATAATCCACGTTCCACGGTTGGAACCGTAACTGAAATTAACGATTACTTGCGTCTGTTATGGGCACGTGTTGGTCAACCAATTTGTCCGAATGACGGGACAGTAATTGAACGGCAATCAGTTGAGCAGATGGTTAATCGCATCATGGCTTTGCCAGAACGAACACGAATTCAGCTTTTGGCACCGGTAATCAGATCTAAGCGCGGAGCACATAAGGAAGTGTTCAAACGTGTACAACGAGCTGGTTATGTCCGTGTAATTATTGATGGTGAAATGCATGAAATTGGTGAAGACTTTGACTTGGATAAGAACAAGCGTCACTCAATTGATATTGTGGTTGACCGGTTAATTGTAAAAGAGGGCATTCGCTCACGCCTTTTTGATTCAGTTGAGGCCACTTTGCGCCTATCTGAAGGTTATATGAGCGTTGACATAATCGGAGGAGATACGCTTAACTTTTCTGAATATTATGCTTGTCCAAAATGTGGCTTTACGGTCGGCGAAATGGAACCGCGGTTATTCTCATTCAACGCACCATTTGGTGCCTGCCCAGACTGTGATGGGTTAGGTGTTAAGCGTTCAGTTGATGAAGACCTAGTTGTTCCTGATAAAAGTAAAACGCTGGCTGAGGGAGCAATTGTACCGTGGAAAAACTCCAAATATTATGGGGGCATGCTTGAACAAGCTTGTCAAGGCTTAAAGATTCCAATGGATAAGCCATATAATAAACTCACTAAAAAGCAAAAAGAAATGCTGATGCATGGTTCTAAAAAAGAAATTGCTTTTCATTTATCTGGTGAATTTGGCGTTAAAGATACAAAAGCACCCTTTGAAGGCGTAATGGAAAATGTTGAACGTCGTTATGTCAACCCGATGTCTAAGTTCATGCGTGACATTATGGGAAAATACATGACGGAAATGACTTGTGGAACTTGTCACGGAAAAAGGTTGAACCAGAAGGCCTTAGCCGTAAAAGTAATGGGTAAAGATATCGCTGAGGCGTCGGAACTTTCGATCAATAAAGCACTAGACTTTTTTAACAATATTGAGCTTAATGAGCAAAAAAGCATTATTGCTAAACCAATCCTAAAAGAGGTTCGCGATCGGTTATCATTTTTGAACAGTGTTGGCCTTGATTATCTGACTTTATCAAGATCAGCTAATACTTTATCTGGTGGTGAGGCACAAAGAATTCGTTTGGCAACGCAGATTGGATCGAACTTATCAGGTGTTATGTACGTGCTTGATGAGCCGTCAATTGGTCTGCATCAGCGCGATAATGATCGTCTCATTGCTGCTCTAAAGAGAATGCGTGACCTTGGTAATTCGTTAATTGTTGTCGAACATGATGATGAGACAATGAGGCAAGCCGATTACTTAATTGATATGGGACCAGGAGCAGGGTCATATGGCGGTGAAGTAATGGCTGCCGGTACACCAGAAGAAGTTGAAAAGAATCCTAAATCGCTCACTGGTCAATACCTAGCAGGTAAAAAGTTTGTGCCAGTTCCCCTTAAAAGACGTAAGGGCAATGGTAAGAAGATTACCATTACTGGTGCAGCAGAAAATAATCTGAAAAATCTTAAGGTTGACTTTCCCTTAGGTAAGTTGATTGTTGTTACTGGTGTTTCAGGTTCTGGAAAATCAACTTTAGTCAATATGATTCTTAAACGTGCTCTAGCACAAAAATTAAATCGTAATCAAACTAAGCCGGGAAAATATCGCAGCATTGCTGGTTACAAAAATATTGAAAAAATAATTGATATTGATCAAAGTCCAATTGGACGAACACCTCGTAGTAATCCAGCTACTTATACTAGTGTGTTTGATGATATTAGAGCTTTATTTGCGCAAACAAATGAATCTAAGCTTCGTGGTTATACAAAAGCGAGATTTTCTTTCAACGTTAAGGGCGGTCGCTGTGAGGCATGTCGTGGTGACGGTATTATTAAGATCGAAATGAACTTTTTACCAGATGTTTATGTACCTTGTGAAGTTTGCCACGGCAACCGCTATAACTCCGAAACCTTGGAGGTAACTTACCGGAAAAAGAATATTGCACAAGTTCTCGATATGACAATTAGTGAAGCATGCGACTTTTTCAAAAATATTCCTAAAATTGCGCGGAAATTGCAGACAATAGTTGATGTTGGTTTAGGCTACGTCAAATTAGGGCAATCGGCTACGACTTTATCTGGCGGTGAAGCCCAAAGAATGAAATTAGCTGCTGAACTACAAAAGATTTCAACAGGTAAGAATTTCTATATTTTGGATGAACCAACAACGGGATTACATACAGATGACATTAAGCGTCTTCTTGATGTCATGCAGCGTTTAGTTGGTCAAGGTAACACCGTCTTAATTATTGAACATAATCTTGATGTAATTAAGAATGCTGATTGGTTAATTGATCTAGGCCCAGAAGGTGGCGAAGGCGGTGGCAATATAGTTGCTACAGGTACGCCAGAACAACTGGCAAAAGTTAAGGAAAGCTTTACCGGACAATATCTTGCTCCCGTGCTTAAACGCGATACGGCATTAACTAAGCAGACCGTTAAAAAAGATAATAAATAGTATTTATTCTTATTCAAAAAGTGTAAAATAACGGTCAGGGAGGAAGAAAGATGGATAATTTTTCAAATTACAGGGAAAACCGTGGCTTTAACTGGGCCGCACTAATCTCTGGTATTTTAATGATCATAGCAGGGCTATTTTTAATCCGTCATCCAGGCAAGGCATTACATGCATTTGTATTGTTGTTTGCAATTGTATCGATTGTACAAGGATTTGTTTGGTTGGCATTTTATAGCCGTTTTCGCTATTTTGTTTCATTTAGCTGGCTCTCAATTGTTTCTGGGGTATTGGATATCATTATCGGTGTTCTATTCCTCTATTCATACGATGCTGCTGGACTAACAATTGCATATTTATTTGCATTTTGGTTCCTATTTGATTCAATTTCTGGAATTATTTTTTCGTGGCATTTACGAGATATTTCGGGTTTTTACTTTTGGATTAATATTATTTTGAATATTTTCGGATTATTAATCGCAATTAGTTTAATGTTTAACCCAGCATTGTCAGCTTTAACGTTAATCTGGTTAGTTTCATTATGGCTATTGATTTTCGGAATAGGTGAAGTAATTGCGGCATTTGCCCGTAGATAAAAAAGACAAAGAAAAAGTTCCTAGCGGACTTTTTTTTTGCCCAGAAAAGTTATGAAACACCCGGTATGTTATAATTATATCAATAGGGGGATAGCATATGTCTGTCAATAAAAAGCAATTATTAATCGTTACAGGTATGAGTGGTGCTGGTAAAACGGTGGCTTCGCATGCTCTTGAAGATATGGGCTATTTCGTTGTAGATAATTTACCACCAACGCTTCTTTCCAGTTTTTGGGATTTAATCGTTAATTCAGATGACTTTAAAAAGGTGGCAGTTGTCGTTGATCTTAGAATTAAAAATTTTTACAAGGATTTGTTAAACGAAGTAAACTCACTTGAAGATAATAGTAGCGTTCAAACAAGGATTGTTTTTTTAGATGCTTCAGATAATACCCTTGTTGCCCGCTATAAAGAAACAAGAAGAGTTCCACCACTAGCTCGAAGTGGTAGACTTCTTGATGCAATTATCGAGGAGCGTCGAATATTAACGGGAATAAAAAATCGGGCCAATGATATTATTGACACTTCTAATTTGAAGCCCAAAGAGCTTGAGCAGAAACTTTTTGATGAGTTTAGTGGTAAGGCAAAACAACCATTTTCGATTGAAGTCCTGTCCTTTGGTTTTAAGTATGGTATGCCAATCGATGCGGATATCGTTATGGATGTTCGTTTTTTGCCCAATCCGTTTTATATTCCTGAATTGCGACCGTTTACTGGTTTAGATAAGCGTGTTGCCAAATATGTAATGGAAAAAAGCGAAACAAAAGTCTTTTACAAGAAGTTATTAGATTTACTGGAAACGGCTGTGCCCGGATATATTAAAGAAGGCAAGGGTAAATTAACAATTGCGATTGGTTGTACTGGTGGTCAGCATCGGAGCGTCGCAATTGCCCAGCAGCTTGCTCATGATTTATCCCAAAATTATTCAGTTGATATTACGCACCGCGAAATTAGTCGCTACACTAGAAAAAGGTGAAAAAATGACCTATGAAGATTCTAAAATAATTAGAGTTACTAAAAGCAGAAGACCACAAATCGTTGTTATTGGTGGCGGTACTGGCTTACCAGTAGTTTTAAACGCCTTAAAGGATCAAAATGCGCAGATTACTGCCATCGTTACTGTATCGGATGATGGTGGCTCGTCTGGTTCGATTAGAAACTTTATTAACGTTGTTCCACCTGGCGATATTAGAAATGTCTTAGTTTCATTAAGTGATATTCCTCAGGAAGAAAAAGATATTTTTCAATATCGGTTTGATTCATCAGATTCATTTTTCTCCGGGCACGCGATTGGTAATTTAATTATCGCAGCGTTAAATGAAATGCATGGCAATATTTTTGATGCCGTGCAATCTTTATCACGTATGATGCGAGTGGATGGTCATGTTTTTCCAGCTTCAAATGAACCCCTGACACTAAATGCTGAATTTATTGATGGCACAGTTCAAGCAGGGGAAAAGGAGATAACTAATAAAGATAAACGGATTAAGCGTGTTTGGGTAACAGATACAAATTCTACTTCTGAGCCAGAAGCCGTTTCGCCCGTTTTAGATGCCATAATGCAGGCTGATGCCGTAGTTTTGGGACCGGGAAGTTTGTTTACTTCAATTTTGCCGAACCTAATGATTCCCAATTTAGGTGAGGCTGTTAAGAAGACGCAAGCTGAAGTTATTTATATTTGTAATATTATGACTCAGCTTGGTGAAACAGATCATTTCTCTGATTGTGACCATGTATCTGTAATTAATAATCATCTTGGTGGTCATTATATCAATACAACATTGGTTAATGGGGCCAAGATTGATATGTCAAAATTTGACCCGGATGATTACGATGCTTATATCGAGCCAGTTAAAAATGATTATGCTGGCTTACGGCAACAAGGGTGCCGCGTCATTACCGATGATTTTATTGATCAGCGAAGTGGCCTTGTTTTTCACGATGGGCAAAAAGTGGCTAAAGAAATTATTAATCGGGCGTTTGCGGCAATGTCCCGCAGAAAGAGAACGGATTAGTTAATGGCAAGCTATGCGAGCAAGGTAAAGAAGGAGTTAACGTCGCTACCAATTCATCCTGAGCATGCAAAAGCTGAGTTAGCGGCATTCTTGCGAATGAACGGCGTGTTAAACTTTCATGATCACATATTTAGCCTTGATATTACGACCGAAAACCCGGCAATTGCGCGTCGCATTTTTTCTTTAGTTAAAACCGCATATAAGGTCGAACCATTATTAATAGTTTCACGAAGAATGAAGCTTAAGAAAAACAATCAGTACTTGGTTCGGCTGCAAAATCACGTTAAGGAAATTCTGACAAATTTGGAAATTTTAACTCCCGAGGCAGGATTAATTACCCGTATTCCCAAAAGAATTATTAATTCGCGTGAAGGTGCTATGTCTTATTTGCGAGGTGCTTTTTTGGCCAGTGGCAGCGTTAATAACCCTGAAACAAGTCGTTACCACCTTGAAATATATTCTGCTTATGAGGATCATAATAATGATCTGCTTAAGCTAATGAATCATTATTTTAATCTTAATGCGAAAACAACTAAGCGGCGACGGGGTTATATCGTCTACTTAAAAGAAGCTGAAAAAATTGGTGATTTTTTACATATAACTGGTGCAATCAATGCCATGCTTTCTTTTGAGGATCTCAGAATAATGCGTGATATGCGCAATTCAGTTAATCGATTAGTAAATTGCGATACTGCTAATTTAAAGAAAACAGCTAACGCCGCTGCCAAACAAGTTGAAGACATCGAGCTGATTGATAATAAAATTGGCTTAGGAAACATTCCCGAAAAGTTACAGGGAATAGCACGTCTGCGATTACAGAACCCGGAACTCTCTTTAAAAGAAGTAGCCGAAAAAGTACCGGATGGACCAATTTCGAAGTCGGGTGCTAACCACCGGTTTGCCAAACTGCATGAGATTGCTGAAACATTAAATGAGTAACAAAAAGAGGTAGAGAAATTTTCTCTCCTCCTTTTTGTTTGCTTTAAAAGTGTTTCATAATCCTTTTAAAAATACAGGCTGAAGAAAACCAAAAATAGATTGTGCTATTAAATTGTCATTTTGATTAATTAGCTACAATCAAATCAATTCCATTTTTAGCAATGCTGTTTGAAATATATTTAGGTGGCATTTTGTCAGTAATTATAGTCTGAATATTATCTGAATTAAAA
The DNA here is from genome assembly GCF_026536055.1 of Lactobacillus sp. B4015. Classification (NCBI taxonomy): domain Bacteria; kingdom Bacillati; phylum Bacillota; class Bacilli; order Lactobacillales; family Lactobacillaceae; genus Lactobacillus; species Lactobacillus sp. B4015. The sequence continues at coordinate 148,369 of NZ_JAFNOY010000004.1, forward strand.
TCCGACAGTAGAATATAATCGCTTTTACCAAACTTAGTATGGTCAACCAGTAAGATGGTCCTTTGGGCGCAATTAATTGCTGCCTTTTTCATAAAAGTTTGTTCTTCGTCCTTCATATAAATACCTTTGTTATCAATTGAACTACAAGATAAAAAGGCTAAATTTGGTCGATAATTTTGATTAAGATCGGCTATGGCCTTTGGGCCCAAGATTGCATTTGATCGATATGAAATTTGTCCACCTAAAACGGAAATACCAATATTTCTCAGCTGTGAAACCTCATCAGCAATATTAATATTATTAGTAATAACTTGTAAATTAATTTTTCCGGCAAAATATTTTGGTAAAAAAGTTAAAGTTGAGGAACCATCTAAAAAAATTGCTGAACCATCTGTAATTATATCAGCAGCATACTTGCAAAGCTTGTTTTTGATAATTACATTTTCACTTTTACGAGTGGCATAAGCAATTTCAACGTTTGAATTTTCAAGCAAACTAACATAGCCATGAGTCCAATTAATTGTATTTGTTGCTTGTAAACTAATTAAATCTCGCCGTAGGGTTGATGTACTAATGTCCATTTCATGCTGTAATTTTTTGGTACTTAATTTTTTAGTTGTTGCTAAGATTTCAACTATTTTCTGTAACCGATCTGCTTTTGATAAGTTCAATCTTGTTCCTCCTATTAATTATTGAGCTTCGTGGCTAAATTTATATTACATTAATGTAAATATTTATCGTAAAAAGTAATTAAGATACTTTTTATTTTTAGAAATATTATAACGTTTCGATTCGCTTAATAAGTTTAAATTAGTTTACAGATTTAAACCACTATCTTTTTGTTATGAAGGTAGTACTTTATTTATGAATAAAGTTGAACAAATATTTTTGGATAATATTTATGAAATACTGTTGAATTAATGCTGAAAGCGTTTTATAATTTTAATCAGCCGGCTATAAAAACCAAAAATATTCGAACATTTGAACAAAGGAGGATAAAATGGATAGTTATTCTGATTTATTCGACAAGAAATTAATTTTTTGGAATGTTGAAGCAAAGGACCGAGAAAGTTTATACTTTCAAATTGCTCAAAAACTTAATAATTATGGCATTGTTAAAGATAGCTATTTTAATGCTCTTTCTAAACGAGAGGACGAATTCCCAACAGGACTTAAGACTAATTTTTTACCAATAGCCTTGCCTCATGCCAATCCAGAAAATGTTAATCAAGCATTTATTGCAGTTGTTAAAACTTTAAAAAATATACCGATGAAGCAAATGGGAACTGATGAAGTAATGTCAGTTAAGAATTTTTTCTTTTTGGGAATTACTAGTGAAGAGCAAGATTTACAAGTTAAGCTATTGCAACGATTCATGCAATTAATGAATGATCAAACTTTTGTTAATAGTTTTAAGATGCTTGAAGATCCTAGTGACGTATATCAATTTTTAGTTGAACGATTTTGAGGGAGAGAATTATGTTAAAGATTGTTGTTGCCTGTGGGAGTGGGATTGCCACTAGTGAAACAGTTGTTGGTACAGTAAAGTCATTTTTAGAAGAGCATGCTGTAAAAGGGGTTGAAGTAGAGGCTACAGATTTTAAACAGTTAGCTAGCGTTCTACCAAATTATGATATCTATGTTTGGCTAGCAAAACCAACACCGGAGATTCATGCTATTTGCAAGAAAGAAGGGATACCTGAAGTAAATGGTGTTGATATTTTAACTGGCTCAAAGGGAAGTCAAACTTACCAAGAGTTAGTTAATGCGATGATGAATTTGAAAAGCAAGTCGTAATCAAAGGAGGTGTATTGTAAATGGAAATACTAAAAAACATAGTTAACTACGTTCTTAACTTAGGTGCTGCAGTCTTTGTCCCGTTAATCATGTTTATTATTTCTATGATAGCTAGATTGAAACTTAGTAAAGCAGTTAAAGCTTCTTTGACTTTAGGTGTTGCTTTTAGTGGAATGACTCTGGTTGTTAACTACATGACAGATTCGATTTCACCAGCTGCACAATCTATGTCAAAAATGATGCACTTAAGCCTAAATGCTATTGACCAAGGCTGGCCAGGTGTAGCTGCCATTACTTGGTCGTATAAAACTGCGTTCTTATTTTTTCCACTATTATTATTAATTAACTTTGTCATGCTGACATTTAATTGGACAAAAACATTAAACGTTGATATGTGGAACGTTTGGAATAAAATCTTTACCTATGTTGTTGTATTGTACTTTACTAATAACGCGTTTTACGGCTTCTTGGTAGCTAGTATTCAGATCGTTCTTGAATTAAAAGCTGGAGATATGTGGCAGCGGCACATTGAAGACTTGACAGGGATTCCCGGAGTTACTGTTCCACACTTTGTTACTTTATTTGCGGTTATACTGATGCCACTTAATAAACTTCTTGACTTTATTCCAATAATGAATAGGCCAGCAGATGCTAATGCTATTCAAAAGAAGATTGGTATATTCGCAGATAACTCGGTAATGGGGGCAATCATAGGTGTTCTATTAGGATTTGGAGCTGGTTATTCATTATCTGGCTCATTAAAGCTTGCAATTGAGGCTGCTGCAGCTATGACGATGTTTCCAATGATCTCTAAATTATTCATGGAGGCTCTTAATCCAATTGCAAGTGCAATGAATGATATGATGAAAAAGCATTTTAAAGGACGGAAAGTTTTCATTGGTCTAGATTGGCCAATTCTGGCAGGAAGAAATGAACTCTGGGTTACGGTTATCATTTTAGTTCCAGTAATGCTAATAATGGCAATGGTACTACCAGGAAATACGGTTTTACCGTTTGCAGGAATTATTAATCTATCTTTTGTTGTTGCTGCACTACTTTTAACGGGTGCTAATTTATGGCGGATGCTCACTCTTGGAGTCATTACTACACCAATTTTCCTTTATGGAGCTACTTATTTTGCTCCAGTGATTACTAATTTAGCTAAGTCAACCGGTGCTGTTCATGTAAAAGCAGGACAACAGCTTTCATGGTCTACGTTTGAAGGACCTGACTTTCGTTTGCTTTTTGCTCAGGCATTTAACGGTAAATGGTGGGCAATATTAGGAGCTATTGCTTGGTTAATTATTTTCATTTGGCTTTATAAAGATCAAATGAAAATTGCGCTACCAAGCAAACGTTATGCTTTTAGTCTTAATAATATTGAAAGCAACGAAAGCACTCCTACTTCTTCAGAAAACTTAAATGAAGATAGTAACTGGAATATTGATAGTATTGATGGTGTTGATTTTGCTAATGCTCATAAAAGTAAAATTTCTGTCTATCGAAAACCAGATTTTCAAATAAAAGATATAAATCAAGCTGATTTTAGTAATTATTGTCGAAAGTAAGGTGCATAATTAATGAACAATAAGGCTACTTCCGATAAAAAAATAATAGCCAGAATTGGGTGGTATTTAGCATTATTTGTCAACATACTTTTAACTGTTCAGGCAATACTTACACATAATACTCCAGGATGTATAGCTGTTATTTTGTTTGGAATCTACATTGCAAAATTTGGTGATCCAATTATTTTTGAAAAATATAATAGCAAACGAGAAAAACAATACCAACAGGCATATAAAAAACGTGAACGATATAGAGCTATGAAAGAAAAGAGCAAAGTAGAATGATTGAAAACTATGATATAACTAAGGAACGTCTTCCATTTGAAAATGAGAGAAAAGATGTTGCAGAAGTTGCTAGAGAAATGTTTAATAGAAAAATGACTAATGTGGCTGGGGGAAACATTTCGGTAAAAATTACTCCCGATGAGACTTTTTCATATGATGATCAGACCTACTATTCTGGTCATGACTATCTCCTTATGACACCTACATTTATGTCAGAAGCTTGGTTTTCGAAGTTGAATGCATCACAAGTTTTAGTCGTAGATCTAGCGACTGGTAAGAAATTAGCCGGAGAAGGTCGATTAACACGAGAAATTAATATGCATATTGGAGCATATGAGGCAAATAAGGAAATTAGAGTTGTTTATCATTCACATGCACCAAAAAGCATGTTTTGGGCCACTTTAGGACAAGATATGCCTAATTTAACCGAAATCACGTCCTTCAATGTCCCATTAGGTAAAATTAAATGTTTACCATATCGAGAAGCATGTAGCAAAGAACTTGCAGATTTAGTTCATAACGAATTAGTAAAGTTGGGTAAAGACGCAAAAGAGAACATTTTTTTGTTAAACAGTCACGGGGTTTTGATTACTGAAACAGATTTGCATGCTGCGACAGAAGTTTTAGAAACAGTGGAATGGAACGCAGAAATTGCTTACAAACAAACAATTTTTAAAAAGCTTGGAATTATTGATCACTATCACTCTCGCGGTAAGAACACCGATGGTATGACCGAATTAAATAATTAATAACAGATATTTTTAATAGTTTCGTCGTAAAAGTACTTCTTAATAATTAAATAAAAATATAGTTATTAAAGTACTTTTTATAGCAAGTTATGTAAAAAGTAGTTACATTTATAGCTTAAATGACACTAGGTAAAAGAAAAATATTAGTAAGAATCAAGAAGGCAAGAACATTATTACTAACAATAATGAGCTGTTTTTTCAAGATAATGTATAGCTTAAATGATCTTTTTTAGCTGTCCGATTTAAAGTAACTTGCAGGAACTAATTTAGTTAAAATAAATAATTAGTTTTAACTGTATACTTTGATTAAAAGTGTAAAAGAAAGTAAAACTAAAAAGAAGGTAAATCACCATGTAGTGAGTTACCTTCTTTTGTTAAAGTTTAAACTAGTTTTTAAAACTATTGTACTATTTTTTTTGATTAACCATAATTTCGTCAATTAAACCGTAATCTTTTGCTTCTTGTGCAGTCAGGTAATTATCACGTTCGGTATCCTTTTGGATTTTTTCTAGTGGCTGACCAGTTGTTTCGTGTAAAATCTTATTAATCTTTTCACGACTCTTTAAAATTTCATTGGCTGCAATTTGAATATCGGTTTGCTGACCTTGTGCACCGCCCAAAGGCTGATGAATCAAGACAGTTGAGTTTGGTAAAGCAAAGCGCTTACCTTTAGCTCCACTTGTCAAAAGAATTGATGCCATTGATGCGGCCATACCAATAGCAATAGTTGAAACATCTGATTTGATAAAGTTCATGGTATCCATGATTGCCAAACCAGATGTAATTACACCGCCAGGTGAATTAATGTATAATGAAATGTCCTTCGTATTGTCTTGGGCATCAAGGAATAATAATTGTGCAATAATTGAATTGGCCATATCATCATTAATCTCACCACTAAGCATAATAATTCGATCTTTTAACAAGCGTGAGTATATGTCATAAGCACGCTCGCCACGGGCAGTTTGTTCAATAACTGTAGGTACAAGCATTTTTTTACCTCCTGAATTAAAATTCATATCTATTAGCACTCTAATAAGTACAGTGCTAATTAAATCACTTACATCAAACCCTGTCAATGAAAGTGTATTAATTTTGTATTCTAAGTTACAACATTCTTATTATATAATACGAAGAGTAAACTAAATTTTTGGAGGAATAATTTTGAAGCTTATTAAAAAAATAGCAACAATGACGACAGCATTGATAGTCTGCTTACCAGCAACGACTGGATTGTGTGCAACTCCAGTTGCAGCTGATTCCAGTACTACGCAGCAAACACCAACACAAAACAATTCTAATAAGAATTCTGTCTCTGATACAGTTGACAATAATGAAAATAATGGTGAGAGCGCTGACGATGACGACGGCAATGGTAATAACAATACGGATGCAAAAACGCCGACAAATCCGAAAAATCCTAATGATGGGGATAATGGCGACGAAGACAAAGAAAATAAAAAGAAGCCAAAACAGATTATTACTGGCTATGCCATGATGACCAAAGTTGCCGGTAATAAGAATTATAAAGTTTGGCAAGATGTTAAAAATGGTAGGGTTGTCAAAAAAGTCGCTGACGGCATCAATTTCCAATACAATCACATTCAATCTGACCAATTGATTGAAACAAAGAAATACCGCTACTGGCGAATTTATGTTGACGGTCGTAAGGTCGGCTATGTCAATGAAAATTATTTTGCAAGAAATGAAATTGCTGTCCCTAAAACAGTCAGTTTAGTTCTTAATGATGGCTATGAATTTCCTACAAGAGATGCCATTTCCTATGCAACTAACTATATGGGAACAGTTATTGACAATGATAATGTCAAAGTGTCGCGTGATACCATACCATGTGCTACTCCAAAAACTTATAAAGTAAAATATACATATGGTAAGGCTACTGCTACTGTTAAAGTTACTGTCAGAAAGAGTACTAAAGAGGGAATTGCCGACCCAGACGTAACTAACAGTTTACCAGCTCAACCAGGTACTAATGACCATCAAGCATGGAAAACACACTATGGTTCTTCAGTTAATTATGTTAGTCCAACTGAATATTCTCCGGAAACTGAAAAACACACTTTGACAAGCGGTAATTTAACGCTAAAGACTAAATTCTATCAACCAGTTTTACTCAGTGTTAAAGACCCTAGTGATGATAATATTAACCGTGTAGGTCATATCCCAGAAGGCGTTACTGTGTCAAAGGGATGGGCATATACTAGTTTATTAAGCCATACATATTTAAGGTCAGGCCATATTGTAGGTTATGATTTAAATAAACTAACTAGTCCTTATAACGCTCAATACTTACTTGATATGTCACAAAAGGATTTTAACAATTATGTAAAGCACGTTAAAGTTAGTCCTTATATTCCGATTGGTCACGGTCAAGCTATGGGTTCAAGTGACAAATATATCTACGTCTTGAACAATGATAATACCTTGAAGGAGAGCAGTGATTCTGAAGAATTATTACAAATTCGGAAGAGCGACTTGCAAATTAATAAGATTTGGACCATTAAGACTTGGGTTGGTGACCAAGACAATCCACGTTACTTCCATAACGGTGTTGTGATGAATGATTATGAAATGTATACTGTTTATCACGATGTTAAGAATAATCGCTACGAATATTGGCAATTAACTCGTACTGGTGACAACTGGTATCCAAAATTAGTTGGTAAAACAGATGGTAATTTTGTTAATAACAACTCTCCTGTTCAAGGATTTACCTACGATCCTGAACATAAGAACTTCTATCTTGCCTTTAATGATTTAATCTTTAAGATCGGTCGTGACGGCACATTAAAAGATCATTATTCATTTGATACAGGCCGCGAGATTGAAGGAATTTCGGTTAATAACGGGCAATTATATGTTAATTTAGCTCAAAGAGCTGAATTGTTAGTAAGTATGAAAATCGATTAATTTGAATAAAGTAAAAAGCAAGAACAGTTAGTTCTTGCTTTTATTATTCTTTTTTTGACAATCTGGGCAAATACCAAAAATCTCCAGGTGACTTGCAGATGTAATAAAACCTGTTTGTTTTTCTGCCTCAGCGCGCATTCGATTTTCAACCGTTTCAAAATCTGGATAATAAACATCTGCAATCTTGCCACATTGTTTACAAATGATATGAAAATGGGGCTCGACAAAGTAGTCATAATGAAGAGAATCATCACTATTCTTAATTTCAATCACTATTCCTGCATCGACTAGTTTATTCAAAGTATTATAAACAGTAGCACGGTAAGTAGGTTCGTTACCACTGATTGCCTGAAAAATAGTACTAGCGGTGGGATGATTATGGTGCGACATTAAGTATTGTAAGATTTTTAAACGAGGCTTGGTAACCTTTAAATTATGTTGGCGCAATAAATTTTCTGCTTCTGTTAAATGTTTCGACATGAAGATCATCTCCTCAGACTTTTTACACCTAGTTTAGCATTAAATTACAGAAAAAAGCTGATTCTACATAATCAGTTTAATTATTTTTTAGTTTACTGATAAAAATATTTGAGCTAATTCTAGCTCGTTATCAATATGGCTAGCAATTAAACAGAATTTTTCTGCTAATTTGATTTAATAACTATTGCTTTAGTCATATAAAAGTGCAAAACTATATTTATAGTTTTATAGGAAGGTAAAAAGTAGATGAGAAAAAAATTGAAGCATAATTTACTAATTGCTAGCGCTACAGTTGCAGTTAGCTTATTTTTTTTGGGGAGTAATAATTCAAATATTCAGGCAAGAAGCTACCATCAAGCTGTAACTAAGATTGCAGGAGATGGTAATTTTGCTGTTTATCATCGTGTAACCAAGAATGGTCCAGCAGGTAAGTTTACCTCGACTAAATATTTGAAGCATGGCCAAATTCAGTCAAAGCAGTCGTTAGCGACAAAAAAGGGAACATTTTGGAAAATTATCGTTGATGGTCGTCCGGTAGGCTGGGTAAACCAAAACTTTTTTGCAAGAAATGAAATTTCTGTGGCTAAAAAAATTAGTTTAGTTCAAAATAGTGATTTTTCATTTAAGACCAGGGATGCAATTAATTACGTGACTAATGGTGCTGGTACTGCAGTTAATGTTGGTAAAGTAAATGTATCCAAAGCAAGTGTTAGTTCTGCAACTCCTGGAAAGACTACTATTGAATATCAATATGGCAAGGCTAAGGCTAGTGTAGATGTGACCGTGCGTGATGATAAAAATGAGGGTATCAGTCGAGCAGCTTTAACACCAAAGAACGGTCCAAAAGAAGTAGCAACATGGAAGGGTAGTTCAAAGTCATCTTCTAGAAACTGGAATGCTGCGCATCACTATACTTCAGAAACTAAGGCAAATACTTTTCGTGCAAATGGCTTAACCTTAAAAACCAAGTTGTTCCAACCACGATTTGTCAGCCTAGGATATCATGAAGCCGGAGATCAAATGGGCCAAGTAGGTGTAATACCTGAAGGTATTTCTGTTAACGGCTCTGATTTCACTGTTGCTCTGTTTAAATCCAGTCATGATCAAAATGGTCACTTAGTGACTTACAATTTAAATCGCGTTAATAAGTTTACTGCCCAAAACTTAGCAAATCTAAAATGGTCTACCTTTAAACGCTATGCCTCAAATATCAAAGTTAGCCCATACATCAAATTAGGTCACGGACAGGCTATTGGCTCTTCGACTGATTATATTTATGTTATTGCTAATAATAATACTGCAAGCAATTCTAATGCGTCAGAAGAGATCTTTCAAATTCGTAAATCGGATATGAAGATTAATCAGATTTGGAGTTTTAGAATTTGGAGTGGAGCTTTCCCACGCTATATTCATAATGCTACGTTTGATGGTGATAATACCATGTACTGCTTATTCCATAATGGTGGCAACGGCTATTATGAATACTGGAAAGTAACCAGAAATGGTGATACTTGGACCCCAGAAGAAATAGGAGCCACCAAGGGTAATTTTGTAAGTAATCATTCACCTGTTCAAGGTTTTACTTATGATTCGAACCGTAAGCAATTCTATATCGGGTTTAATGATTATATTTTCAGAGTTGACCAAAACGGTACGTATAAGAAAACCTATCATTTTAACGTTAAACGTGAGATTGAAGGATTATCAGCAGCTGGTAATAAGCTTTATGTAGAATTTGCTCAACGTGGAGAATTAACTGCTGGTCAAATTAAATAAAAGCAAATCTATCTGAGGTAGATTAATTAAAAAAACACAATTCCTACTAACGAGAATTGTGTTTTTTATTTGTTAAAATAGTTTTCACTTAATCTTTTTAAGATGGTGTATTTGTCACGATATTAAAAGACCACCTTAGAAGGCGGCCTTTAACTTGTCTAACTGATAAATTATGCCTTTGCATCTTGGTGATGCTTAATTGATGGCAAGATCATACCAAGCAATAATAAAACAATTGGTGTTGCAATGTTTAAGCCTAAAGTGAATGGATCAGGAGAATACATTCCCATTAAGCAACATGCAATTGTAACAAGTAACCCCCAAAATCCAAGAGTATATGCTAAACCCTGGTGTTTGGTCATTTCATAATTTTGACCGTTATGGAATTTTTTTGCTTGTTTACGTAAAGCAATATAAGCAATGAAAACCCACAGGTAGCGCATTGGCATTACAATCGAGTTTAGCTTAACTAATTGTGCCATGATCGCTTGAGCATTAGGCATAATTGCCTGTAAGACAATTAAACCCCCTGAAAGGCAGACAACCATCCAAATACCATTAATATATGCGCCGTGTTTGTTTATTTTTAGCAGTTTTTTAGGAATGTAATCTTTCGCTTCTTTGCTGCCCAAAAGAATACGTAGCGGGGCATCGATACTAATAACCAATGCTGAAAATTGTCCGATAACATTGCACCAAGCGTAAATATACATGAACAGTCCACCAACACCGTAGTATTCGCCTAGCTTATTGAAAGCCATGTAAGGTCCATTTGAAATGTATTCATTTAAATTGTTGTTTACAACTTTAGGATCAAACATTAAGGCTAAAGCAATTGTTCCTAAAATAGCAGAAATCATTACCATTGCAGCTAAGCCTAACATTGATTTAGGAAAGTTACGTGCGGGATCTTTCAACTTATTGACATAAGGTGAAATCTTTTCAGCTCCTCCAACCGCAAATACTAAAATTGATAAAGAAGTAAAATACTTAACATTAAAGTCTGGTACAAAATTCTTCCAATTCCAGCTAATGGTGTTAAAACCGGCATGTGGGTTAATTATCGGTGCCGCAAACATCATGATAATGAATAAAATAGACATGATGAACATTGAAGAACCAGCAATGGTTGACAATGTTTTAATAACTGGTAAGCCACGACTAGCAACCCAGCAGAAGAAGAGGAAGACAGCTAAAGTGGCAAGTTGAGTAACAGTGGTTGGCAAACTGTCATACCAATTCGTGTTACCAAAGATGCCCCAGGCCATTCCTCTTAATCCACCAGTACCTTTACTGGAAATATATACAACGTGAACAGCCCAAAAAGTCCAACCAGCATAATATGCCCACTTTGCTCCAAGAGTAGCATTAATCCATGAGGAAACTCCACCCTCTGAGTCTTTAAAGACAGAGCCTAGTTCCCCAACCATCAGTGAGTATGGTATGAAGAACAGTAGGAAAATAATAATCCAGCTAAGAATTACTTTTGTACCGTCAAAATAAATGAACCCATTAACAACGTTACCGAAACTCCAAACTATGGAGAAGGCCATCGTTGCCAGTGTGGTCCACATCATTTTCTTAGAATTTTTTTGTGATTTATCCATTAATCTTATTCTCCCTAAAGAAAAATATAATAACCTGATTATTATAACCTACAGCATGCTTAAAAGCTAATCTTTTAAAAAAGATAACTTAGGCAACCCTTTAGTAATTTGCTTTAGCTCGTTAAAAGTGTGAGACTAGTATTAATATATTTTTTTCGGAAAGGTAGAGTAATTGATGAACCAAAAGTTGAAAAGTAGGCTGCTAATTATGACCTTAACTGTCATGATTAGCTTATTTTGTGGGTGTAATTTATCAAAGGTAAGTGCCAAAAGTTATCATAAAGCTGTTACTAAAATTGCAGGAAAAGGCAAGTACCCAGTTTATCATCACATATCTAAAAAAGGTCCGTCGGCTAAATTCACCAACACTAAGTATTTTAAGCATGCCCAAATTCAATCAAAAAAATCAATTACTACCAAAAAGGGAAAGTACTGGAACATTATTGTTGATGGACACCCAGTCGGCTGGGTTAATCAGAAATATTTTGCCAGAAATAAAATTTCTGTTGCCAAAAAGGTAAGTCTAGTGCAGAATCCCTATTTTTCTTTTAATCCTGAAGATGCGATTAATTATGTGACTAATAGTGCTGGAACAGCAATTGATACTAGGAAAGTTTATCTTTCAACTCCGATCATTTATTCTGATAAACCCGGAACTACCACAGTGACTTATCGCTATGGCAAGGCTAAAGCGCAAGCGGACGTAACGGTCCGCTCTGATAAAAATGAAGGAATTGCTAAGGCAAATAAACCGTTAATGCCTGGTCCAAAAGAAGTTAGGACCTGGAAGGGTAGTTCAATTTCCACGTCGAGAAATTGGAACGCCGCTCATAATTTCACCTTTGAGACTCGACCTAATACCTTCAAATCTAAGGGTCTGACCCTTAAGACTAAGATGTTTCAACCTCGCTTTGTTAGTTTGGATTACAATAAAGCAGCTGATCGGATGGGACAAGTTGGTATTATTCCGGAAGGAATAACTGTCCGAGGTTCCAACTTCACTGTTGCCGTTTTTAATTCCAGTAATGACCAATATGGCCACTTAGTTTCGTATAATTTGAAGCATATTAGCAAATATGCTGCCCAGAATTTGCCTGGTCTCAAATGGTCTATTTTTAAAAAATATGCTGCGCATATCAAAGTGAGTCCTTACATAAAATTAGGTCATGGACAAGCAATTGGTTCATCATCTAAATATATCTATGTGATAGCTAATAATAATAAATCAAAAAATTCTATCGAATCAGAAGAGATTTTTCAGATTCGTAAATCAGATATGAAAGTTAGGCAAATTTGGAGTTTCCGAATTTGGAATGGCAAAGCACCACGCTATATTCATAATGCTACTTTTCCTAACGATCATATCATGTACTGTTCATTTCATAATGGTCGCAACAATTGCTATGAATACTGGAAAATGACCCGCAATGGTGATACATGGACTCCAGAAGAAGTAGGAGCCACCAAGGGTAATTTTGTAAGCAATCATTCGCCTGTCCAAGGTTTTACCTATGATAAACGACACGATCAATTTTATCTTGGTTTTAATGACTTGATTTTTAAACTTGCTAGAGATGGAACGTATTTAAAAACTCACCGATTGCATGTTAAAAGAGAAATTGAAGGGTTATCAGTTTCTGGTAATAAACTTTACGTTGAATTTGCTCAGCGAGGAGAATTAACGGCCGGAAAAACTAAATAATTAGATTAAAAGCAGCTTGTAAAAAAGCTGCTTTTTTATTTTAAAGTCATTCTCATAATTAAAATAAAATGATATTATTGTACTAAATTATTATTAATAAATATAGAAAAGTATAAAACTAAATTTAGTGCGAAGAGAGAGCAAATAATGACTAATTTAATTGAAACACATCAACTGGTGAAGAAGTTTAAAGATCAGCAAGTGCTTAATGATATTAATTTGCATGTTCCGGAAAGCAAAGTTTATTGCCTTCTTGGTCCTAATGGAGCTGGAAAAACTACCTTAATGAAAATTTTAACTGGAATGATTTCCGCTACAAGTGGTCATGTCGAATTTGCGGGGCACGAATGGACAAGAGCTGACTTGGCTAACATTGGCTGTTTAATTGAAAATGCTCCTTTATATGGTAATTTGACCGCCCAAGAAAACTTACAAGTAATTTGTCGTTTACGAGGATCTGCAGAAAGTGAAATTCCCAATATCTTGCAAACCATTGGGCTCGCTAACACCGGAAGAAAGTTAGCTAAAAATTTTTCTTTAGGAATGAAAGAGCGTCTAGGAATTGGTCTGGCTCTAGTTGGTAACCCTAAGCTTTTAATTTTAGACGAGCCAACTAATGGTCTTGATCCACTCGGAATTCAACAATTGCGCGAATTGATTGCTAAATTCAAACATAGGAAAATGACAATTATTATCTCTAGTCACATGTTATCTGAAGTAGAACATTTAGCTGATAATATTGGCATTATTGGTGGTGGCAAGCTTCTCCTGGAGCAAGAATATGATCATGAAACTGATTTGGAAAAGCTCTTCAATTCAACTTTGGCAAAGGCTGGTGCTTTGAATGTTTGATGTTCTAGTAAACGAAATTCTTAAAGACAAGCGAACACTAATTAGATCAATCACACTTGTCTTTCCACTTTTGATTATTATTTTCACTATGCTATTTTTCAATTCAACGGGTTATGTGATTGAAAGTACGATTAACCAGTGGAGTTTTTTATATTTTAACTTATATTTAGCCTTGATCATCGGTCTGGTTGATCGTCATGAAAAAGCTAGTACTGAATATAAAACGATTTTAAGTTCCCCAAATAATTTGTTTACGTTTGAATTAAGTAGGATATTGCACGGGGTACTGCTCTCATTGATGGTCAGCATGGTTTTAGCACTAGTTCTTTTTTTAGCTAGCTTCATATTTTCAACTAGAGTTGGTATTGTGTCTTGCTTAATTGCAGTTGGCGGACTTTTCTTGACCACAATCTGGCAAATTCCTCTATATACGTGGTTAAGTAGAATATCAAATCTCTATGTGACAATTGGACTAGCTTTTCTTGGGTCAATAATTAGTATTTCTTGTTTAGGAACATTTACTTGGGGAAAAATCTTGCCTTATAGCTGGTCGGACTTGTTTCCAGTTGCTTTGATAAGATTGCATGTCAATGGAATAGCACTAAAGGCAAGCGAAGTTGCCCCTGATGCTACTTGGACTATTCTTGCTTCAATTGTTTTATTTGTTCTGCTTAGCTTTTTGGCAGCTTACTCCTTTAGAAAGCAGGTGACTAAGAATGCCTAAATCAATTTTTAAAGCTGAAAATATTAAATTGCATCGCAGTATGCTGCTCTATTTACATTTAGCCGCCTTAATTATTTTTCCACTTCTAATAGGTGTTTATTATGGCAGCCGGAAAAATTTAACTACTTCCGCTAACATGGTTGATATGTTTAATACAATTTTGGCCCTTATTTCGCCGTTGGCGATTAGTATTGTAGTTTCTGTGGTTTTTGATCGTGAAGAAAAAGCCGGGAATTTTCAAAATTGGTTAACTCAGCCCATGACCAAGGGCAAAACAATTATGGGACAGCTAATTTTTTATTGGTTGCTGTATGTAATTGAAGTGATCGGCACAAACTTAATTTATTACTTGGTTTTAACTGCTGTCTATCACGTGACCGGAATTTCTTTTCTTAAGCTGTTTTCGCTCAGCATTGTCTTTGCAGTATTAGGATTTTTGCAGTATGAATTTGCAGAACTAGTTTCTTTGAAATGGAACATCGGTGGCAGCTTGATCTTGGGCTTTTTTGGTTCAGTGATTTCAATGCTAGGCGTTACTTCTTTATTTGATTTAGTTTGGCCATTTATTCCCTGGGCTTGGCAAAGTCGCTTAACCGTTTTTTGGCGGCTTAATATCCCGGCTGATTACGTCAAAATGGCGACATTATCTTATCTGGTACCGGTGATCTTAACCGCTATCTTAAGCTGGCTGATTTTCCGCTATTTTAATCATTGGCAGGGCACCAAAAAATAATGGTACATAAACAGGAAAAAACACTAATTTATCAGATTTCTGAGCCAAAGTAAATCTTTGTTAATTTGTAGATGATAAGAAACATTAAAAAAGCTTATAGTAGTTAAATTTTTAGGTAAATTTTCAATTTATTAACCTATTTTCAGTATATTTCCGGTATTATTAGATTTAGTCACAAAAAATTCAAAAAGGAGATATTTATGACTAAAAGAGATTGCATCGAAACTTTGGCATTTTCAAAAGAAGAAATGCAATACATAACTGATTTAGGTTTAAAGATTAAGGCGGCAATTGCTAATGGTTATTATCCGCCTTTACTTAAAGGAAAAAGTTTGGGGATGATTTTTGACCAATCATCTACCAGAACTCGTTGTTCGGCTGAAGCGGCAATGACTGAATTAGGCGGACATGCGCTATATTTAGCACCAGGTCAAATACAGCTTGGTGAGAATGGACACAAAAACTTAGAAGACACGAGTCGTGTTTTAGGAGACTTGCTTGATATTATTGGTGTGCGCATCAGTAGTCAGGAGGCAATAAAAAGCATTGCTTTGAGTTCAAGAGCACCCGTAGTTAGCTTTATGAGTGACGATGATCATCCAACTCAAGCTCTTGGTGATCTCATGACTATTGAAGAGAATATGCCGGCTGGCAAGAACATTGAAGATGTTAAGCTGGTGTTTGTTGGTGATACAACACAAATTACTCTATCTGCTTTGTCATTGTGTGCTCAAATGGGAATGAACTTTGCTCAGTATGCACCAAAAGAAAAGCAGATTTCGACTGCTATTTTAAACCAGGCGAAAAAAATTGCTGTCAAAAGTGGAGCTACAATCGAATTATCAGATCAAGATGACATACTGCAAGGTGCAGACTTTGTTTATACTGATGTCTGGTATGGCTCGTATGAAGACGAATTGACCAAGGAAGAATATCTGAAAATCTTCTATCCTAAATATCAAATTAACGAAAAACTGTTGGCAAAAACTCATAATACTAATGTTAAATTTATGCATTGCTTGCCAGCTAACCGTGAAGAGGAAGTCTCAACTGCTGTGCTTGAAGGTAAGCATTCGATTGCTTGGGAACAATCTGCAAATAAAAAAGCGATAATGCGAGCAATCTTTGCTTATTTATTAAAACCGAACATGAAACAAACATCAATTTCATTAATTAAACACTATGATGATGAATTAAACTGTTTATTTGAAAAAAGATCCTCATAAGAAGAATAATTGATTCAAGATAAATCAAAAAATAGATAAATTTAAAATAAAAATTAAAGAAGAATATGGAATAGTTTCTCATATTTATTGCCGTTTTTATCACTTTTCATTAGATAAAATTAAAAAGGATTTCTTTCATAAGTTAGTGAACTCTGGGAGTATGTGGCTCAAAGAGTCACATATGAATGAAAGTAATCCTTTTTTTGAAGTTTTATACAGCTGCTTCGATTTTACGTTGGGTATCTAAACCTTCTTTTATCCACAAATTTAGCTTTGAATCATTGACTCTATATATTGGAGCACTAATACTATATGCTCCAAGAACATCACTATTTTTCTTGATTGTAAATCCAATACAGCAAATCCCATCCTGATTTTCGCCAATATCAAGGCTATATCCTCTTTTTTTAGTTTTTACAAGTTCATTTAAAATGTCATCCCGATTAGTAATAGTTTTTTCTGTCAGCTTTATAAGAGCCGTTCTATCTAAATAATCTTCAATTTTTTCCCTCGGGAAACAAGCTAAAATCGCTTTACCCATAGCTGAAGAGTACATGCTCATATGACCACCTAACTGCAGGTCTAAGCGGATTGTATTTGTACTTTGAGCACGATCAAGCAAGGCGATACTATTATTTTCCAAAATGCCAAGATTCACTGCTTCAGTTGTTTTATCTCGCAAGTTATTAATAAAAGGCATGGCTATCCTGTCTAAGTTAAAACTAGTTTTTGCTTTTTGAGCATACGTAAGAAAAGTCAGACCTAAGTAATACTGCTTGGGATTTCCGACACATCTAATAAAGTCACAATATTCCAGAGTGGTTAATATTTTTAAAACAGTTGGTTTAGTAATCGAAACATGATTACTTATTTCTTTTAAGGTGGGAGGAGTTTCGCATTTGGAAATAAAATCTAAAATTTCCTTGGCTTTCAATAAAACTCCACCATATAAACTTTTTTGTTGCATTTTTTGTTCCTTCTAAAATCATAATCCAATAAATAATATGTGAAAGCCCTTGCATTAAATCTAAGAAATAATACAATATTATTATAAATAAGAAACAATATTTCTTATTTAGAAATTAAACAAGTAGAATTATTGGAGGACAACTATTATGATAGAAATTCATGAATCTGAAAAAGAAATTCGTCAACATGAGGATGAGTTGAAAAACAATTTTGATATGAATAAATTTAGCCTTGCAGGAAAAGTGGCAATTATCACCGGAGGTAACACTGGTCTTGGTCAAGGGTATGCTATTGCTATGGCAAAGGCTGGTGCTGATATTTTTATTCCAACATTTGGTGAAAAGGAGTGGGCTAACACTCGAGAAATTATCGAAAGTGTTGGGCAAAAAGTTGAATTTATGAATTGTGACCTCACGGCTAAAGGAGTTCCTCACAAGGTGATTGATGAGGCCATTAATAAAATGGGTCATATAGATATTTTAGTGAACAATGCTGGAATGATCAAACGTAATCCTTTGCTTAAATCCAAAAACGAAGATTGGGACAAAGTTATTGCAATCAACTTAAGTGCAGTTTACCACATGTCTCTTGAAGCTTCTAAAGTTTTTGCAAAACAAAAGGCGGGAAGAATAATCAATATAGGATCGATGCTGTCTTATCAAGGTGGAAAGTTTATTCCTTCCTACACTGCTTCAAAGCATGGTGTAGCCGGATTAACAAAAGCGTTTGCTTCAGAAATGGGCGCATTTAATGTAACAGTTAATGCTATTGCTCCAGGTTATATTAAAACAGAAAATACAGCTCCAATTCGTGCTCAAAAAGATCGTAATGATGAAATTTTGGGCAGGATTCCCATGGGCCATTGGGCAGAGCCATATGAATTAATGGGTCCTGCTGTATTTTTAGCGAGTGATGCAGCAGCTTATGTAAATGGTGCCATTTTACCAGTAGATGGCGGTTATTTAGTGCGTTAAGTTTTCTATAGTTAGGGTTTGGAGGAGATTATTTTGGCTGTTGTCAATTACATTATGTCTTTGGGAGCAAGTGTAATGATGCCAATAATTTTTCTTATTCTAGGTATTTGTATCGGAATGGGATTTGGTAAATCACTTGTTTCTGGTTTGAAAGTTGGAGTCGGTTTTGTGGGCTTAA
The DNA here is from genome assembly GCF_026536055.1 of Lactobacillus sp. B4015. NCBI lineage: Bacteria > Bacillati > Bacillota > Bacilli > Lactobacillales > Lactobacillaceae > Lactobacillus > Lactobacillus sp. B4015. Next base: position 166,920 of record NZ_JAFNOY010000004.1, read on the forward strand.
GTGTTATTACGCAACTTCTTTCTGACAATATTGGTCCAGCTGTTAATGCGATGGTAAAAACTTACCATTTACATTTATATACTTTGGATATAGGTTGGCCAGCTGCTTCACAAGTCGCTTTTGCGACATCAGTTGGTGCAATTATTATTCCGTTAGGATTGTTAGTAAATATTATTTGCTTAATAATTGGTACTACTAAAACGCTGAATATTGATCTTTGGAATTACTGGCATTTCGCTTTTATTGGTTCAATAGTATATTTTGCAACTGATAGCTTTTGGTGGGGTTTGTTTGCCGCCTGTGTGACAATTATTGTTACCCTAATAGGAGCAGATAGATCACAAAAGAAGGTGCAAGAGTTTTATGGCAAAGATTTAAATGGTATTTCGCTTCCTCAGGCTTTTTGTGTTAGTTTCATCCCTTATGCAATAGTCGTTAACTGGATAGTTGATCGCATACCTGGGCTTAACAAGGTTGACATCGATGCTGATAAAATGAAAGAAAAATTTGGTGTCCTTGGTGACCCAATAGTTTTGGGAGTCATTGTTGGAATAGTTATCGGTATTTTGGCTAAATATCCCTTTGCGAAAATTTTGCAGTTGGGCGTTATTTTAGCAGCGGTCATGGTTTTGATTCCTAGAATAACAAATTTGTTTATTGAAGGTCTATCGCCTATTGCTAATCGTACACAGGAAATTGTAAAACAACGTTTTAAAGGTAAAGAATTTAATATAGGGATGACTCCAGCTTTGGTTATCGGTCACCCGGTAACCTTAGTAACCAGTCTATTATTGATTCCGATTATATTATTTTTATCCGTTGTAATTCCTGGCAATCAATTTCTGCCTCTTGCCAGTTTATCTGGTCTAATCTACATTTTTCCTTTAGTACTGCCGTATACTCACGGAAATGAATTAAAAACTTTGTTGGTTGGTATTTTGAGTTTGGTATTAGGTGTGCTTTCAGCAACAACATTAGCAGGTATTTTTACGAAGGCTGTAAAAATAGTGCAAGCAAGTCTTATACCTGCTGGAACTTCTTCAGTCGCAAGTATTGATTTTGCTGCTAGTCCTTTAGCTTGGATAGTTTATGAGGGTACAGTTAATCTACCGATTATCGGTGGGGTTCTGCTAGGATTTATTGTAATTACACTAATGATTTGGAATAGAAGACAAATAAAGAAAGGTCTGTAAAGTGACAGCCTCTTTTAAGTTTTAATGCTTATAATAATTAAGGAAAACTTGTAGATTAAAAACTTAGTTAAAGTCACTCTAAAAAGAATTTTTTAAAGATTGTGGAATTTTAAAAATAGTCTTAAAGGCTAGATATTAGTTTTAATATCCAGCCTTTTACTTTTAGCTCCCTAAACTTTATTGTTTTATCTATCTTGCTGATTTAAAAATGTAAGCTTTTATATCAATTGTTTATAGTAACATTAATAGCCTTATAGAACTCTAAAAAATTATTTACTATTGCGTAATTAAGAAGTAACTATAATCACTTAATTTTGAGAGTTGTGTTTTAAATATTCTGCTTAAATTATCGTCAGAATTTATTAAGATTGCAATCAACGCTAACCATTTATTTTTATCACTATAAAAACCGCTACTCAGAAATAGTAGCAGTTTCTTATTGAGATTATTTTTATGGGCCCCCTGAGAGTCGAACTCAGATTTTAAGAACCGGAATCTTACGTGCGATCCATTACACTAAGGGCCCGGATAAATACATCAAGTAGTATACCAAAAAAATTGCCAAAGTTAAAACTTTTTTGCTAAAAAAAAGCATTTTAAGGAAGATGACGCAATTTACGGTCACAAATATAAAAGATTCAAGGTGATGAGATACGTGAATAACAAAGTATTAAAACAATTTTTATAAAGCTTTTTAGTTAAAAACTAGTATGCTATCAGCAGTAATCGGGCAGACTCGAAAGTAATGAGACAGTAACCTCAAAAATTAAGTATTTAATGTCGACAATTGTGGGCATTAATTGCTTTTATTTTCCTTGAATTATTCAAAAAGGGTTGTTATACTATAGATGTCGATTGAGAAATGGGAGATCTTAATATCGTAAGTCTACGTTTCTCTTATATTTTTAGACAATCTGGGACGAAAAATGACAAATATTGGGTCATGTTTGTCCCAGAAGAAGGAGAGAAGTCGATGTACGCGGAAATTCCTGTGCTAGAAGCTCTCGTTCCTGACATCTTAAAAGTTTTTCGGCAAAGGTATCTTGTCCTTGAGCAAATTTCTCTTCATGCACCTGTTGGACGCAGAAGTGTTGCTCGGTCATTGGGACTTTCTGAAAGAAATGTGCGAACCGAAACAGAGTATCTTCGTGAGCTTGGTTTAATTGAGATCAAGAGTTTTGGCATGTTTATGACAGAAAAGGGCAAAAAGATGTTGCAAGAAGCAGCACCACTGGTTGATCGCTTGTTTAATGCTCGTGAGACTGAAGTCGATTTAGCACGTAAACTTGGGATTGAACGAACGATTATTGTTCCTGGTGATAGTGATTTGCAAGAGCTAGTCTTTGAAAAGATGGGAGAAGAACTAAATTCTGCTCTGGATCTTTTATTGCCGCTCGGGCATTCGATTATTACTGTACTAGGTGGAGCTGCACTTGCAAAGTCAGCTAGAAATTTGTCTAAAAGTTTAGGTAAAAATCGGCAATTGGAATTTGTACCAGGTCGGGGAGCCTTAGGCGAAAATGTTGCTATTCAAAGTAATACAATCGTCCAGGAAATGGCCGCTGAGACTGGTGGTAACTATAAAACTTTATATTTACCTGAACAGGTTTCAACAGAAGCTTATAAGTCTCTGATTCGTGAATCAACTGTTGCTGACGTGCTTGAAGATATTTCTAAGACTGATGTCGTAATTCACGGAATAGGGCTAGCTCATGATATGGCACGTAGACGAGGATATGATTCAATTCGTTTATCCGAGTTGCGTGAAAAAAAGGTCGTCACCGAATGTTTTGGGTGTTTCTTCGATGGCGATGGAAAGATTGTTGACCGCGTGCACCAGGTTGGCTTGCAGTTCGAGAATCTAAATAAAATACCTCACATATTTGCCTTTGCTTGTGGTAGCCGGAAGGCAAAAGCAATCAAAGCTTATATGCCTAATGCTCCTCATCAAACCTGGTTAATTACTGATGAGGGAGCCTCAAATAAGATTTTAAAGGAGAAATAATTCTCATTTAAAATAAATAGATGTTTATAGTTCTTAAGGAGGACTTTAGAATATGACAGTTAAAATTGGTATTAACGGCTTTGGCCGTATCGGTCGTTTAGCATTCCGTCGGATCATGGATTTAGGCGAAAAGTCAAAGGATATCGAAGTTGTTGCTATTAACGACTTGACTACCCCAGCACTTTTGGCACACTTGTTGAAGTATGACTCAACTCATGGTACTTTTGACCACGAAGTTTCAGCTACTGACGACTCAATTGTTGTTGATGGTAAGAAATACCGCGTATACGCAGAACCACAAGCTCAAAACATTCCTTGGGTTAAGAACGATGGCGTTGACTTTGTTCTTGAATGTACTGGTTTCTACACTAGCAAGGCTAAGTCACAAGCTCACCTTGACGCTGGTGCAAAGAGAGTCTTAATTTCAGCACCTGCTGGTAATGACTTGAAGACTATTGTTTACTCAGTAAACGATGACACTTTGGACGCAAGCGACAAGATCGTTTCTGCTGGTTCATGTACTACTAACTCATTGGCACCAATGGTTGATGCTTTACAAAAAGAATTTGGCATCAAGGTAGCTACTATGACTACTATCCACGCTTACACTTCAACTCAAATGCTTTTGGATGGACCTGTTCGTGGTGGTAACATGCGTGCTGCTCGTGCTGCTGCAGTTAACATTATTCCTCACTCAACTGGTGCTGCTAAGGCTATTGGTCTTGTTGTTCCAGAATTGAACGGTAAAGTTAACGGTCACGCACAACGTGTTCCAGTTACTGATGGTTCATTGACTGAATTAGTTTCAATTCTTGACAAGAAGGTTACTGCTGATGAAGTTAACTCAGCATTGAAGAAGTACGAAAGCCCATCATTTGCATACAACGATGACGAAATCGTTTCAAGCGATGTTGTTGGTATGACTGCTGGTTCAATCTTTGACCCAACTCAAACTATGGTAACCACTGCTGGTGACAATCAATTAGTTAAGACTGTTGCTTGGTACGACAATGAATACTCATTCACTTGCCAAATGGTTCGTACTTTGTTGAAATTTGCTACTCTTTAATCGCTAAATTTGATTACTGTTAAGTAGTAAAGAGAAGGCGGAGGGAAATTCTTCCTTCCGCCTTTTTTTCAAGAGAAAATAATTAAGTTATCGGAGGATAAAGATGGCTAAATTAATCGTTTCAGACCTTGATGTTAAAGATAAAAAGGTTTTAGTTCGTGTTGACTTTAATGTCCCAATTAAAGATGGTGTAATTGGTGATGACAACCGGATCGTTGCTGCACTTCCTACTATTAAGTACATTATTGAAAATGGTGGTAAAGCCATTTTGCTTAGTCACTTAGGTCGGGTAAAATCAGACGCAGATAAAAAAGAATTGACTTTAAAGCCTGTTGCTGATCGCTTAAGCGAATTGTTGAACAAGCCTGTAACTTTTGTTGCCGAAAATGAAGGCAAAGAAGTTGAAGACACTATTAACAACATGCAAGACGGCGATGTTGTTGTCCTTGAAAACACTCGTTTCCAAGATATTGACAATGATTTTGGTAAGCGTGAAAGTAAGAATGATCCTAAATTAGGTGAATACTGGGCTTCACTTGGCGATATGTATGTCAATGATGCTTTTGGTACTGCTCACAGAAGTCACGCTTCTAATGTTGGTATTGCTGAAGCAATGAAAAAGGATGGTAAGCCTGCAGCAGCTGGGTTCTTGATGGAAAAAGAAATCAAATTCTTAGGCGATGCCGTTGCTAATCCAGTTCACCCATTCGTTACCATTTTGGGTGGTGCCAAAGTTTCAGACAAAATTGACGTTATTACCAACTTGATTCCTAAATCAGATCACATCTTAATCGGTGGTGGTATGGCTTATACTTTCCTTGCTGCACAAGGTCACGAAATTGGTAAGTCATTATTTGAACCTGACAAGGTTGACTTAGCTAAGAAGCTCCTTAAAGAAGCAGATGGCAAGATTGTTTTACCAGTTGATAACCTAGCTGCAACCGAATTCTCAAATGATGCTGCACGCAAGGTTGTTGGTGATGATATTCCTGAAAACATGATGGGTCTTGATATTGGTCCTAAGACTGTTGAAAAATTCAAGGATATCTTAAAAGACGCTAAGACTGTTGTATGGAACGGCCCAATGGGTGCTTTTGAAATGTCCAACTTTGCTGAAGGTACGTTAGAAGTAGGTAAGGCTTTAGCTGATCTTACTGATGCTACTACTATCATTGGTGGTGGTGACTCAACTGCTGCTGCTAAGCAATTAGGTATTGCTCCTAAGATTACCCACATCTCAACTGGTGGTGGTGCTTCTCTTCAATACCTTGAAGGTAAGGAATTACCAGGTATTGCCTGCATCTCAGATAAATAAGCTATAGGAAAGGACGTCGATTAAATGCGTACACCAATTATCGCTGGTAACTGGAAATTAAATATGAACCCAGAGCAAACAGCAGAATTTGTTGCTGCTATTAAGGATAAGTTGCCAGAATCAAGCAAAGTAGAATCATTAATTTGTGCTCCAGCTGTTGACTTAGATGCTTTGAAAAAAGCTGCGGCTGGTTCAGAATTAAGTGTTGGTGCTGAAAATGCCTACTTTGAAGATGAAGGTGCCTTCACTGGTGAAACTTCACCTAAAGTTCTTAATGAAATGGGAATTAACTACTGCATTATTGGTCACTCAGAGCGTCGTGGTTACTTCCATGAAACTGATGAAGACATTAATAAAAAAGCTAAGGCTTTATTTGCTAACAATGTTACCCCAATCGTTTGCTGTGGTGAATCACTCGAAACTCGTGAAGCTAACAAGCAAGAAGAATGGGTAGTTGGTCAAATTAAGGCAGACTTGGAAGGTCTTACTGCTGACCAAGTCGCTAACTTAGTAATTGCTTATGAGCCAATTTGGGCTATCGGTACTGGTAAAACTGCTAGTTCAGACCAAGCTGAAGAAATGTGCAAGACTATCCGTGATACGGTTAAAGACTTGTACAATGAAGAGACAGCTGAAAATGTTCGTATTCAATACGGTGGTTCAGTAAATCCAGGCAACGTTAAGGAATTAATGGCTAAACCAAACATCGATGGTGGTTTAGTTGGTGGTGCATCACTTAAGCCTGACTCATACTTAGCTTTAGTAAACTACCAAGACTAATTTTAACTGTATCAAAGAAAAAGCTTCTGCCATGAGCAGAAGCTTTTTTTGTATGTAAGAATGGAGTAATTCGTTCGGTCAATCGTTTTTAAAATAGTTTAGAGTTTCATTGCCTTAACTATCTTTATAAGATTATAATGATAATCAACATAATAAAAAATAAGGAGGCTTTTAATAATGAAGTTGCGTAAAATAATTACCGTGCTGCTAGCGACAGTTACATTGACTACAGTCAGTGGATTGCTAACTAGTCAACCGGAAATGGTGCAAGCCAAGCAAACAAAAATTAAGATTAAGAAAACAAAAAATGGCTTTACAGCTAATTTTAATTTTCCTCAATCTTGGCGTGGCAAGTGGTATAGCTATACTAATCAGAAATTGAAAAGTATGGAAATTCATTCCGAGGGTTTAAATACGCCGTGGACTGGCGAATATGTGAAACTTGTTACACCAACAAAGGTTAAAGGAACTAATAAGTATATCTGGCAAATGGGTCATAAATGGAACCAAAAACATTATCCGGTTATCAAAAAAGTTTCGCGCGTTTCTACTAAAACACTTAATAAGCAAAAATTGATTATCATGAGTCCAATTGACGAAAAATCTTTAAAGATGGGCTACGCTTTTGCCTTAGAAACTAGGCAATTAGATGGAACTAACCAGGAAATTATGTTTGAGGCAAACCCAATAACTGGTCAAATTTATGAACAATTCTTTAGGTCTCCAGAATTAGCCCAAAAATATAGTGGGTATCGTTTTAATGACTTAAACTATCTTTCTTATGAAGTAAACTAGAATAAACAAAGTAGAACTATGATTAAAAAAGCAAATTTAGACTTAAAATTGCTTTTTTTGCTAACATAGTATTAGTGGATTATTTAGTTTTACATAAAGGAGAGTTAAATTGAAAAAATTAAAATATTTATATGCTCTAATGGGAGTGTTTACTATCGGTCTTTTTGCCTACAAGGCTTTTAATAATGAAATTTTACCTCCTACGCAGATAGTACAAGCGCAACATGTTAAAGGAGACTTAGGCAAATTTACTGTTCCCAAGAGAATGCGGGAACTTGGTATGGTAAATATTTTGATATAGGTGGAATTAAGTCAAAAACGCTTAATAAATTGAAAGTGTCAGCTCATAAAATTGGTGGAACAGTTTTACATAAACAAACTGCTAATTTTAATGGGACCAGGATTCCAAAAAAAGCGCAAAATTGGGCAAGAGTATATTACCCAGTCACTTATAAAAAAGATCACGGTATTAAGTATGTTGGCATGTATCCTTGGGTTAGCCCAGCATCTTCTGGAACACATCTCGGTTTGTACCATTATAAGGGTCATAAAGTTTTAATTGAGAGAACAACGTCTTCTTCTAGAATAACCAATGTTTACTGGAAATCTAAGCGTTTAGCCAAAAGATTTGGTGGGCATAAGCCAAAAGAACTTAAGCGATACGCAGAGGATTAAACGTCGATTAGTTAGCAACCTTTTATTTTATAATAGTAGTCTTATTTAGCTTTGGGTTGATATTTGAGAATAAATCCTTTTACTCATATTCAAAACTGACCATTTTAATGAACATATAGATAAATAAAACTAATTTGCTTAAAGGTACACTTTTAGCAATTAACTGGTATAATAATAAATTATCTTAGGTTCTCAGGAGGCCGACAATATGAAAAGTAAAAAGATTATTACACTGCTTGCAGCCGCAACTGTTACTCTGACTGCTGCTACTGGTGTAGCCGCAACTCAAGCAGAGCAAACCCAAGCAGCTAGTGTTAAGAAAAGTAAATATGGCTTTAAAAGGTCATTTACTTTCCCCACATCTTGGCGCGGCAAATGGTACAGCACCAATAATTTGACTCCAAGTCCAATGAACATTCAAAAGACTTCTTTTGATACACCATGGACAAACGAACATGTGAAAGCTGTCAAAGTTGGTAAGGTTAAGGGTACTAGCAAATATCCTTGGCAAATGACCAAAGCTTGGAAATTAAAGAATGCTGGTGTATTTGCAAAATATACTCGGGTAACTACTAAGAAAATGAACGGCGAAAAGTGGATTGTTTTGAGTCCAGTCGATCAAAAGTCTACTAAAAAGGGTTATGCATTTACTGTAAAAACTGAGTTAATTGATGGCAAAAAAGAACCTGTATTGTTCCAATCACATCCGCAAGAAGGAAAGGTTACTAACCAATTCTTTACTTCTGAAGAATTAGCTAAGAAGTATGCGACATATGAGTTTAAGGACATGACTTACAGCAAAGTAAATCCTCGTCAATAATATTGTGACTGCAACTACTATCATGTAGTTGCAGTTTTTTGTTTAATTTTGGAGAAAACAGTGAAATTACTTTTATCAGGCGATAGTATCATAGCGCGAAAAGAAGGTTTAACTGAACCCCATATTAACTATAATTTAAAAAAGCTGCTTTCAAATCTTCAGGTTATTAATACCGCTGTTGCGGGAATTAACTCAGTAAAATTTTATGACTTGATTTCCGAGTTGGCTTTAAAAAGAGAACATTGCGATAAAGTAGCGATCTTATTGGGTACAAATGATTTAGCTGCCAATAAACAGGTACCAATTGATCAATTTAAGCAAAAGATGGCATCAATCGCTTCTAGCCTTATTCAAGTTTACTCACCAAAAGATATTATTTTTATTTCGCCGCCAGCCATTGATGAACTAAAGCAGAAATACCGCACAAATTATTTAGTGGCACTTTACACTGCAGCGATTGAAGAAGTTACTAGAGATTACCATCTGCAATTTATTAATTTGTACCAAGCAATGATTTCTAGTAAAGAAATTAAAATACTTTGTCGTGGCTTACTTGATGATGGCTTACATTTTGGCAATGCAGGCTATACCTTACTAGCTAATTTGCTTTTTGAGCAACTAACTAAATAATAAAAAGCACCCCCACCGAGGATGCTTTAATTAAATTTTACATTATATTTTTGGCCGATTGGCGGAAACGTTGGAAGCCGCAAGGGAGTGGTATGCCATTGGGTAAACAAAGTGGCACATAACAAAATGAAGGGAACATCTTCTGGTCGTAGAATATTGCAGGTAAGAACTACGCCAATTTTTTGGACATCCGTTTTTACAGTCGCTACTTTTTTGATTCCTGATAAAAACTTGTAACTCCCGTTTTTAATACTTCCGCTAACGAGGTAATTTAGCCGAGTGACATAAAACAGGTTTGTAACTTTACTATTGAGACGTTTAACCTTTACTAAAGAATGGTTAACAACGTCGATGGTATAAGAAGAAATAATCCCATTTCCGTCAGTATAAAGACGTCCAATTTCTGTCCCATGAGTATTTTTTAGATAGAGGGTATGATTGGGATTATCAAGATTACCCTGAATAATATACTGAATTTTACCTTGCTCATTGGCTACGGGAATTTGACCATACTCCTGTTTTTGATTTAGTTCCAATAAATAGCGCATTCCAGCACCTCTATTCTTTAGCGTTATTGCTAATAAACTTCTTTAAAATATAAGCTACTCCATTTTCATTATTAGTTTTAGTTTTAACTTGTGCAATTTTTTTGATTGCGTAGACGGCATTTCCCATTGCCACACCGGTACCTGCATCCCTAATCATGCTTTCATCATTAAGGTTATCGCCAATTGCCGCAATTTCATTTTGCTTGATTCCCTTTTTTTGTGCGTAGTCCAATAATGCCGGTCCTTTTTGGGCCTTGATATCGTTGATTTCGATGTTAGCAGAAGAGCTGGAAGTAACAGCAACATTGCCAAGTGCCGTGATTTCTTTTTTGACGTCAACAAACGCTTCTGGTCCATGACCGTCAAAAGCAATAATTTTCATAACTTCAAAATGGGGATCATTTAAAAGTCTGGTAAAACTATTAACATGCTTCATACTAAACATTGCATTACTGCCAGCGGAGGTTGCCACAGCCTTTTTAAACGTCAGTCCCGGATTAAGGGCAATTAGTGATCGAGCTAAGTTAACAACTCGCTGACTTATATCTAGCGAATAAATTAGGTCTTCGGTTACTAACTCATGGTAAATATGATGTTTTTGCAAGATGTTGACAACTTGCTCCGCTTTATCATTTGGTAATGCGTGTTTAACTTGCAACTGATTATTGGCATCATAAACCAAAGCACCATTGATGTTGATGAATCCTGTTTTAAGGCCATAATTTTCGATTACTTTACGTGACTGTTGTGGTGAACGACCAGTTGCAACTAAGAATTCAATGCCATTTTTTTGAGCTTCCCGAATTGACTTAATATTTTCATTAGATACTATTAAATCACTGTTAAACAAGGTACCGTCCAGATCGCATGCTACTAATTTAATCAAGATAAAATAAGCTCCTCCTCCCGAAAATCGGTATTTTTTACTTCTCTATCATATTAACATAATAAGGGGAGAAAACTTTTCACATTTTTAAATAAAATCTAATTAAATAGAAGATAAAGAACCGTTTAAATGTCGAAAATTCTGCACAAACATTATTAATTTCATGATACCATAAGGGCTAGTGAAAGAGAGGCTATTGCTAGAATGAAAAAATTTATTGGTAATGACTGGGACGAAGTATTGGCTCCTATATTTGACAGTAACGAATATCATGAATTACATGAATTCTTAAAAACAGAGTACAAAACTAAGCGGATATTCCCAGATATGTATCATATTTTTACTGCTTTTAAGTTAACCCCTTTTGCTAAAACAAAAGTAGTCATTTTAGGTCAGGATCCCTATCACAATCCTGGTCAGGCAACAGGAATGAGCTTTGCTGTAATGCCTGGAGTAAAATTGCCACCGTCATTACAAAATATTTATAAAGAACTATATGATGATGTCGGCTGTGTGCCGGTTCAACATGGTTACTTGAAAAAATGGGCAGATCAAGGAGTGCTCCTTTTGAACGCAGTTTTAACAGTTCCTTATGGTCATGCTAATGGTCATCAAGGTAAAGGCTGGGAAAAAGTAACGGATGCTGCTATCAAGGCTTTGAGCGCTCGGGGAGAAGTAGTTTTCATTCTTTGGGGAAGATATGCTCAAAATAAAATTGCATTAATTGACCTTGACCGTAATTTTGTGATTAAATCAGCTCACCCCAGTCCATTTTCGGCAGATCGTGGCTTTTTTGGCTCACGGCCATTTTCTCGGTGTAACGAGGCCCTGCGGAAGTTTGGGAAAACCCCAATTGACTGGCAATTACCGCAACAAGTAACACAATCAGATTTAGTATAGGTGAGATAATAAATGAGTATTTTTGAACTATTAAAAAGTAAAGTAAAGAACGCGGGTAAAAAGTACCGCATTGTTTTCGCAGAAGGAAATGATGAAAGAGTATTAGCCGCTGCCGCTGCATTGCAGCAAGATAATGTTTTAGAGCCAATTTTATTAGGCGACACAGCTGAAATTGAAAATGTTGCTAACCAAAATAAAATTTCATTGGCCCAAATACAAGTGGTGAACCCCGAAAAATTTCATGCGCTAGATGAAATGATTGCAGCTTTCATTTCGGCTCGGGATAAAGAAATAACTAAGGAAGAAGTCCGTGAAGCGTTAAAAGATCCTAATTACTTTGGTACAATGCTAGTTAAAATGGGCAAGGCTGATGGTATGGTTTCTGGGGCCGCTCATTCAACCGCGGAAACCGTTCGTCCCGCTCTGCAATTAATCCATACTGCAGCCGGGATGAGTCGTGTTTCTGGTAGTTTCATCATGGAACGTGGGGAAGAAAAATATCTTTTTGCTGATTGCGCAATTAATATTGCACCAGATGCTAAAACGCTGGCAGAAATAGCCTATCAATCAGTTCAAACAGCTAAATTAGCAGATATTGAACCACGTGTAGCCTTTTTGAGTTTTTCAACTAAGGGTTCTGCCAAAGGTGAGATGGTTACCAAAGTAGCTGAAGCTGCTTCGCTATTCCAAAAACAGTACCCAGATATTCCTGCTGATGGCGAGTTGCAATTTGATGCTGCATTTGATCCCGCAGTGGCAGCTAAAAAAGCTCCAGACTCTGAGATTAAGGGGAGAGCTAATATTTTTATTTTCCCAGAACTACAGTCTGGTAATATAGCATATAAAATTACGCAGCGTTTGGGGAATTTTACGGCTATTGGGCCCATTCTGCAGGGAATTGCACAGCCGGTTAATGATTTATCACGGGGTGCAAGCAGTGATGATATTTATCATATGGCTGTTTTAACCGCTGCTCAAGCGCTATTAAAGGATAAATAGTAATGAAAATAAATATCAATTCTTCCACGGAAATGAAACAACTTGGTGCTGCGATTGCAAGTACCGCTAAAGCACATGATTTACTGCTGCTAAATGGTGATTTAGGAGCTGGCAAAACCACTTTGACGCAAGGTATTGGCGAGGCTTTGGGGGTTAGGCGCCCTGTTAAAAGTCCTACTTTTACCATCGTTCGTGAATATGAAGAAGCTAAGTTGCCAATTTATCATATGGACTTTTATCGTTTAGAAAATGATGATTTATCATCAATTGATTTAAGCAGCTATTTACAGCAGCCGGGACTAGTGGTAATCGAGTGGCCTGAAGTTGTTAAAGCCGATCTGCCTGATCAATATTTACAAATTGTAATTCGCCGGGTTGATGATAGTTGGGATTCGACTAAAAGAACGGTTGAATTCCGCCCACAGGGAAAGCGAAATGAAGATTGGGTAGCCGAAATTGCGAATAAAATAAAAAACAGGACTTAACCATTTTAGTCCTGTTTTTAGTATGATTATATTAAACTTGATAAACCAAATTTTTAATTGCTTCATCCCCAAACTGCTCATTTTGCGCAATTAAAATGCCAGCACATGCTTCGCTGTCACTAAGTGCATTGTGGTGATGCCATAATTCGACATCTAAAACATCAGAAACAGTATCTAATTTATGGTTAGGCAGATCTGGTTCAAACAGTTTGCTGGTCTGCAACGTGTCAATGACAAAGTAATGCGGTTCCTGAATATCGTAACGACCTAAACTTTGACGCATAACATTAGTATCAAAGCGGGCGTTATGCGCACAAACGAGCATACCAGGTTGATAAAGCCGTTTAATGTGGGGCCAAACTTCAGCCATAGTAGGGGCATCTTTAACGTCATCGGCTGTAATATCGTGTACTTCAATATTACGGGCATCAAATGGCATTTGGGGATTAATAACAGTATAAAAACGGTCAACAATTTTATTATTCCGCACCATCACCAATGCTAATGAACAAGCACTTTCTGGGTGACGGTTAGCGGTCTCAAAGTCCATTGCGATAAAATTCATTTTTTCTCCTTTAAAACTTAATTTTAGTATAACATAGGATGAAGCAACTAAATGAATGCGGTAAAATAGTAAAAAGATAGGATAAAGGGAGCTATAACTTTGAAGTTATTTGATTTAGTAAAAGATGGAATAGAAATAAAAAAACAGGTTCCGCTTAGCAAGTATACATTTACTAAAACTGGTGGGCCAGCAGAATATTTAGCTTTTCCGCAAAATCAAGCCGAACTAGAAAAATTAGTGGAAACCGCTAATTCTAACCAAATTCCCTTAACCGTGATCGGTAATGCTTCCAACTTAATTATTCGTGATGGTGGAATTGCGGGTTTGGTAATTATTTTAACCAAAATGAATAAGATTACCATTAGCGGTAGCTGTGTTGAGGCGCAAGCGGGTGCCCGGATTATTGATACGGCGTTTTTTGCTGCTAAGCATGGTCTCAGCGGCTTGGAATTTGCTGCGGGTATTCCTGGAAGTGTTGGTGGAGCAGTTTTTATGAATGCGGGCGCATATGGCGGCGAGACAGCTGAGGTTATTCAAACAGTTAAGGTCTTGACGCCAACTGGTGAATTTAAGGAATATTCGAATAAGGAGATGCAATTTTCATATCGTCATTCTCTTGTTCAAGAAAATAATGATGTGGTAGTTAGTGCAACTTTTAGCTTGCATCCCGGTCAAAAAAATATCATTTTGGCTGAAATGAATTACTTAAATGCGTTGCGCCAATATAAACAGCCACTTGAATATCCTTCATGTGGCAGTGTTTTTAAGCGTCCCGCAGGCCATTATGTTGGGCCAATGATTATTCAAGCTGGTTTGCAGGGAAAACAGGTTGGTGGTGCTCAGAACTCGACTAAGCATGCCGGCTTTATTGTCAATAAAGGTGGTGCTACTGCAACAGATTATCTTGACTTAATTGCGTTAATCCAAGCCAAAATTAAAGAACAGTTTGGGCTGGATTTGCAGACGGAAGTTCGCATAATTGGTAAACCAATTGATTAAAAAATATTTTAGATATTAGAAAGGAGTATTTATGCATTTTAATGTTTCCAATATTTTTACTTGGAGCAACTTATCGACTATTCTTGATGTTTTAATCATCTGGTTTTTAGTCTACCACCTCGTTATTTTAATTAGGGGTACTAAGGCCGTTCAACTGGCAAAGGGAATTGTCTTAATCTTCATTGTCCGGATCATTGCCGGTGTTCTTCAGCTCCATACCACTACTTGGTTAATTGATCAGATTGTATCTTGGTCGGTAGTGGGAATTATCGTGATTTTTCAGCCTGAAATTAGGCGTGGACTTGAGCATTTAGGACGGCTGCCAATTTTTGGAGGTCGCGAGGAGAGTGAACGTGACGAATCGATTAGGTTTATCAATGAGCTAGATAAAGCGATTCAGTACATGTCCAAAAGAAGAATTGGTGCCCTGATTACAATCCAGCAGGAAACAGGTCTTGATGATTATATTGAGACAGGAATTAAATTAGATGCGCGGGTAACTGGCGAATTGCTAATAAACATTTTTATTCCTAATACTCCTTTACACGATGGTGCTGTTATTATTAACCAAGACCATGAAATTGCGGTTGCCGCTGCTTACTTGCCGCTGTCCGACAACAGTATGATCCCCAAGCGACTCGGAACAAGGCACCGCGCCGCTGTGGGTATTTCGGAAGTTACGGATGCGATTACGATCGTTGTATCTGAGGAAACAGGTGGAGTAACTATTACTCGAAATGGTCGTTTCCTTCTTGATATGACTCGTGACGAATATATGAAATATTTAACTGCTGAACTAGTACCTAAGAAAAATGAGAATGCTAAATGGTACCAAAAGATTATGCGTAAAATTTGGAAGTGGGGTGCTGACCGATGAAAGAATTTTGGCGTAAATCGTGGTTTATTCGTCTTGTTTCCTTACTAATAGCGATTTTATTGGTTATTTACGTTAATGATACTCAAGGCGGTTTCTTAACTCAGGGCCAAACTAGTCGTACCAGGCAAACAGCTAATAAAACACAGACAATTAGTGTGCCCCTACAAGTCTCTGTGGACACGGATAAATACTACGTAGTGGGTTACCCAGAAAAAGTCAATATTACATTGGAAGGTTCAACCGCGCTTGTGACTTCGACAATTAATACGCAAAATTTTCGCGCTTATATTGATTTAACAAGTAAAAGCATTGGCACCCACGATGTTAAAGTTCATGTTAATGGTATCAGCCGGCAAATTTCTTATTCAATTAATCCCAAGACGGTCCATGTCAATATTCAAAGACGAAAATCGACTACCATGCCTATACAAATAGAGTATAATAAGAGTGCTGTTGCCCATGGTTATACATTAGGGCATTCTAGCGTATATCCTCAGCAAGTTGAAGTTACTGGTGCGCGAAGCGAAGTTGAGCAGATTGACCAAATTATTGCTAAAGTTGTATTACCAAATGAAATTACTCACACTTATGAGCGGCAAGTAAGTTTGGTAGCGCAAGATCGAAAAGGTAGGCAGCTTAATGTCGTGATTGAGCCAGCTACTGCCAAGGTAACTATTCCAATCTCTGTTGCTAAGAAAAATGTCAAAGTTAAGTTGCAGCCAAAGCATGAACGAAATAACAAAATTTATTCACTAACTGCTAAAAATGACTATGTTACTATTTATGGTGCGGAAAAGGACTTAGCAAAGATTAAAAGTCTACAAGTACCAATTGATCTTAGTAATGTTGCTGCTTCAACGACAAAAACAGTTTCATTGGCCATACCGCATGGGGTAGTTAAGGCCAATCCTGCTCAAATTAGTATTGATATTAAAGTGGAAAATTCCGATGCTAAGGGCAGTAAAAATTAAATTGAAGATAAATAAAGAGAGGTAATTTTTAATGTTAAAATATTTTGGCACCGATGGTGTTAGAGGTGTAGCAAACCAAGACTTGTCCCCTGAATTAGCGTTTAAATTAGGACGCGATGGTGGTTATATATTAACTAAAAATAAAGCTAAAGATGAGCAAGCCAAAGTTTTAGTTTCGCGGGATACCAGAATATCTGGGCAAATGCTTGAATATGCGCTGATTTCGGGTTTGTTATCGGTTGGAATTGAAGTACTTGAAGTCGGTGTGATTACCACTCCCGGACTATCTTACTTAGTGCGTGCGCAGGGAGCCGATGCCGGTGTGCAAATTTCCGCATCCCATAATCCAGTTGAGGACAATGGAATTAAGTTCTTTGGTAGTGATGGCCTGAAGTTGTCTGATGAAATGGAAGGCGAAATTGAAAAATTAATTGATGCTAAAGAAGACAAACTCCCTCGACCATCAGCCGAAGGCTTAGGCTCGTTAACTGATTTTCATGAGGGTAGCGCTAAGTACCTTCAGTTCATTGAAAACACTATCCCAGAGGATCTTGATGGCATTAAAGTGGTCATCGATGGCGCAAATGGTGCTGCCAGCAATTTGATCTCACGCCTTTTTGCAGATTGCGGTGTTGACTTTACCACAATCGCCACACATCCCAACGGCTTAAATATCAACGATCAAGTTGGCGCAACGCATACCGAGAAGTTGCAAGAAGAAGTTGTTAAGCAAGGGGCACAACTCGGCTTAGCCTTTGACGGGGATGCTGATCGCTGCATTGCTGTTGATGAAAATGGTAATGAAGTCGATGGTGATCACATTATGTACGTTCTTGGCACCTGCATGCAAGATGGTGGTCGCCTGAAAAAGGATACTATCGTAACCACGGTCATGAGTAACTTAGGTTTCACTAAAGCCCTTGAGCGCAGAGGAATTAAGAATGTGCGGACACAAGTTGGTGATCGTTACGTTTCAGAAGAAATGCGTGCTAACGGCTATAATCTCGGTGGTGAGCAGTCTGGTCATGTCATTATGAGTGATTATCATAATACCGGGGATGGCATGCTAACTGGACTACACTTGATGTTAGTTATGAAGAAAACAGGTAAGAGTCTTAGTGAATTATTGGCTGATTTTAAAGATTATCCTCAATGTTTAGTCAATGTACCAGTTAAGAATAAGCAGGATTGGAAGAAACACCAACCAATTCTTGATGTCATTAAAGAAGTAGAAAAAGACATGAATGGTGATGGTCGCGTCTTAGTACGTCCATCTGGTACGCAATCACTACTGCGGGTAATGGCAGAAGGACCTACCCAAGAAGAAACTGATGCCTATGTTAAACGGATTACAGATGTTGTTGAGCAAGAGATGGGTGCTTAAACGATAAAATAAAATAAATTATCAAAGCAGGAAATTTTTTCCTGCTTTTTTGTGTTCTATCAAGGTTATTTTTAGTGTGTATATACCAATTATAATTTTTTAGCTTGACCAATTATCAAACTAGTAATATTATTCCTTACATAAAGCTAAATTTACTACTAGCCCAAATAAACATTTTTGGGCTATACCAAAGGAGAAAAATATGTGCGGAATTGTTGGAATTGTTGGAAAATCTGCTAGAGAAATTGTTTTAAATGGTTTGTCTAAGCTAGAATATCGTGGTTATGATTCAGCGGGGATTTACTTAAATGATCAGAAAGGCAATGAGTACATTACCAAAACTGTTGGCCGTATTCAAAATCTAAAAGATCAAATGACGCCTGATGAACAAGGATTAGTTGGTATCGGTCATACTCGCTGGGCAACCCATGGTAAGCCAACAGAAAATAATGCTCATCCGCAATATGATGAAACTAATCGTTTTTACCTAGTGCACAACGGTGTGATTGAAAATTATCAAGAAATAAAAAACAACTATTTGTCAGATGTAAATTTTGTTTCCGATACTGATACAGAAGTTATTGTTCAATTGATTAGTAAAATTGCGCGAACAGAAAATGTGGATGCTTTCACTGCCTTAAAAAAAGCTTTAACTAAAGTGAAGGGCTCATATGCTCTTTTACTAGTTGATAATACTAAGCCGCATCATATTTATATCGCAAAAAATAAGTCACCATTAATGCTAGGAATTGGTGCTGGTTTTAATATCATTGCTTCCGATGCGCTATCAGTATTAGATCAAACTAAAACATTTGCTGATTTACATGATGGGCAAGTTGGTGATATTACAAAAAACGGCTATGTGATAGAAAATCTTGCAGGTGAGCCTGCCGTTTTGCAACCATATACCTTAAAAATTGATCCAAATGCGACTTCTAAGGGAACCTATGATTTTTATATGTTAAAGGAAATTTGTGAGCAGCCCGGAGTTTTACGTCACCTAGAACAATTTTATTTAGATCAAAACGGCGAACCTCAAATTAAAGCAAAAATTATTGATATGCTGGCAGCTGCTGATCGGTTATATATTTTTGCTGCAGGGACCAGCTATCATGCGGGTCTGGTTGGTAAAGTGCTTTTTGAAAAGTTTGCAGGTGTACCCACCGAAGTTGGTTTTGCTTCTGAAGCCGGCTACCATTTTCCAATGATGTCAAAGCATCCCCTGTTTATTTTTCTATCACAATCGGGTGAAACTGCTGATTCTAGAGTAGTTTTACAGGAGGCAATTAAGAGAAATATTCCAAGTTTAACTTTAACCAATGTTCCTAATTCAACTCTTGCTCGTGAAGCAACTGCCTCACTTTCGTTAGAAGCAGGGCCGGAGATTGCGGTTGCATCTACCAAAGCCTACACTGCTCAGATTGCTTTAGAAGCTATTTTAGCTAAAGCATTAGGAGAAAATATTGGCAATGAAAATGCGTGTGCTTTTGATTTAAAAACTGCTTTTGCCCTAGCTGCTGAAGGAGCAGAGCAAGTAATTTCTAGTAAGGAAAAAATTGAGCAATTAGCTCAAAAGATTTTGCTTCCCTCCCGTAATGCGTTTTATATTGGCCGCGGAATCGATTATCCGCTTGCCCTTGAAGCGGCGCTTAAACTAAAGGAAGTATCATACATTCAAACCGAAGGATTTGCAGCCGCTGAATTGAAGCACGGGACAATTTCACTAATTGAAAAAGGAACACCCGTAATTGCCCTGATTAATGATTCATTAACAGCTGATTTAATGCGAGGTAACATACAAGAAGTAATTGCGCGCGGAGCAAGTGTAATTACGATTGCAAGCAAAAAATTAGCAGATAAAGATGACGATATTGTTCTCCCAGAGATAAATTATTATTTAACCCCACTGGTAAGTGTTGTGGTCGCACAGCTATTTGCCTATTATGCTTCCAAAGATAAGGGGCTTGATGTTGATAAACCACGGAATTTAGCCAAAAGCGTAACGGTTGAATAAGTTTTAAAACTCCTTGATCCAATCTGAAAAAGAGTGAATATTGAAAAAAGTCGTAAGTAATTACGACTTTTTGTATAATAGAGATGATAATATTCAGATTGTGGGAGGAAAAAACTTTGTCAATTAAATTAATTGCGGTCGATTTAGATGGTACCTTGCTTTCTAGCAATAATAGTATTTTGCCAGAAACACAAAAAACTTTAAAGCAGGCCATAGACTTAGGTATTCAAGTAGTTCTTGCCACTGGTCGCCCATTGTCAGGCGTAATGAAGTTCAATCGGGAGTTGGGGCTAGCCGGGGAAAAACAATATAATATTGTCTTTAACGGCGCAGTTATTCAAAACTTAGCTGGTAAAGTGCTGATGAGTCAAGAGATGAATTATCATGATTTCACCAATATGCGCCGTTTACAGCGACTTGCCCATGTTAACCTGCATTTTGAAACTCCAGAATGTTTTTGGACCTGTGACCGAGAATTGGGCGTTAACTTATCAGTCAATGCTGCAAGGACAAAAAATGTTATTAAAGTACGAAAAGCGGAAGAGCTTCCTCAAGATTTTACTTTTAATAAAGTGGGCTTTAGCGAAACAGATGAGGTCGAAGAAATAGAAAAACTCTGGAATAATATTCCAGAGTGGACATTTGCTAAATATGATGTTGTGCGTAGCTTTTCTTCTAATATTGAAATTAATATTAAAGATGCTTCAAAAGGAAATGCACTAATCAATCTCGCAGACAGGTTAAAAATTGCTCCTAGTCAGGTCATGGTATTTGGTGATCAAGGAAATGATATTTCAATGTTTTTGAATCCGAGTTTTAAAAAAGTGGCAATGGGAAATGCAATTGAAATGATCAAAGATAATGCAGATTATATAACCGAGGACAATGATCATGACGGAATTGCGAAAGCATTAAAAAAGTTTGTTTTGTAGTAGAATAAAACTAGGTTGACTATTATGGTAAAGAAAAACAAAGAACATAATATTTCTGAAGCCGAGTGGGAAGTCATGAGAATAGTGTGGACTCTCGGCGAAATTCATACTGGTGAGGTAATCGAGCAACTTCAGTCTAAGAAAAATTGGTCTGAATCTACCATTAAAACATTAATGGGACGCTTGGTAAAAAAAGGTCTGTTGCAGACTCGAAAAGATGGTCGCCGATATGTTTATTCTGCCACGGTTACGCAAATTCAGATGATGATTCAGGTCACAAAAGAAATGATGAATCATATGTGTGACATGCATAAAGGGCAGGTCTTGATTGAAATATTAAAAGACATGCCTTTGTCTGAAAGTGATATTGCTACAATTGAAACAGAACTTGCACACAAAAAACTGCATGCACCAGCCAAAATTGCTTGCAACTGCTTAGCTTCGGGTCAACACGATTGCTAGAACATTAGTTAATCTACCTAAGGAGGTAAGTCTAATGAGAAGGTTTGCTAGTATAATTTTGCGGTTAGTATTTATAGTATTTATTGGTGCTGCGGGCTTTTTGTTATTTGAAAGTCCGGCCACGATCAATGTTCAAAACGTTCCGAAAGTTGCGCGCTCCGTAATAAAGAAGAACGTCGATAAAAGTGGTGATGCCAATTTAAAGGGAACATTAAAGTTAGCTAAAGACTTTGGTGTTGAAAATAAGGTGCTTGAGCAATTGCCTTCAAAGTATCATCGGGATTTATCCTATGTTGACTTGTATAATCTTAGCGTTAGTTATCAAGAAAATGGTGAGTTAACTGCCAAAAATTTAAAGCTACCTGAGAAAAACGAGGTTCAAAAAGCTGTTAATTATCTGATACTCCAGCGTGTTAATAAGGGATTATCGGATAATTCTAAGCAGGTCAATAACTCAATCAACATTTTTCACTACTTCTTATTTGGAGCAATTTTGATTTTAGCTCTTGCAGCATTGTTAGTATTATTTGGCCAATCTTGGGCCTCAATTGCTTTATTAATTGCTGCAGTTTGCTCTTTTGGTGCCTTGCAATATTACCTAAATCAATTAGTCCAATATCTACAAAGCGAATTAGATCCAGGAATTTCTTTAATCACTTCCTCAATGTTATGGTTAGGTTTAGCAATTAGTGTTGTCGTTGCTATTATCTGGCCACTAGGCTTAAAGTTGACCAAGAAAAAGGATTAGAAATTTATAGCATTTTGTTGTTAACCCCATAATTAGCATAACTAATTATGGGGTATTTTTAATGGTCAGCAAAATTATCTAAACAGATTAAAGCTGAAATATGACGGTCTCCCCAAATATGGCCAGAGGTTTTATGAATTAGGTTGTCTTGATGCTATTAACTATACTAATCAACCGATAACCCATTGATTATTATATTACTCAAGTAGAATTGCCTAGTAATTAGGCAATAAAGAATTGTAGTAGTACAATTTTATGAAATAATAAGCAAAATACTAGTACAAAAAAGGTAAATTTACGATAATTAAGGAGTTAGTTTTAAATAAATAAAATTTTATAGAATATAAAGGTTGGCTTTCAACCAAAATAAATTACATAGTTATAATTTCTTCGTTAACTTAGTTAAAGTAAGTCCTTATAAAATCTTTTAGACGTCAACATTTACGATTTATATTATAAATAACATAAATTGCATTTAATAACATTATTCAATTGTGATAAAATATAAAATATAGTTTGAATGATTGAAATAACGAGGGATTAATAAATGTATTATTTTTTAAATAACAGATTAGACTCCAATAGTTCTGGCATTGAACATGCTGAAGTTAAAAGGCTAAAATTATTTAAGCAAAAGGGTGTAAAAGCTAAACTTGCAATGCGTGATTATAATCGTTTTGCTCATCGAAATTTACCGCTATATGGTTTAAACGATGACGATTATGTCAATATGTACGACTTTTTTGCTGGAACGGTTAATTATCCGCAACAAAAGATGACAATTGATGAGCTACCAATTCCCGAATCTGATCAGATTAAAAAGGTTGATAATGGCTATGAAGTATACGATGGTAATCGCAAAACAATGTTAATTACTTTGTTTAGTGATAATAATCTTGATAGTATTACTTATTTTAATGCTGATGATCATAAGACAAAAATGGATTTTTATGACACTAGAGGATTTAAAAGCTTTACGCAAATTTTTAATACTTCAAACGATAACCTTATTTATGAATCATTTTATCGACCTGATAATACAGTTTATTATGAAGTTTCATATGAGCAAAAACCAAAGTGGCTTGCAGCAACTAATATTCAACTAACGGATAAAAAAGGTATACAGTATTCGCTGATGAATATAGGACAAGCTTTTACTATTATGCTTGACGAGCTAAATGAACAAGATGGCGGCCAATCTACTTTTATCTCAGATCGTAGTAATATCACCAATTTACCTATGATAAACATGAAAACACCGGCACGTAAAATTGAGCATTTTCATAGTATTCATTATGGTGATTACAGAGACCCCAACTCATTTTTATCATATGGCTCAATTGCCAATACAGAGCAGTTAAGTAAAACTGACTTAATTATCACGCCCGGACAGCGCCAGGCAGATGACATGAAAAAACGGTTGCGGACCCAAGTACCGATTGTTGCGATTCCTGTCGGTATTGTATCCAATGAGCAGCTTGCCAAGCCGCATATTCCTATGAGTCAGAGAATTCCCGGTAAAATTGTTATTTTAGCAAGGTTATTTGTTGAAAAACGCATAGGTGATTCTATTAATGCATTTGCGCAAGTTTATCAGAAAAATAAAGACTTAACATTAGATATTTACGGGTACCCAGATGGTTCAGATAATTGTAAAGAAGAAAAGAAATTGAAAAAGCTAGTTAAGGATCTTGGCTTAGAAAATTGTATCCATTTTTGGGGTTACGCAAATGATGTTGATACTATTTATGACCATGCTCAGCTTATGTTGCTTTCTTCACTTTATGAAGGTGCGTCTCTAGTTACGATGGAAGCTCAATCGCATGGCGTTCCGGTAATTTCTTATGACATTAATTATGGTCCATCTGATTTAATTAATAATAATGTTAGTGGTGTTCTCGTACCAAACGGAAATGTTGATGTTTTTGCAGATGAAATTGCAAAATACTTCTCAGATTCTAATTTACGTGAACGAATGAGTGAGGCTGCTTATGAAAATTCTAAGCGCTTTTCAGGTGATGAAGTTTGGAAATACTGGAAAAAATATGTAATTGATACGGATAAGGCCTAAAAAGATTTATTTTTAACTAATAGTTGCATATCTTTAACCATCTTTTAAAGATGGTTTTTTTATTTTTTAAATTATTATTAATTGCATTTCAAAATTATTTACGTTAGTATGGTTAATTAGTTAGCTTGCTAACTAAAATTTTGGGAGGAATTACATGCAAAGAAAATTAGATGCAAAATTAATTTGTTCAATTTTTGCGGCAGGACTGATGTCTTTTTCAGGAGTCCTGATAGAAACGGCGGGGAATGTTACTTTTCCTGTCTTAATGAATGAATTTCACGTTAATATGGCGATGGTTCAATGGATGACAACGGGTTACTTGCTTGTAGCCTCGATTATCATGCCATTATCTGCCTATTTGAAACGAAATTTCAGTTCACGTACGCTGTTTATTACTGCTTCGGCAGTCTTTATTGCAGGATTGCTTATTGATGTTGTGGCTAGAAACTTTTCCTTCTTAGTAATTGGACGAATTGTTCAAGGGGCTGGAGCCGGGATTGCGATTCCATTGATGTTTAACATTATTTTGGAAAGAACACCGTTGGATAAAATCGGTTTGCTGATGGGAATCGGAACAATGATCACTGCTGTAGCACCGGCTTTAGGACCAACTTTTGGTGGCTTAGTTGTAAACACAATGGGATGGCGTTTTATTTACATTTTCATCATTCCAGTAATGATTATTTCTTTGGTTATGGGACTTGCTTCTATCACTAAGGAAAGTAAGAAAATTAAACATTCTAAGTTAGATTTTGCGGGCTTTTTAAGTATTACCGTAACTTTCATTGGCTTGATTTTAGCCTTCAGTAATTTAGCAACAGTTTTACAAAAACCATTAACGTTTGCTATTCCACTAATTATTGGCATTATCGGATTGATCATTTTTATTAGGCATTCGCTAAAAGTGGCAAATCCGCTAATTAATATTCGGGTGTTTAAGAAAATTAAGTTTACTCAGGGTCTGGGCGCTTATTTTATTTTTCAAATTAACACGTTAGGTTTATCTTTTATTTTGCCTAACTATGTTCAAATTGTTAATCGTTCGACAGCGATGATTGCTGGGTTGCTACTCTTAACTGGTGGTATTATTGGAGCAATTGCATCGCCTGTTGGTGGTCGGTTACTTGATAATTATGGTCCACGTAAGCCAATTATGACTGGTGCGATGTTTGAATTAATTGGGGGATTGCTTTTCTGTCTTTTTGCAGCCAACTTTACTTCAATTGAAATTATCATCTTTTATACCATTACAATGCTTGGTACGGGCTTAATCATGGGTAACACGATGACCGCATCACTTAATGTTTTAAGTGAAAAAGAAAATACCGACGGTAATGGTTTATTCAACATGGCACAACAGTTTGCTGGGGCAGTGGGAACTGCAATTGTTTCCGCAATCATGCAATTTGTTCAACAGATGAGTGGCAAGAATACTGCGGCCGGTAAATTAGTTGATGCCTCACAAGTTGGTTTAATCTTTTTGCTTGTTTTAGTGGTAGTTGGTGTATACTTGCTGTATAAAGCTACTAAACCTGTTAAAGCAAAGGAATAAAAATGGAAAGACTCGGATTAGCCTTACAACGTGTCCAGAATACTTTTAACCGTAATGTCGATCATTTTGCAAGAAGCTTAGGACTAACGGGAACGCAGATGTTAATTATCGAATATTTAACTTCTTTTTCCACTAAGCAACCAATCTATCAAAAAGATATTGAGCACGAATTTAATATTAGAAAATCAACTGCTACTAATATCTTGCATTTGATGGAACAAAAGAACTTGATCAGCAAAGAGGTTAATAGTCAGGATACTCGCTATAAGGTAATTCGGTTAACAGTAAAAGCAGTTAAACTAGAAAAAGAAATAACAAATTACTTTATCGCCTCAGAACAAGAAACTGAAAAGATTTTGGGGTCAGATACTAAAAAGAAATTGCTGGCAAATTTAGCCAAACTAGATTCTGCTTTATCAGATAATAAAAAGCACTAGCTAATCCATTATGGATAAGCAGCTAGTGCTTTTTTAGTTGATAATTACCGGTCTAATCAACCTATTATCTTTCGTAATTTGGCGCCTTTTTTGTGATTTGAACATCGTGCGGGTGTGATTCACGTAAACCCGCATTGGTAATCCTCACAAACTGAGCATTTTCACGTAAGTCAGCAATTGTTGCAGCACCAACATAACCCATTCCGGAACGTAATCCGCCAATAATTTGGAAAACAATATCAGAAACATCGCCCTTGTAAGGTACTCGTGCTTCAACGCCTTCGGGAACTAGCTTATTTGCTTCGTTAACACCACCCTGGAAATAACGATCTGAAGAACCATGTGCCTGTGCCATTGCGCCAACTGAACCCATGCCACGGTATGTTTTGAATTTTTGTCCTTCACTCTCAAAAATTTCACCCGGAGCTTCTGTTGTACCAGAAAGCATGCTACCTAGCATAACTGCGTTGCCACCAGCCCCAAGAGCTTTAACAATATCGCCTGAATATTGCATACCTCCATCGGCAATAATTGGTTTATGGTACTCCTGGGCAGCAGTAGCTGCATCATAAATAGCGGTAATTTGTGGTACGCCAACACCGGCAACAACCCGAGTAGTACAAATTGAACCTGGACCAATCCCAACTTTGACGACATCAACGCCAGCATCAAAAAGTGCCCTAGCTGCGTCACCGGTGGCAATGTTGCCAGCAATTAAAGTGACATTAGGAAAATGGGTGCGAATTTCTTTAATTTTGCGCAAAACGCCTGCAGAATGGCCGTGTGCCGTATCGATTACAATTGCATCAGCACCTTTTTCTAGCAGGGCTTCAGCGCGTTCAAAGGTATCACTGGTTACGCCAATTGCTGCGGCAACAAGAAGCCGATTCTGGTCATCAACGGCTGCTTTGGCAATGTTGCTTGGAACAACGACATTTTTAACGTTAGCAACTTCACCCGCTTGGGCACTAATTGACATATTTTTATGAATAACACCAAGGCCACCTTGTAAAGCAATTGCAATTGCCATTGCGCCTTCTGTAACTGTATCCATTCCGGCACTTATTAGCGGAATCTTTAATTTAAGGTTAGGGGCTAATTCGGTTTGCAAATCTACCTCATTTGGAAGTACGTGACTTTCTGCTGGAATTAATAAAACATCATCAAATGTCAGTCCTTCTTTAATAAATTTCGTTGTCCAATTTGACATAGTCGCACTCCTTATCTTTATGCATAATGAATTTAAATTGTCTCCACTTTACTAATGATTTTCGTAACGGTCAAGCCAAAATTTAACTTATCATTAGTTAAGTTTCAAACATGAAGCAGTTATAATTATGAATAAAAAGCGAATAAATCAAGCATTCAATTTTTTATTGTAAACATTTTTAAAAATGCTATTATTAAATAAAGTACTAAATTAATAGATATAGCGTCCTTGATATTTACTCTTGGCTTGTTATAATGTTCGTGTTATCTTCAAGCCGAGGGCTAAAAGCTACAGCTCTTCAACTAACCAATCAATTTTATCAGAAAGTGATTGTGTTAAAAAGATAATTGTGGTCATTGGAAATAATAAAGGAGAACGCAAACAATGGAAAAACTGACTCGTGAATTTGTCGCTGGGTTGCCTAAAGCAGAATTGCATGTTCATATCGAAGGAACTCTTGAACCTGAATTAGAATTTGCTTGTGCAAAGAGAAATCATATTGACATTGGTGCAAAATCCCCGGCCGATGTTGACCACAGTTATGGTTATGGTCTTACAGAATTTTTAAAAGCCTATTACAATGGGATGAAGGTTTTGCGGACAAAGCAAGATTTTTATGATGTTACATGGGCATTTTTACAAAAAATGGCGCAAAATAATGTTAAGCATTTAGAATTATTTTTTGATCCACAGGCACATACCAGCAGAGGAATAGCCTTTGAAACAGTAATAGAAGGGATACACGAAGCAATTGTAGATGGCCGCGCGTTAGGCGTAGACACCCAGCTAATAATGTGCTTTCTCCGTGAATTTTCTAAGGAATCCGCTCGTCAAACCTTAGAAGCGGCAAGGCCTTATCATGAGAAGGGCTGGATAATCGGCGTTGGTCTTGATTCAGCTGAACATCACAATCCACCGTTGAAATTCATGTTAATTTTTGCAGAAGCCAAAAAGCAGGGTTACTATTTAACAATGCATTGTGATCCAAAGCAAGTTGACTCTGTGGAACACATTAAGCAAGCGCTGGAAATTATTGAAGTTGATCGGCTTGACCACGGGATGAATATTATTGAAAATCCAGATTTAATGGCTTATCTTGTTGAAGAAAAAATTGGTATAACCGCCTGCCCAATTGCATATTATTACACACGTCAGGATATGGAAGAAAAAGCAATCACTACACTTTTTAAACAGGGTGCACTAATTAGCCTGAATTCTGATGATCCTTCATATAAAGGTGGTAATTACATTAACGATGTTTACTATCAATTTGCGCAAAAAGTTGGTTGGGGCAGAGAAGAACTGATTCAGATTGCGAAAAATTCTTTTACCACCTCGTGGATTAGTGATAATGCCAAAAAGGCTTATTTGCAGCAAATCGATGATTACGTAGCAAAAAACTAGTTAAAAAGTACTATTTTGTGTAAGGAAGTAGTACTTTTTTATTTTCCACAACACAAATCAAATTTTCTATTAAATAAAATTGAGCATTATGTTAGATTAATGGTAAACTGTGATCACCGCTTAGGGGCAATAAGCCGGTTTTTGCGGTTAAGATAAATTGAAAAGTTAAGATTTTTAACAGGGCATTTTTACAGGTAAATTAATTGGTAAAATTGCTTTTTTGTGCTTTTCAAAGGTATTTGAGTTTAAGAAAGAATATTTTTAATGGACAAGCAAGTGATTGAAGTACATAACCTCACGAAACAATATTCAATTACAAAAAGGGGCGATGGTCTAAAAGCAGCTATTAAAAATATTATCCGACCAACTAAAAAAACAGTTAAGGCTGTTAATCAACTTAACTTTTCGGTTACAGAAGGTGAGACAGTTGGTTTTATTGGTCAAAATGGCGCGGGAAAAACAACAACTATCAAAATGCTAACGGGCACATTATTTCCGACATCAGGCTATTGCAAGGTTAATGGCTTTGATCCAGTTAGAAGAAGTAACGCTTTTAAAAAATCGATTTCAGTTGTGATGGGAAATCGGTCACAACTGTTTCCAGATCTGACTCCGCGTGATTATCTTAAATTATTGCAGACCATGTATGAAATAGATGACCAAGAATTTGAACAGAACGTGAATACTCTGGCAGAAACTTTAAATATTACTCATCTACTGGATACTCAGACGAGAAAATTATCCCTAGGCGAAAGAATGAAAGTCGAGTTCTTAGCGGGTGTAGTAACTAAGCCTAAAGTTTTGTTTTTAGACGAACCAACGATTGGATTGGACGTTTTGGCAAAGCGAGATTTGCGCAAATTCTTGGTAAAGTTAAATAAAAAAGAAAAACTAACCATTTTTCTAACGTCTCACGATATGGAAGATATTGCTGCTATTTGTGATCAACTAATAATTGTTAATCAAGGAGAAATTATTTGGAACGGCAGAAAAAAGAATCTGTTAGAACAGTTTGGTCAAAATAAGTACATCAGCTTTAATAAGGCCGAAACATTTGCACCAGAAAAGATAAAGACGCAAATAATTGATCAGGATGACTTAACAATTACGCTCAAAGTCCCGAACAACCGCGTGGATGAAGAACTTGCTGCGTTAGCACGTGCTAAACAGGGATCAAATTTTCAAATTCATGATTTAAAACTAGAAGATATTATTCTTGAAATTTTCGCCCGGGGGAAAAAGTCATGTTAAAAAGCTATCTTGCAATTATTGCTGTTTCTCTAAAAAAGATTTTTGCCAATAAAAGTAGTGTCGTTATTCTCTTAATGCAAGCCATTGTTCCCAGCATTGTAATGTTCTATTTATGGTCAATTATTATCAAGCCTGGTCAAACGATTGGTGGTTTCACCCGGAATCAGTTAGTTATCTATTATATTGGTGTAAATTTTATTAATTCGTTTGTTTGGTATGCCATTGACTGGGAGTTAAATGATGATATTCATTCGGGAGAACTGTCAAATATCATTCATCGACCTATTCAACTTCATTGTTATTACTTTGCTAAAATGCTAGGAGACAGGTTAGCAAATCTGCTTTTGTTATTACCAATCCTGGTAGTTGGCTTTTGCTATCTATTTGTTAAAAAGCTAGTTCAAGTTTCGCTTTTAACGTTAGCTAATTTTGCAGTTAGCCTCATATTAGCAGCTATTCTTTGGTTCTTATTTTCTTACATTGTTGGTAGTACAGCTTATTGGTTTGATAATCTGTTTTTTGTTTTAATCGTTAAAGAAATTGTTGTCAATTTATTGTCAGGTTTTTATTTCCCTTTAGAAATGTTACCTAGCCCGATGTTTAAGATTATTAGTTGCTTACCGTTTAAATATTTTAGTTCATTTCCAATTGATACGCTTGTTAAAACATTGCCTACAAAGTTTTGGCTTGTAAATACAGCGATTGAATTGTTTTGGATTTGTTTACTATATCTAATACTGGTGTTGGTTAATAGGAGAGGGCTTCAGAGATATTCTGATGTACTAGGATAAAAATGAAAAATAAGCTTAAATTAATAAGGAATCTAAGCAAGGTTGCCTTACTTGAAAGTATCAGTTTTAGACTTGATACATTGTTTGGAATGATATCATCAATCCTATGGTTAGGAATTCCGATTGCTCTTTTCAAAGTCATTTATTTGAACGTTGACACAATTGGCGGCTGGACATTTAATGAATGTCTTTTGCTGGTTGGGGTATATACGATGCTTGATGGCTTTTTAATGGCCTTTTTGGTTAAATCAATGCCGTTACTGGAGAAGGATATTCGGGAAGGTACACTTGATTCGGTTTTATTAAAACCAATTAACACTAAGTTATTCTATTTTTTTAGATCAATTGAATTTACGCAGTTTATTAATGCGGTTTTGGGTTTAATCATTGTTGTAATAGCTTGTCAAGGTAAGGCGATAACTTGGCAGCAATTCGCTTTATTTGTTTTTTCATGTCTGTTCGGCTGTATATTGTATTATTCACTCTGGTATCTTTGGACAATCTCTGCCTTTTGGTTCCCGACTAATTTTGGTCGCACCGATTTGTTTTTAAGTATGATCCAAATGAGTAGGTATCCAGCGACAATTTATCGCGGTATTGGTAATTTGGTTTTCAACTTTTTATTACCGTTTGGTTTAATTGCTTGTCCAGCCACTATCGTTCTTCTTAACGCAAAAAAGTGGTCAGTTGTACTTATCCAGTTCGCTGTCGCTATTGTATTTCTCTTTTGTGATACTTATGTTTGGAACTTAGGACTGAAAAAGTATGATGGTGCAGGAAGATAGCCAAAATCACCTTTTAGTTGACTAAAAAAGCAGGTTAAAAAGTCAATTCAAAATACTTGCATGATAAAAAAGATGCTAATAAAATCTTTTTTGCGGTTTTAATTTTATGACGTCTAGGATGGGATAGAAAATGAAAAACTAAGGTATTGTACGCTGCTAAGTAAAGCATTAATTGCTACAATCCTGATAAGTTGATAATAACGATTTTGCTTGAAGATAAAAACTCGTTGGGTAAAATAATTTTTTTACACGCGGGTCGAAATTTTCCAGTTTGGAGGACTGGCTAAAATCGAGTAGACAAAATAAAAAAATCGCAAAGCCTATTGGTTTCAGTGCCAATGGGCATTTTTTATTTCTTCAAATCTTTTATGTTTACATTTGTAAATTTTAGCTTTATAATTACTACAGTTTACAAATGTAGACATTAAAAATGAAAATAAAACTCGATAGGAGAAATAATTATGGCTAAAATAATTGTATTAATTTTAGGTCTTTTCTTAATACTATTCATCATATGGTGGTTTTTTGGCAAGCAAAATGTTAAGGCTGAGACGGCAGAACTTGGCACCGATAAGCAAAGTATTAATATTGAGGTAAAGGGTGGTTACTCGCCAGAAAAAATAGTTCTAAAAAAGGGCGTGCCAGCCACGTTAAACTTTAAGCGACTTGATTCATCAAGCTGCCTTGATCACGTCATTTTTTCTGATTTCGGTATTAATCAAGAATTACCTAAGGGAAAAGTTGAACAAGTTAAAATTGATACGAGCAAACCAGGCGAATACGAATGGGAATGTAGCATGAACATGTTTCATGGCAAAGTGATCGTTAAATAAAAAGATAAGGAAACTACCAAGATGAAAATTACAACACGCTTCTGGATCTCATTAATTTTTTCCTTACCGATGCTGTTAGAAATGATTTTGCATCCATTTACCGGGTGGATGCTACCGGGCGGTTCATGGACAATGCTGGTATTTACGACAATAATCATGTTGATTTCAGCAGGTCCTTTTGTGAGTAGTGCATGGGCTGCCTTTAAAAAGCACCATTCTAATATGGATACTTTGGTAGCGCTGGGGACATTAACCACTTATCTTTACAGTATTTATGCTATGTTTACTCACCGGCCAGTTTTCTTTGAAACAGCTGCTTTTGTAATTACTTTCGTTCTTTTAGGCCAAGTACTTGAAGAAAAAATGCGCAGTAATGCTTCTAGTGCTATGAGCAAATTAGTTAAATTGGGAGCAAAAAATGCCTTGGTAAAGCGTGACGATCATTTCGTGAAGGTTCCAATTGATCAGGTTAAACAAGGAGACTTAATTCAAGTTCAACCAGGACAAAAAATTCCGGTAGATGGCAAAATAGTTTCCGGTAACTCGGCTGTTGATGAATCTATGGTAACTGGTGAAAGTTTACCTGCCCACAAAAAAGTGGGCGATAAAGTAATCGGAGCAACAATCAATCAAAATGGGTCATTTGTTTTTACCGCGGAGAAGGTCGGTAGTGACACTATGTTGGCCCAAATTATAGCGATTGTTAAGCAAGCCCAAAATAGTCATGCCCCAATTCAAAAATTGACTGACAAGGTAGCTAATATCTTTGTTCCCACAGTTTTGATAATTGCTATCGCGACCTTTCTTGTCTGGTATGTTCTAATCGGCAAGGATGTGGCTACAGCCCTTAATTTTGCCGTTGCAGTAATGGTAATCGCTTGTCCTTGCGCTTTGGGTTTAGCCACGCCAACAGCCTTAATGGTTGGTACAGGTCGTGGAGCGAAGATGGGCATTTTAATTAAAAATGGTGAAATTCTCGAAGCTGCCAATAATCTTGATACTGTTGTTTTTGACAAAACTGGCACAATAACTAGGGGCAAACCGGTGGTAACCGATATTGTCGGCAATAAAGAAGAAGTCCTGCAGATAGCTGCCAGTTTAGAAAAAATGTCAGAGCATCCCTTGGCACCCGCTATTTTAGCTGCTGCCAAAGCTGGCAAAATTGCTACTAGTCCAGTAACTAATTTTATGGCAATTGAAGGTAGTGGAATTAGTGGTCAAATTAACGGTCGAGCAGCCTTTGTCGGAAAGCCTGCTTCTAAAGACGTGACAGTCGCTTCACCGCTGAAAGCCAAGATTACCACTTTACAAGAAGAAGCTAAAACGGTTGTTCTAGTGGCTATTGAAAAACAGGCAATTGGTTTAATTGCGATTCAAGATGTACCAAAAGAAAATGCGGCGCGAGCAATTAGCGATTTAGTTAAATTGGGTCTAGAGCCGGTGATGTTAACTGGCGATAATAAACCTGTTGCTCAGGCAATTGCCCAGCAAGTCGGTATTAACAAGGTCATTGCAGAAGTTTTACCAATCGATAAGGCAGCCGCAATAAAAAAATTGCAGCAACATCACAAAGTCGCATTTGTTGGTGATGGTATTAATGATGCACCAGCCCTAACCCAAGCTAATGTTGGAATTGCCATGGGTTCTGGAACTGATGTGGCGATTGAAGCAGGTGGAATTGTTTTGATAAAAAATGATTTAGAAGACGTTGTTCGTGCACTAAAGTTGAGTAAGAAAACCTTTAGCCGCATCAAGCTCAATTTATTCTGGGCTTTTATCTACAATGTCCTTGGAATTCCAGTTGCTGCCGGGCTATTTGCTGGTGCTGGCTTAACTCTTAGCCCTGAATTTGCCGGTATGGCAATGGCCTTCAGTTCATTATCAGTAGTAATCAGCTCTGTTTTATTAGGGAAAAGCAAAATTTAAGCAAAACAAAAAGGCAGTCATTATTGACTGTCTTTTTATGTCGGTAAAACTGTGTGAGCTTAGAAGCGGTGTTTTCCTTTGGTTAAAACGGGCCTAATTTGAATGACGTAAGCAATCAAACCAACCAACAGCCAAATTAGAGTAATTATGATGCTGGCTATTAGGTTTGCAGAACCTGTTTTGATAAAAGTGACTGGACTGGCGAATGGAAAAATTAGTGCGATTGACTTTAACCACGTCGGATAGGCAGTAATCACAACCAAAATACCGGCTACCAGTTGAATAATTGCGCTAAAGAAATTGGCCAAAAAGTAGGGATCATTCATTTGCCATGATATTGCCCAAGCTGTGAAACCAAAGATAATCCCGGTTAGGCAAAGTAATGGCAGCAAGATGACAACACGTAAAATGAGATAAAGGGGAGCACCAAAACAAAGCGCTAAAACCAAATTGATAATTGCTAAAATGGTCCCGACAATTGCCGAAGTGATGCATTTACTCATCCAATACCGAAAACTGAATGGCTTTTTAGCAATCATCTCAAAGTCGATGCGCAAGCTGGCATCTTCAACTAATAGGTTGTTCATCGTTTGCATTGTTAAAGTGGTAGTATCAATTGCAATCGATGCAGCAACAATCGACCAATTAAAACTGTTGGCATATTGCATATCAATTAATACCAATAATGCCATATTGATTAATGGATTGAGTACAAAATAAATTATTTTTGTACGCCAATTGTTTAAGAAAGGCAAAGCCGAAAATTGTGTGGCAATCATATGATCTTCAACGCTCCTTTCTTGCGCACTAAATAATTAATCTTTTTAACTGTAATAGCAATTAAAAATAACCAGAAGATTAGGCTAAAAATGTAGGCTGCCCAATTAAATACGATGTTTCTTGTTAGTGCGGAGATTGGTGCTGTAATCGGAATAAACCACTGTGCGATATTCGTTAAAGGTTTTAAAACAGCTTCATTGCCAAATAATCCGGCTACTAACAAAATCGGAGTGCCGATTAAAGTTTCATAAAGCATTGAATTAGGCGAAAGGGTTAAAAAGGCGGCAATCAAAATGCCCATGATAGTGCAACCCAGCCATAATAAAAGAATCAGCAAAATAAAACTGCCAGTTATTGGTCCCGTTGCTACTCCTAAGATTTTAGCCAGTACAAAGGCAAGGGGAAATGAGAAGAGCCCATAACTAGAAGCAGGGAGCAAAAGCGTGATTAGAGAAAGACGTTCATCATACTTGCTATTTAGCAAATAAGGTAAAGTTCCCTTATATTTTTCAAAACTAATGCAGCCGGCAACAGTCGTACAGGAAGTCCAGGTACCAAAGATTCCGCTTTGACGCCATAAAAGTGGATTGTTTAAATCGTGACTTGCGTATGCGATGGTATATTGTATTAAAAAAATTGAACAGGTTGACGTAATTACTAGCCAAACGAAATATTGATCAGATAAATAATCGCGCAAGTGAAAGAGAAATAGTCGAATAAAACGCATTTTATTTTCTCCTCAGCTTGGGTGCTAAAGCCATGTAGGCATCTTCTAAATTGTCTAAGGACTTTTGCGTAGTCGAGTTTGCCAAATTAACCACTCCACTAACCGTTCCAGCATAGAAAATTTTTCCGGCACCTAAAATAATGACTTTGTCGGCTAATTTTTCAACTTCTGTCATTGTATGACTTGTTAGCAAAATACTAATTCCGGTGTTCGCCAAGTTTTTGATCGTTTGCTGGATAGTATGTGCTATTTCAACATCAAGTCCACTAGTTGGTTCATCAAGTAATAATAAACTCGGGTTACCCAGGAGTGCGCGGGCAATATGCAGGCGCTGAACCATTCCCTTAGAGAATTCACCGATTTTTTTATTAGCAACGTTACTTAACTCGACAGTAGCTAACACACGGTTAACTTCATCATTTTGCTTGCGAAAGGGAACCTTAGCCAAATCAGCAAAAAACTTTAAGTTCTGTTTGGCAGTTGCATTACGGTAAAAACCCATTTCACCACCAAAGGAAACACCGATACTTGGCCTTTTACTGGTAGTTGTGATATCTTGGCCCTTCAGGATAACTTTGCCAGATGTTGGAATTAAGTAACCACCAATGATTGAAACAGTGGTAGTTTTTCCAGCACCATTGGGCCCTAACAGTGAAAGAATCTCACCTTGATTAATTGCAAAAGAAATATCATCTAAGGCCTTAAATTTTTGATTATGGTCTTGATAAGTTTCTTTTAAATGTTTAACGGTTAAAATTTTATTCAAATTTATTCTCCAAAATTAATTGTAAATTCTTTATCGCTAAATAAGGAAGGAGCGATAATCTAAGTTTTTTACAGGTTAATTTGAAGATCTGTGATGTTTAACATTAAATCTATTATTTGGATTATATCATACTTTTATCATTTTTACTTTTTTAATTAATAAAAAATGGACATTAGGAGATTAATTAGGTCGCTTGCGTATTTACGAACAGTTAAAGAAGTTGAGCAAAAAACGACGGGTTAATTATGATTCAAAGTGGGTGAATTTTTTTATGCTAGAAATAATCAATATTTGCTGCAATTGGAAAGGCTAGTTAAAAGTTGCAAATTTGTGAGTTTGAGGTAGAAGTAACGGGCCCAGCAGTCGCTAAAATTAAGCAGCGGGCAAAAGCTGACTTGAAAGTTAATCTAAAAAATACCCGCTTCCAGTAAAATCGTGGAGTCGGGTATTAAATTATTAAATTTACTAGATAATATTTAGTTTAATCAACTGATTTTAACGCTTCCAACATATCCAAATTTTTCAATTTGCTATTCACGATGAAGCCAAGAATAATTGTAATAATTCCGATTACTCCTAGTGGCCACATAAAGCTTGAGGCAGATAGAGCAGGATTAAACATCACGTTATCGGGCGGTACTACGTAAAGAATATATTGGTAAAGCAAGTCGCCGCCAAGGTAGCCAACTAGAATACCAATAATAGTTAATAAAATTGTTTCGCGGTAAATGTACATCGTTACTTCGTTGTCATAAAAGCCCAATACCTTTACCGTTGACAGTTCACGAATTCGTTCAGCGATATTAATATTAGTTAAATTATAAAGGATCACGATGGCAAGAAGACCTGCAACAATAATAAGGACTACCATAATCATGTTTAGCGACTGCACAACCACATCTAATTCCTGACTCACCGCCGTATTTTGAACTACCCCAGCAACACCATTTAACTTCATAAATTCGGCTGCCACTTTTCTGGTATTTTTACGGGATGTATTTTTCAAGTTAACTAGGTAAGCGGTCGTTTTGTAATTGCGGTTAAAGACTTTTTGGTACTGCTTTTGATTCATGAAAACGAAATGTCCCATATACATTTCCGTAATACCAGCAATCTTCATTGACCGGCGTTGATTGTTTTCATCAGTTAAAGTGATATGGTCACCTTTTTGAACGTGCAACAGACTTGCTAAGCGCTCCGAAATTACAACACCATTATTTGTTAATGGAATTGTTTGTCGATTGCGCCGGTTATTTAAGTGAACATATTGATTAAGTACATCACTGTGTTTGGGCACGATCAGAGTAATATCTTGTGTATCACCAGACTTACCGGCCGTTTTGGACATTGACTCATAATAAACTGGAGTAGCCGATTTAATATTTGGCTCTTTAAGCTTAGTTGTTAATTTCTGTTGCTGGGTATCTGATAGTGGCTTCTTTTTGGCTACAATCATGTTGTAATGGATTAAATCAGAAAATTGGCGATTGTTCATATTGCTAATTGAATTCTTGACCGCGAATCCAGCAAATAGGAGTGTACCAGCACCGCAGACGCCAAAAATAGTCATTAACATTCGCTTCTTGTATCTGAATATATTACGTGCAGTTACCTTGTGAGTGAAACTGAGATGATTCCAGATAAAGGGAATCTTTTCCAGTAGAATTTTAGAGCCTGCTGCTGGGGGTTTAGGTAAAAGCAAGGAGGCAGGCTTTTCACGAAATTCGTTTTTAGCGGTCAAATAAGCCGGTAAAACTGAACTTATCCAAGATAAAATCAGGGCAACCAAACTAATTTGCCAGTGAAAATGTTCTTCAATCGGTGGAAGAGTCAGCGACTTATAATAAGCGTGATACACAATCTGCGGCATTAACGTGTGTCCCAGATAAATGCCAATAATTGTTCCAATTGTCCCTGACAAGAAGCCATAGAAAACAAACTTATTAATAATGACATAATCATCGTAGCCGAGGGCCTTTAAAGTTCCGGAATTAATTCTTTCTTCATCAATAAACCGGTTCATTGTGGTAAAGGTAACAAGAGCCGCAACAAAATAAAGGAAAATCGGGAACACCTTAGCTAAGTCTTCGACGACACGAGCAACAGTGGTATAAACTAAGTTGCCTTCTCCTCCGGGAACTTCTCGGCGGTTATAAACGCTATAGCTTGGAAGTGCTAATTTTTTAATTTGCTTTTTAGCTTTTGTTAGTTTTTGTTGGCCAGAAGTTATTTCAGTTGTAGCTTGTGCGGCTTTTTTGGCTAGTGCCTGTTTTTGCCTTTGTAGTACTTGGGCCTGGGCAGTTAATTTAGCCTGTGCTCCCTTAAGCTGCATTTGGTCCTGTGGTGTGGTAGCTTGTGCGGCTTTTCTTGCTAATAGCTCTTTTTGCGCAGTTAGTTGTTTTTCAGCAGTAATTAATTGCTGCCGCGCCGTATAGATTTTTGTTTTAGCTTGCGCTAATTTCTTTTCTTCTGGTCGTAATTTCTTGAATGCCGCTGCAGTGATCCGATCCTTGCGGTTTTGGGCACCATTTTTAAGTACTTTTTGCAGCTCTTTTTTATGAACACTGATTTTATTATTATAAGTTTTTCCAAAAGAATCGAGTCCACGTAAATCATGGTATCTTAAATTAGCTACGGTATAAACGGTGTGGTCAAAAGCTTGCGGCATTACTACGGCATAACCTTTTAGCTCACCAGTTCCGCTATTGCTTTGACCTAGATTAACGTTTGACAGAATTTGACTAGAACGGACGAAACCGACAACTTTAAAACTTTTGCGCTTTAAGAGGGTAGTGCCAAGAATATTTTTCTTTTCAGTAAAACTAACTTTTTGCCCCAGATGGTAGCGCTTATCGTAATGCGCAGCTAAAGCCACCTCATTTTGCTTATTAGGCAGTCGACCTTGACGCACTTCATATTTACCAACACTTTTGGGTTTGGAAAAAACGCGAAAACTTTCTTGCGTATTTTTTAAAACCGTATCGGTCATGTAACCAAATTCTGCTGTTTCTAAACCCTTGGCTTTTTTGATCTTGGCGGTATCATCATGGTCAAAGCCATAATTGCAGATAACAGTCAGATCGGCAGTATTGAGCTGCTTAGCGTAATGATTACCGGTATCGCGCATGTCGGGTCCAGTGACAATTAAGCCGACCAAAGCAAAAGCCCCAATCATCATTAGGCCCATGATTGACAGAAATTGCCCTTTGGTATGTTTAATTGACTCCCAAAAATCTTTCCAAATTATTTTTGTCATTGTTAGCCTTCTTTACCATTTAACGTTAGCAATGTCTTCGGGATGAGCGTTTTGATCAATCTTAGTAACTTGACCGTCATGAAAGTGAATTACCCGATCAGCAATCGGTGCCAAAGCACTATTGTGGGTAACTATGACAACTGTGGCACCTTTTTTACGACTCATATTGGCGATAATTTGCAGCACACTTTTACCAGTCTGGTAATCAAGAGCGCCAGTTGGTTCATCGCAAAGCAAAATCTTAGGATTTTTGGCCACGGCACGTGCAATCGCTACTCTTTGTTGCTCACCACCCGACAGTTCAGCCGGAAAGTTGTTAATCCGGTTTTTAAGTCCGACATCTTCCAGTGTTTTTACAGGGTCAAGAGCATCACTGACGATTTCAGATGCCAGTTCCACATTTTCTTTGGCAGTCAGGTTTTGGAT
Source organism: Lactobacillus sp. B4015 (assembly GCF_026536055.1). NCBI lineage: Bacteria > Bacillati > Bacillota > Bacilli > Lactobacillales > Lactobacillaceae > Lactobacillus > Lactobacillus sp. B4015. The sequence goes on from NZ_JAFNOY010000004.1 coordinate 207,187, forward strand.
TAAGTTATAAAACTGAAAGACAAAGCCAATATCATTACGGCGATAAGTGGTTAATTCACGCTTATTGTAATTAGCGATATTTTTGCCATCAATTATGACATCACCAGAGGTATTGGTATCCATTCCGCCAAGAATATTTAGAATGGTAGATTTTCCAGCACCTGAAGCACCTAGGATAATTGCTAATTCGCCTTTTTCCACTGTAAAACTAACATTATTGTTAGCTAAAATTTCCGTATCACCTGTTTGGTAACGTTTGAAATTGTTTTTAACTTCGATGTAGCTCATGAAGAATTATTCCTCTTACTTTAAAAAATATTTCTTAGTTCATTTTAGTACTGTTTTCCATCTAAGTAGTTTTCAAGCACTTGCAAAACCCCCATTTCGTTATTAGAAGGAGCTTCATATTTAGCAATTTGTTTCAACCGCTCATCGCCGTTTTTCATTGCGTAACTGTAGCCAGCAAGTTCAATCATTTCTTTGTCATTCATGCCGTCACCAAAAGCAATAAGCTCTTCCGGTTTAACATTGAAGTAACGCAAAAAGTACTTGATTCCTTGCCCCTTATTGACACCAGCTGGCATCACGTCGATATTATCAAAGCCACTTGTTGTACAATGAATTCGTTCGGGATTACTGGCATTAAATTTACGCTCAAGTTCATTAGCGAGTTCAGAGGAACAGCTTAGCGTTAATTTAGTAAGGCTATCACTTGTTGGAATATCGACTAAGTTATTGACTTCCACTGAGTCAGGGTAAAAGAAGTGCATTAAGCTCTTGAATTTAGCTGGCGCTCTTTTATTCATGTAAGCTCGATCCAAACCGCTAGCTGCTATTTTTACTTCTGGATAATTGTCCTGAATAAAGTTGATTAACTTAATGCCAGTTTTATATGTAAAAACATGGCGGGCAATAATTTGATTATCTTGGGTTAAAATTGAGCCGTTGTCAGCAACGATATCGATCCGATTAAGAAATTCAAAAAAGTCTTGGCGCAAACGGGAAAGCGGCCGACCGCTTGAAACGATAAAGTGAACGTGTTGGGCACGCAATCTGGTCAGTACTTTTTCAAACCGCTGATGATCGAATTGCTTGTCATCATTTTCAAAAGTACCGTCCATATCAACTGCAACTGCTTTAAAAGGGATAGATGTCATTTTACTCTCCTCATTACTAATTTATTAAGTATATTATATAGTAGAAAAGGCCATTACCTCGTTAAAAAATTAGCTTTTACACGAAAAAAGATTCATTGCAGACGCAATGAATCTTTTCTATTTTAATTATTAATTTTAACTGGCTTTCTTCTACCAACAAGCCAACAAAATAGAATAGCAACAATCGTCTCAATGATGATCAAGACAATATTCATACCTAATTTGATTTGACCTAAGCTGACGCTAGCACCACCGAACAGGCTATTTTTCTCACCAAGATAAAGATCAAAAATAATCGAACCAATGATTAAAATGAACATTATCAGCCACTGATTGCGGCTAAAGGCAATGCCATATTCTTCTTCTCTGCGTCTGATACTTGGCAAAATTACTCCAAGACCAATTAAAACAACAATGGCAACAATATTAATGATTAATTCATACCACCAATAGCCACTGAATTGTTTAACGTCTTGCGGTGCAATACCGAGAATTGTTGCAACTGCGGTTACAATTAGCAAGAATAGTCCAGCTAAGTAACCAACCTTGTCATTTTTTAAGAAGACATAATCAGACGGGAACTTCTTGGAATTTTTCCGAATCTGCATAAATGAGAAGAAAATCCAGCAGGTGACACCCGGTGAAATAATGCCATTGAGGTTTAGTAACCAGTTGAAAATATCATTCATATCTGGCAAAAAGATACCTAGTAGCATGATGAAGGCTGATAGAGCAACCGTTAATACGTAGCCATTAATAGGCAAGCCATTTTTATCTTTTTTCTGTAAAAAGCGGGGCATATATTTGTCACCAGTGTCAGAAATAAGCATTCTGGTCATGGCATCAAGTAAAACGGCTAATAAAGCGGCGTTATAAAATACGGAAGTCCAAGCCCAGATGTAGAGTAAGGTCTTGCCCATTCCATATTGATGTCCAACCATATCAAAGACATAGTAGGCACCATTCATTTTTAAGTCATTTGGAATATGATAGCTGTTAAAGTAGATACCAAGAGCAAATGATCCAAAAACGGTTAAGAAGATGGTCATAAGAGCTAGGGCAACCATAGCTTTAGGAAAATCTGATTTTGGTTTCTTCATTTTTGTAACGTATGGTGCAACTAACTCACAGCCGTTTAAGGCGTAAATCAGCATGGCAATAGTTGTCCAATAATGCATATCAAATTTTGGAATTAAGGTTTTCCAAGTAAATGGTTGAGTAGCCATGTGGCCGCCGGATTTTGCTAGCCCTAAGAATGCCAAAAAGACAAACATTAAGGTCATGATTAACATTAATCCACCACCAATCGTGGACAATACTTCCATTGAACGCGAGAAGTAATGCTCGATAATAATGAAAATAATGAACATGGCAAAAGTCATGAGAGCAAACTTAGTATTAGAAATCTGATTTTGAAACTTCTCTGAGCCAGTTATTGCCCACCCGATGTCAACAATAATTTCATTAGCTGAATCGACCGCATAAGGAATCGAAGCTGCCCAGTATGTCCAAGCAGTAAAGTAACCTAAGAATTCGCCATTAGTGCCCCGGACCCACGAAGAAAGTCCGCCACCTTCATGGTTAAAGACCGAACCAAGTTGGCCAACCATTAATGAGTATGGAATAACATAGAATAGACACATGATAATCCAGGAAGTGACAACAGGCATTCCCTGGTTTTGGAAATTATACATGATATCATCGAGGCCAATAACCGTACAAAAGGCCATCAAGGTCAGTACGGGCCACGAGATAAATTTCTGATTAGAATTTATTTCCTCCACAAAAGTTCTCTCCTTTAAATTAAACTAACGTTTCCATTTTACTAATTAAAAGTGAGAATGACTAGGGTAAATCACGAAATTATTGCAGGCTATCCTTGAAAAATGCGTAATTATATAAATTAAAGAAAAAATTTCCTTAACTAGTTGCTAGTATTGAATTTTCCGTGTCTGTGCGGTAAGATTATATCGTTAATAATTTACCAAAAGAAAGAAGGATTCTTATGTCAGGACATTCAAAATGGCACAATATTCAAGGCCGCAAGAATGCGCAAGACGCAAAGAGAGGTAAAATTTTCCAAAAATTATCTCGTGAAATATATATGGCTGCAAAGAATGGTGGTCCTGATCCCTCTGGGAATCCTAACTTGCGAATGGTGATGGACAAGGCTCGGGCCAACAACATGCCTAAGACAAATATTGATCGGGCTATTAAGAAGGCTGAAGGAAATTCAGACGAGCATTATGACGAGATTACCTATGAAGGTTATGCTCCTGGTGGTATTGCTGTTTTTGTTGAGGCTTTGACCGATAACAAGAACCGGACGGCTTCAGCTGTTCGAGTAGCTTTTACTCGTAATGGTGGTTCACTTGGTGCTACTGGATCAGTTGCCTATATGTTTGATCGCAAAGGTTACATTGTTATTGATCGGACAACAACAGATGCTGATGAAGATCAGATGTTGTTAGACGTAATGGACGCCGGTGGTGATGATTTGCAAACCAGTGACGATGCCTTTGAAATTTACACTGATCCAAAGCAATTCGCTCAAGTTCGTGATGCACTGGAAAAGGCTGGTTACAAGCTTGCTAATGCTGAACTTACAATGATTCCAGAGAACACGACGCCAGTTCCAGAAGAAAAGAAGGATCAATTTGCTAACTTAGTTGACGCACTTGAAGACGATGATGATGTTCAAAATGTTTACACTGCAGCAGCTGATGAAGATTAGTATTATGTTGATTTTAAAACAAAAAAATATTTAAATTAACCCTTTAGATTAGTTTGAAACTTTTCTAAAGGGTTTTTATTTTAGCTGATTTTTCAACGTGTAGTGCAAATTAATGCTGAATAACGAATATTTTTTACTAAAAATAGATATATTTTACGTGATTTTTAGAATATAACTTAAAATAAATACTAAATTAATGGTTTTACAGCCAAAAATCACGTACTGTTAATTTTCATCATAAAGTTATTGATTTGATCCATAGGATAAGTTAATTATTTATAGTACGGAACCGGATGTTGCTGCATTAGCAATTTAAATTTAACTGGTTTTGGTAACAAATTATTTGAGAAAAGCTAGTTGAGCAATTTTTGTCTTTTGCTTGACATGATAAATTTCTTATATGAAGTATAAAGCTAGGACAGATTACTATAAAAAGCATTATTAGCAAATTAGTCACTCAGATGAATTTGTCCTAATTCGTTTTTGATTTTCGTGAATGTCTTCTTCCATGAGAAATTCTAACATCTTTATGTACTTATCAGGAATAGGACGACCTTGATAAAATAAGGGTATGGAAGTGTCAGCAAGATCTATACCAACACTATTGTTTTGTCCAAGTAAAAAATCTGTCGAAACGTGAAGAACTTTTGCTACTTTGGTTAAAGATTTAAGGGAAGGTCTGATCACTTTCCAACGATAAATACTGTTTTCACCTATGTGAGCTTTTTTTGCTACTTCCTTGACTGACATTCCGTGACTTTTTGCAGTTTTATATATTCTCGTATAGACATTCATGGTAATTTTCCTCTAAAAAGTATCACAAACGATTATTTTTTGGCCTGAACACTATCAAACATGGTATTATAATATAGCCATCTTTAAAATAAATTATGCAAAGACTTTTTAAATTGTTATAGTGTGTAGTAATTTTACTACAGGTAGCCGTTATTTGAACTTGACTACTTTTTTGCTATACATAAATAGTATCACTTGTGATAGTAAAATAAACAGTAAATTTACTAAATTAAGTATAAAACGGCTATAAAAGTTAACACCTAATATGCTAATAATACAAATTTTAAAAGTGGTATTTTTTATTTTTAATTATTATATAAATTAATATTTATAAATCAATTGTTCAACTTTAAATACCTTAAAGTTTAAAGAATAGTAAGCATATTTTTAGGAACTGAGTTTTATAGGTATGGTCTTCTTTAAAGTTCTCAATAAAATAAATTAGCAATGCTTCTAGTCTAAGAAATGTAATTGTTGTGTACTTATGGTCTAATTAAAAGTAGCATTACTTTTTCAATAAGTGGCTAAACTTTGAACTATGTACTAATTGTTCTTTATTTCCGCTTAACGATTTGCGAATGGAAAGGAGTGTGATGCCTTTGGGGTTAAGTGCAATAAATACTAATTGGATCGAGGCGAAAGAACTAATAAATTCGTTTAAGTTTGCTAAAAGAACGACTTTTCGACAAAGACAGTAGATCTCTTATGAGAACAGATGGGTGAGAGGAAAACATACAAAAAATTATTCTTTTCTAGAGATTTTATTAATTACATAATATTCTATACAAATCTATACAAATACAAACATTATCTTTTAGAGTGAGAGACTGTTTTCCACCCCTTCTAAGCGAGCTTGATTGGGGCGATTGGTATTTAAGCGCAAAAAGGGCAGCATGCAAATGCTGCTCTTTTTGTTTGCTAAAAATTTTTTTTAAAAAATAAAATCATTTTTTTGCGTAACTAATACTGGTGACAAAAATAAGGGGGTATTTATGCGAGTTAAAGAAACGGTTAATTCACTGATTGAACAAGCGATTCAAAAGCATACAAGTGATATTTTCTTTTTAATTCAGAATCAAGAACTGATTATCAGCTTGCGCACAATAGCTGGTATTAAACGGCAAAGATCATTTTCTGTAAATGAAGGAAGGGAAGTAATTAATTTTTTGAAGTTTGCGGCACAAATGGACATTGCTGAACATCGCCGGCCGCAAGTTGGAGCGCTTGAATATCAATTTAACCACGAAAAATATTATTTACGTTTATCAAGTATCGGTGACTATAACGATAATGAATCACTTGTTATCAGGATAATTTATCGAATTGGTGCAAGTAAGTTTTTTTACAGTAAACAGCTGCAGCGTTTAGAAAAATTGACGCAAAAAAGAGGGCTTATTCTAACAAGCGGTCCCACTGGTTCGGGAAAAACAACTACGATGTACAAATTGGCTAAGCGCATGAGCAAGAGCCAAATGGTGATGACAATTGAAGATCCAGTGGAAATCCAGGAAAAGTCATTTTTACAAACACAGGTTAATTTTGAGGCTGGCATCACATACACTAAACTTCTTGAAGCTGCAATGCGCCATCGCCCAGATATTTTAATTATTGGTGAAATACGAAACAGCGCGACTGCACGGCTGGCAGTTGATGCTGCTTTAAGTGGCCATTTGGTTTTCGCCACTGTGCATGCAAAAAGTACACTGCAGACACTATCAAGGTTAGAAAGCCTTCATGTTAATGCTAATGAGTTAAGTAATTGTCTTACCGCAATTTGCTATCAACGGTTATTACCGACTGTAAATGGTTCGTCCTGCTTAATGGATATTGCAGCAGAAGACGATCTAACAAATGCACTTAGTCAGAGTATCCGTTCAGATTTTATTAACTGGCCCAGTAACTTAACTAAATTATGTGAGGGAGGACAGATCAGTGCGCAGGTATATGAACGGTTTAAAAAAGGATAAACTGACTAATCAAGAGCGGCTTAATTTTTTAGATTATTTACAAAATAGTTTAGCAAATGGTTTTTCGCTCAGTGTTAGCTTGGAATTAATGCCAATTTTATGGCCCAAGCGAAAAGATTTGCTCGTTCAATTAAATAAAAATATTCAATCTGGTACCAGTTTGAACAGTTTAATGCTGACATTAGGTTTTTCAAAAACAACTGCAACACAAGTTGCATTGGCGCTGAGGCAAGGCAATTTAGTTGAATGTTTATCGCAACTGGCAACTCTAAACCGGTTAAAAAATGACCAAATTAAAAAACTAAAAGCAGAAATGTCTTATCCATTTGTTTTAGCGCTAATGATGATCTTTTTATTGTTTTTTATGCAAACCTTTGTTTCAAATCAATTTGCTGATACTAATGAGCATACAGGCGATATCATGTTACTCATTTTATTATTTTTGAGTCTGTTATTTTTATATTATTTGGTTAAGATAATGAACCTACTAAGATTGCAGGACTACCATTCTTTAAATAAATTAGCTCATTTTCCTGTTATCGGAAACTTGATTAGTTTATATGTTAAATATTTGTTGATATACGATATCGGAATGCTGCTTGCGAGTGGTTTTTCATTACAGAAAATGTGTGAATATGCCGCAATTCAAGAAAAAGGTTCATTACAACAATTTATCGGTGAAAAAATTAGAAAACAATTATTGGCTGGAAAGAATTTAGCGGAGATTATCAAGCATGAGTATTTTTTGCCGAATGAATTACTGCTTTTAGTTAAAGCGGGCTCCAAAAAAGAAGATCTCAGTAAAAGATGTTTGCTATTAGGTCGGACACTTTTTACTGACTTGACCAATAGAATTACTAAGCTGATTGTTAATGTCCAGCCGGTTTGTTTTATTTTAATAGGACTATGCATTATTGGGATGTATCTTAAGTTGCTGCTACCAATGTATGCAATGATGCAAAGCATCTAGAAGAAGGAAAAATGAACAAGAATTTAATTACGAAAAATATTAAAAAGAAAAAAGCAAAAGGATTTACCTTAATTGAAATGGTTATCGTTGTAGCAATTATTGTTATGCTCCTAGTGATAATTGCACCGAACTTAGCTAAGCAAAAACAAAGTGCCAATGAAAAAACAAATGATGCTTTTAAAACCACATTACAGACACAGGCCAACTTATATGAGGATGATAAAGATCGTGACGGTAAGGAGATTAACTTTAAAAATATGTTTGATGATGGCTATTTAACTAAAAAGCAGCTTGAAAAGGCTAAAGGTTATACGGTTGTAGACGGTGTTATTCAAAAAGCCACAGAATAAAGCAAAAAAATCAGGCTTTACTCTTATTGAGATGATGATTATTTTAACCATTTCAATTAGTTTGGTGATGCTTGGAACAATTTACCTTAAAAAATATAATGAAAAGTTAATTTTGGATAATACTGCTAGAGAAGTTAAAAGCTCAATTGAGCAGGCTGCAAGAATATCAACTATTGAGCATGAGCCAACCATAATCAGTTTTTATCCAGAATCGAAATACTTATCTATTAAAAGAAGTCATGATTACCGCAAGATTAAAATCAACTCTCAAATCGAGATATATAATCTAGCCAACTTTAAAATATCCGCCAAAGGTTCAATGGCACCGCATACGGTCGTCATTACTAATCATCATGAAACAAGACGAATTCGATTACAAATGATGTGGGGACGTGCAATAAATGGTAAAGACTAAGCTAACAGGATTTTTAATAGCAGAAAGCATGGTAGCATTGCTGATAACTATTTCTGGGGTTGTGATTATGGCGCTAATCGTCGGTCAAAGTCGTGCCTTGGAGCAAAAAATGGAAGAAAAAACTGATCGTGTATACGCCTGGCATGTCATGAAAAAATGCGATCTAGCTCAAATTACAGTTCATAATCACGTTTATCAATTAGTAGGTAATAAAAAAGTTTATGACACAGAAGATAAAAAACTTATCAGATCACGAAATAATGGTTTTTTAATAGCAGAAGCCATCTATTCAGTTATGGTGACACTTTTAATTGTAGTAACTCTGCAAGGGTTAATAAAAACAATTACTGTGTCTAATCACTTGCAGCATCATACCGATGATATTGTCTTCAGTTATGTTCAATTTAATCAGTTTTTAGCAGATGAAGATGTTAAGACGGTCTTCGCATTTCCAGAGGCGTCGAATTCACGGCAAGCCGCTGTTGAAAAAGTTACTAAAGACGGCGAATCAAATATTTATCTTTTGACGCATTACAAAAATATGATTCGCGTCACTACCCCCGAGGGCGGGCACATGCCACTTCTTTTAAATATTAAAAGAGCCTTTTTTGTCACTAAAAATCGGCAAATTAAAATAACGATAACTGAAGAAGATGGTCGTAAGTCAGAAATTTATTTTAAGCTTGATCCTATTCCGAAAAAGAAGGAAAAAAATGCTAATAAAAAGATTCACCAAGTTTAAAGCAAGTGCATTACTTAGTAGTGTGTTAGTTTTAAGTACTTGTTTAATTTTTGTCCAATTTTACCAGTTGATTTTTCGTGATTGCATGCAAAATAATTTATTACTAATCCAATACCTACTAAATAATTGATTTGCTTGCTTGAATTGCCTTCTTTCTATTAAAATGTTTAATGAAATAGAAGGGGACACGAGATGAACAATATAGAAGAACTGTTTAATAAATTTTTAGATTGTATTAATTGCTTGCAAGAGGCATTGAATGTCTCTTTTGGTGAAGCTCTAACAGAAACATTTGATAATTTGGAAAACAACCAGATCAAGGTTGAATTAGGAGCACCTGATAAGGAAACTGTGGCTAAATTAAGTAAAAAATACGCTGATCTGCATTATGATGAGTTGACTCAACAAGTTAAAGTTCAGCTGTTTACGTATTTAACACTTAAGGCGATTAATGAAGATGGACTAGATCCTAATCAAATGCCAACACCACCAATTATCGCAACAATTATTGCAATGTTTATGCAAAAACTTTTGCCAGATAAAAAACAGGTAATTGTGGATCCGGCTATTGGATCAGGCAATTTATTATTTTCAATAATTAACCAACTAAAAAGAGCTAATCATTCACGGAGCAATTTTCAATTATTTGGAATTGATAATGATGAAGAAATGCTCAATTTTGCGGATATCAGTGCACATTTGAATAAGATTGATGTTGTGTTATTCTGTCAGGATGCTCTCACACCTTGGCTTTTTGCCAAGCCAGATATTGTTGTAAGCGATATTCCAATTGGCTACTATCCAGACGATGACAATGCTGCAAATTTTGCTACTAAAGCTGAAAAAGGCCATTCATTTGCTCACTTCTTATTTATTGAACAAATTATTAAAAGTTTGCGGCCAGATGGCTATGCTTTTTTGGTTGTACCGCAAGCAATACTTTCTGGTAAAGGTGGAAGTGACTTTATGCCTTGGTTGTCGGAGAAAGTATATCTCCGGGCAATAATTGAGCTACCCGATAATCTCTTTCAAAATAAGTTTAACCAAAAGTCAGTGTTAGTATTTCAAAACCACGGCGAGCAAGCAAAAAATTGTGAAGTATTTCTCACAAAGTTGGACTCTTTTAAAAACGAAGAAGACCTAATCAAGCTTAATGTTAAACTAAATGAGTGGTATACTAAAAATATTCATTAATTTGTGAAAAAGTCTAAATTATGTGTATGGAGGAATATCATTTATGAAAAAAGTTTTAGCAATTAACTCAGGCAGCTCTTCTTTTAAATATAAATTGTTTGCAATCCCAGAAGAAAAAGTGTTAGCAGAAGGAATTGCCGATCGAGTTGGAATTGATGACTCTTCTTTTGAAATTAAATTGGCAAACGGCGAAAAGCATACGCAAGAAATTGCTATTCCAGATCAAGAAACTGCTGTTAATCTGCTATTAAAGGCTTTAAAAGACTACCATGTAGTTGACGATTTAAGCGAAATTGTCGGCGTAGGTCATCGAATAGTTGCAGGGGGAGAAGATTTTACTGATTCTGCCATCATTGATCAAGCAAAATTGCAAAAGATTTATGATTTAAAAGAATATGCACCGTTACATAATCCGGCTGAAGGTAAGGGAATTGAAGCTTTCATGAAATTACTACCTGATGTACCGGAAGTTGGTGTCTTCGATACTTCTTTCCATCAAACTTTAGACCCAGAGCATTACATTTATTCAATTCCTTACGAATACTATGAAAAATATGGTATTCGTAAGTATGGTGCTCATGGTACTTCAGTTCGTTATATTGTTGGTCGTGCCGGTCAAATGCTAAAAAAAGATGTCGAAGACTTAAAATTAATTGTTTGCCATCTTGGCTCTGGTGCGTCGGTAACGGCTGTAAAAAATGGTAAATCATATGATACTTCAATGGGCTTTACTCCGTTAGCTGGAATCACCATGGGTACTCGCTCAGGCGATGTTGATCCGTCTGTTTTACAATACATTATGAATAAAGATCATCTTGATATTAATGAAATGATTGATATCTTAAATGATAAATCAGGCTTATTAGGAATTTCAGGAATTTCTTCTGATATGCGCGATCTTGAAAACAATTCTGCACAAAGAGCAGCACTTGCGCGTAAAATTTTTGTTAACCGGGTAAGACAATATGTTGGATCATATATCGTTGAACTTAAAGGTGTTGACGCAATTATTTTCACTGCCGGAGTTGGCGAGCATGATGCTGGTATTCGGGAAGAAGTAATGAAATCATTTGAATTTATGGGCTTAGAACCTGATTATGAGGCTAATAAGTCTAATGGCGAAAAATTTATTTCAAAACCAGACTCGAAAATTAAAGCACTTGTTATTCCAACTGATGAGGAATTGATGATTGAACGCGATGTCGTTCGTTTGGCACATTTAAATTAAACTTCGGAAAAACCGTTAAGAAAAAATCTTAGCGGTTTTTTTGTATAATTTTTGTTATGATAAATAAATAGGTTAAAGGGGAGAGAATATGAGGGATTGGCGTGATGACAGAATTGGTTCTGCAATAAATGGTACTAATCCAATGGTAATGGCGGAACTAACTGGAAGTTTTGTAGCTTTTGGAGATACACAGTTTTTACCAGGTTATTGCGTTATATTACCTAAAAGAAAAGTACCTTCTTTGAATGATTTAGAAATTAATGAAAGAACATCATTTTTGTGTGATATGAGTTTGGTAGGGGATATCCTATTAAAAGTATGCTGATGTCAAAGGGTTAACTATGATATTTTAGGAAATACTGATAATTTTTTGCATGCACATGTATTCCCACGATACTTAACAGAAAATTCTAAAAGGTTGGCAAAGCCTGTTTGGTTGTATGATTCGAGTTTTTGGACTGATTCAAAATATCAGTATGATGCAAATAAACATGGAAAAATAAGACAGGCTATAACTGAAGAACTAAAGAAAATAACGCAAGGAGAAATAATTGATTAAATTAGTAGCAATTGATGTTGATGATACTTTATTAAATAGTAACGGAAAGTTATTAGAATCAACAATCACCACTATTAAAAAAGCAGTAAGCCAACAAGTAAAAGTGGTTTTGTGCTCAGGACGGCCTTTGGCGGGAGTTAAGCACTTTTTACATGAATTAGATATTGTAACTGATGACCAATATGTGATTACTTTTAATGGTGCTGTGATTGAGTCGGTTACAGGTAAATTAATAAAAAAAGCAGGGCTAGATTTTGCCACTTATCAGAAAATTGATCAATATTCATATGATCACAATGTTTCATACAATATTGTGGATGCTGATAGCAATATTATTACCAGTAACTTGGATGTCAATTGGATTACGGTGGTTCAGGCATGGGAAAATAGTGCTGGGGTCTTGGTAAGAAAGCCAGCAGAATTGACTAAAGATCACCAGATTATTAAAGCTGTTTTTGGTGATGAAAAAGAAAAATTAGACCAGATTGAGGATGATGTCATTAAAGAATTTGGTCAAAATAACTATGTAGTTCGAGCACATCCTTATTTTTTAGAAGTTATGCATCAAAATGTTAATAAGGGCGCAGCTTTAGAGTTCTTGGCCGAAAAACTAGGAATTAAGACTAGCGAGATTTTGGCTATTGGTGACGAGCAAAACGATATTCCGATGTTTAATGTTGCCGGAAGCGCAGTAGTAATGAGTAATGGATCCGATGCTGCCAAAAAACACGCCGATTATGTTACATCAACCAATGATGATGATGGTATTAAGCAGGCGTTTGACAAATTTGTTTTTTAAAAAAGTAAAATTGCTGATAACAGCTGCCAGTAGTAATGCAATCAACTTTATGCTATAATAATGTCGTCTTAAACGGGGATGTTTTGGGATTCGACAGGCGTAGATTCGCATTGACTGCGGTTCGTAGGTCACGTCTACGTAAAAACGTCACAGTTTTATAACTGCAAATAAAGAAAATTCTTACGCATTAGCTGCTTAATTTAAGCGCATGTGTTGCTTGTTACCGAATTACTCACGTTTGGTTTCAAGTATCAACTTAGTGAGTTACGTTTAACTACCTCATCTGAATAGTTAAAAAGAGTCATTACAGGTTAGCTAGTCCATTCTAGCCCTGTTATATGGCGTTTTGGGCTAGTGAAGTTCAAATAATATAACTATAATCGTAGATGTCAGTGACGGGATGCGTTTGGACAGGGGTTCAATTCCCCTCATCTCCACTTTAATACTAATAAAGCCCTGCAATCATAGGATTGTGGGGCTTTATTTTATTGCTTGCACGGCAAACGCACGGCATAGGCGAATAAAAAACTAAATATCTAATTGTTGTATCGAACTGATGGCGTCTTCTCTGTTTTTCTCATTAATGTGAGTATAAATATCAAGGGTCATTTTGATATCTTCATGACCAAGTAACATTTGAACAGTTTTGGGTTTTATGCTAGTTTCACTAATCAATAGAGTGGCAAATGTATGTCTAAAACCGTGTATCGTAATTTTTCTTAAATCAGGATTGTTTTTGTATATGCGGGCTAGCCATGTTGCCGGTTTACTAATAGGGTAATATGTTCCTTTATAAGTATGAAATAGTTTATTAGACAATATTTTTTGCGATTGTTTGTAGTCAATTAAAGCATTTCTTAAACTATTTGATATCGGTAAAGTTCTTTTGGACATCTTGCTTTTAGGTGGTTGAATGATTGTATGATTGTTTAATCCTAAAGCTAATGTTCTGTTAACGTGCAATAAATTTTTGTTGAAATCAATGTCTTGCCAAGTAAGTGCTAAAGCTTCAGATTTTCTAAGCCCAGTAGAAGATAGTATTTTGAAATAAGTATAAGCTCTTATATTATATTTTTTAGCTGCTTCAAGAAACTCAGTTAATTCTTTACGCGAATAAACATTGTGTTCAACATCTCGTCTTGGGCGGGATGTTTTTTTAGGAATAATAATCTTTCTTACGGGATTATCATTGACATAGCCTAACCGCATGGCATACTCAAACAGTGAACTTAGTAAATTAATGATATCCCGATACTTAACAATCTCTTTTGCTTTTTGATCTGCAAATTTTTGAACGGTTTTAGACTGGATTTTATCCATATACTGATTGCCAAAAATAGGATTAATATGATTTTTGAACCACTGATAGTTTTTATTTGCGGTAGATTCTTTGACCTGGCCTTTGTAATTGTTAAACCATATTTTATACATTTCGCTAGTTTTTATTTGTTTCGGCTTGCTATAACCTTGAGTACCATTAGCCCTTAATTTATCGTAGGTGGTTTTAGCATCGTTGTAATTAGTAAATCCTTGCCTAGTTATATTGACTCGCTTACCATTCTCATCCAAACCTAAATATAGGTGGAATTTAAACCGTCGTTCACCACTTTTGCTCTTATATTCTTTAATGTGATTATCTCTTTTTGGCATAGCTTAACTCCCTTAATATTGTTATAATAGGAGCAGACAAAGGGCCTTAGCCTTAGTCTGCTTTATTAGCTCTTAAGAAATCTGTTTGCATGCGGGTTCTTAGGAGCTTTTTTGTACGTTCACTGTACTTTATTTTCTAAATTTTTTTCCACAATTTAAACATATCATATCTACTTTTTTGGTTTTTTTACCAGCAAAGCCAGCCAGTGAACCTATTCCCCCAGCTAATGCAGTTCCAGCAATAGCTTTCCCAAAAGAGAAACCTTTTTTGTGTTGCCCAATAACTTGAACGTTTTTGGAAAAACAACGTGGGCAGTGGATTCCTCCGAAATAACTGAGTGCTGAAATAGCGTTTTTAGCTTTTTCGGCGGTTATTTTGTCCTTTTCATCGAATTCATTTGAGTTGCTTTGATGTACTTTATTATTTATAGGCTTGCCTTTGATCATATTTTTATTACTATCTGTATGAATATTGTTATTAAGCAATATTTGATCAGTATTTTTATCTGCTGCACACCAGCCATGGCTAAGCAGATATTCTATTCGAATTTTATTGTATCTTAAGCAAATTGCAACATTGGTAAGTAAAAAGAAAAGACCATACCAACCAGC
Organism: Lactobacillus sp. B4015; assembly: GCF_026536055.1. Lineage (NCBI taxonomy): Bacteria > Bacillati > Bacillota > Bacilli > Lactobacillales > Lactobacillaceae > Lactobacillus > Lactobacillus sp. B4015. Next base: position 222,359 of record NZ_JAFNOY010000004.1, read on the forward strand.
TGGTAATAAGCAAAACAAAAAGTTTAATAGAAGACACGTCCCAAATGTAATCCAGTCTTTTCTAAAAAGCAGATAAAGACAATTAAAGAGTAAGGCTGGCCATGCAAAGCCAACTTTTTCATTTTGTAATTTGCCATTATTCAAATTCTTCAATGTAACCTCTTTCATAATTTATTCTCCTTCGAATTAATTTACCTTATTTCACATCGAAATCTATTAGAAAATTTGACACGTTCAATAGATACCATATAAACAATTTCACAGACCAAAAAAAATATAGCCACAATAAATCCAACTGTACTCCTAGCATCACTTGTTTTATTTTCTATGGCGTGAGGTGCACCAACCGCACATGACTAAAATAAAAGTAGCTAGAAACATTTTAAAATGCCAATAACTAATTTTTAGTGATTACAAATCTCAATTTTATATTCTTCGTAGATTTCACGTCAGCGGTGTGGTGGAGAAATGATTAATTATTTAAATTTGTACCCCATGATCACCATTTGCAATATGACCAATCACGTGCCCAATTTTGAATGGTAATTCTTTTTGATTTTTCCAATTCATGTTAATTATGATTGTTTTATTGTCACAATCTGCTTTACATGGTACATTAGGGTCATTTTTCTCTAAAAGACATTTTATGCCCTGACTCATTGCTTTATCTAACATAAACATAATTAAATCGTTCTTATTAAAATTTTTAACCATACTTTTCTCTTTAATCTCTTCTCTTACATTTTATTTAATTTTATAGTTCACCATCAAAATGAATAGCTTTTCCTATAATTTTTACATCTTCTTCACCATCTAAAAAGATAGGTTCATATTTTGTATTAATTGGATAAAGAACAATATGTCCTTTACTTAGCTCTTTAAATCGCTTCAGGGTTGCTTCTCCGTTAATCATAACTGCAGCAATCTCATCAGTTTCAACGCTCGGTTGTTGAAGAACGGTTACAATTGCGCCGTTTGGAATTAATGGTTCCATGGAATCGCCCTTACAACGTAATCCGAACATTTTTCCAGCAGGTACATGCTTAAGATTTACATAATGATAACCTTCAATATTTTGCTCGGCAGTAATTGGTGTACCACAAGCTATTTCACCCACAATGGGAATACGAATAGAGTTTAATTGTGAATGATCAATATCTATAATATTAGATGGTAAAGTTAAATCATATCTGGGATCAATATCACTTTTGCTAATATTAAGTGCGTCAGCAATTTTTTCTAGGGTTCCGGCATTGGGAGTTGACCTTTGCGCAAAATATCCGGATAAAGTTGATTTGGGAATTCCAGTTTTGGCAGAAAGTTCTGCCTGTGTCATTCCATGCGTAAACTTTCGTAAATTTTCTGCAATTGTCTGTCTAGCTATTTTTTCTGGGTCTGATAATTTATTTCGTGGCATTTCTTTTTCCACCTTTCTTACTATATATTATATGGCTTTATTTAATTTGTAAACGAGTTTTTTAGTATTTCCTCGTATTATTCATTGACAAACGAATAAACTCGTTATAATATTTAGATAGACTAAGAAAGGAGGACAAGGAATGGATAATGAAAATATCAAGTTGACTTTGGAAGCAGCAAGAGTAAATGCAGGATATAAGCAAGCCGAAGCGGCAAAGAAGCTTGGTATTACACAAACAACTTTGTCAGGCTGGGAAAAGAACAGTACTAAGCTATCGTATTTAGACGCTATTAATATTGGCAAGATTTATGGTATTTCGCCAGATGCTCTTTTTTTTGGCAACAGAAACGAGTTTATTCGTTTAAAAAGAAAAAAACAAGCGGTTCAATAGAAATTTAGAAATTTGTTTTTACAAGTTCATCAATCATTCTGATTGGACAATTAGAATTTATTTAAGAAAGTTGTGATAAATGATGGAGGTAAAAGTACCTGTAGTTATCCCAAAAAAGGACTTAGTCGACGCTGTTCGAGAAGTTCTAGCAGAAAGGGGAATATCATTCCAGGAGGAAAACGAATGGATGAATGCTACTGACGCAATGAAATACTTAGGAGTTTCAAAGCGTAAATTTTATGAGTGGCTAAAAAAGGGGCTAATCCCTTACAGCATGATCGATGGTGTCAGGAGGTATTCAAAGCTCGAACTAACTAAGACGATGAAGAAAAACCAATTTTAGAAAGGAGCCAGAAATGTCAAAAATAGTAAGTGAAATAACGATTAAGGTAAATAATGCTAAGGAGCTACAAGAGCTTAATTTGAACATCAAAAAAGCCATTCAACTGAACGAAGAATTGAAAGGCGTTTTAAGGGATATTCAAAAAACTAAGTTAGCCATTACGACTGAAGCCAGTCAACCTAGCAATTCTAAATCAACTGAAGATGAAAGCAACGTTAGTGATAAAGAAAATTGTATAGCTGACAGCATTATCTATCAGTTGAATAAATACGGCTTGGATTACATTAATTGGGGAAATATTGCAAATAAAATTGAGCAACAACTTAGTCCTTATGAGCCCTTGGCTTAATTCATTTATTAATATTAAGAGGAAAAAATAATGCAAAGAACAGAAAAGCCAATTAACTACATCTACTTTTTCTTTGATGAAGAAGGCTATCGAGTTCCATTATTAACCGGAACGGCTATAGGGAGCTGCTTTGATTCTGAAATCCATCCTAACTCTGAATTAAAAAAACTGATTTTGGAACACTTGCCCGAAAATCAGCATTTAAAAGAAATATTTATATGGGTAGATGGTACGGATTTTAAGATAGGCCGAGTTGATGTTTAGCAATTGCACTAGCAACTGAAACAATAGTTTCGAAAGTTACTTTCGAACCAATTTTCTTTATTTTAGATTTTGTTTCTGACCAAATATTTTGACTACGTATTGAGCTTAAATACTCGTTACCTTGCCAAGTTAAATTGCCGGGGGAAACTATTTTATAGTGATTGCCTATTAGTATGGGTGAATCAGAAATAAGATTTCCTTCATACATTCTGGCTAATGAAAATGCCAATTCGTCATAAGTTTTATTTTTAGTTTTTGCAAAGTCTAATAATTCTATGACCGTTGGTCCGCTCACATTTTTGCTTTCAGCATAGTCTATTAATATTTCACGAACAAAATCGTAGTTTAGTTCCATATTTTACTCCTTTCACATTTTAAATTATCTCACAATGTGATTAGAGAGAGTAGATAAGAAAGGTGAATAATGAAAATTTTAGAAAGGGTAATGTTCAAATGGATACGTGTATTAAACGCCTGCTTCGACTTTGGGAGCAAAGGCGTAACAAAAAAAGGCGCCAAAAGCGCATTGCTAATATTGTTACTAATAGTAACTGTATTGGTACTACTGCTCGTTTGTTTAATAGCGAGTGGCCCCGAGCAGTTACCAGGGACTTAATGGCGAACAAAAAAGCCCGCGGCAACGGACTTTTCGACTAAAAATTAAAAATAACTATATAGGAGAATTATAGCACATGGAAAAGAAAATGATAACTCTGGATGGTCAAAATTATGGAATTGCATTCACGACAGCCAAAATTGACTTCCCAGAATACGCAGACTTAAAAAGTAATGTTAATAGATTAAGTGAAGAGTACAGCCAATTCAAGGTTACGCCTGAAAACATGAAAGAGGCTAAGCTTACACGTGCTAAACTCAACAAGCTTAAGAAGGCTCTTAATGACCGTAAGATTAGTATTGTTAAGTCTATAGATGAGCCTGTCAACAACTTTAAGTCCCAGATTAAGGGACTTACTAAAGAGATTGACAAGACCTCTACCAATATTGGTGCGCAAATCAAAAATTATGAAGATCATGCCAAAGAAATGCGTGAGCAATTGATCATGTCGGACGTTGCTAAGCGATGCCAAGCTGCTGGCGTTGAAGCTAACAAGATTGAAGTTAATCCTAAATGGTTCAACAAAACGGCCTCATACGCTGTATTCGAAAAGGAAGTACAAACACAGATTGATGTGTTACTCAGAGAAAAAGAAGAACTTGCCGAAAATATGAAAGTTGTAACTGCAAGAGCTAAGGAGCTGGGACTGCCACATGAACATTGGGTTCAAATGCTCATGATGGAAAATACTAAGCTAAGTGATGTATTGGCTCAGATGAGTAGTTACGCTGAAGACATCAAAGCTGAGGCAGAACGTAATGAAAAGGCCAAAAAAGAGCAACAGGAAAAGCTGGTTAATCAAAATGGTAAGGCTATTGATAAGACAACCGGTGAGATTGTAGACAGCTTTCAAACTGCTTTCTTAATCACTGACAAGGGCAAGTTTAAACTCACTGCAACTAGTCATCAATTCAAGCAACTATCGAAGTTCATTAAAACAGCTGGTATTAAATGTGAGCAGGTGAGGGATGCGTAATGACTGAGAGTAATAAGCAAGGCATTAGCAAGCCTAAAGACTATATTCCTTTAGCTGAAAAGATTGCTAAAGCCAATAAAGATATTGGCGCCATCGCCAAAGACGGTAATAACAACTTTCAACGTTATTCTTTTCAATCTGAAGCAGCTATTAAAGCTGCAGTGCAACGTGTAATTTCTGATAACAAGTTTGCAATTGTTCCGAGCTTTGAAATAGTTGACCGTGAACAGCAAAAAACTGCTAAAGGTGGTGTTAACAACTTTGTCTACGTTTTGGGAACATTTACTATTACGGATGGCATTGAAACAATGGTTGGATCAATGCCTGGAGCAGGCTCTGATACTGGAGAGAAAGCAGTGCAAAAAGCTTGCACAAGTGCGCAGAAGTATTTTTACAAACAGCTATTCAATATTACGGACAAAGATGAAGACCCAGATGCACAAGACAGCAACCCCGATGGTGGATATAGAGCTACTGGACAGAGCAGAGCAAGCAATTCCGCACAACAGCGTAATCAAGCTAAGTCACATGCTAAATCCGCAAATATTAAGGATTACAAAGTTAATTACAACGGTCAACTAGTACCAATGTATTTGGTAGTTAAACATGCATCTGAGGGTAACCAAAAGGCAAAAAATTTTGCTAATAGCTTAAAGGGCAAAGATTTAGAAGTGTTTACAAAACTGGCTAAAGATGGAGTTGTTTCCTAGGAGGGCCAATTATGACTAAAACTTTTAATGGATCAAAAGCGTTTCTCATGATACCAATTAGTGCGGCTAGAGATGAGCAGCTTTTAAAGCAGCCAAAATCAATTTTGCTATTAGGAGAAATCATTTCAATGCTTAACGTTACAGGAGAGTTCTATATGAGCAATTCAACGCTGGCTGACAAATTAAAATGTTCCAAAAAATCCATTAGCAACTATTTAAGCTTGCTAGAAGATATGAATTTGATCAACAGACAAATTTATAAGAAGGAAAACGGAGAGATAGATTACAGAAAAATCACTGCGGGGGAAGAGCTTGCAAGTACGTTTGCAAAAAGCTGGAACACTAATTCAAGTAATGCACCTAGGGAAACTGATTTCCATACCCATGGAAACAGGCTGCCAGACCCTAGGGAAACAGGTTGCCAGACCCTAGGGAAACAGGTTGCTACAAAAGAAGAACAATATAAGAAGAACAATATAAGAAGAAGTATATATAGTTCAGTTGATGATGAAGACGAAGAGCCACTCTACAAAAAGGTCATTAATTATCTCAATGAGAAGTTGGGTACTAAGTACAAGCCTAGCTCTGCTATTAACAAGAGGTTAATTGATGCTCGAGCTAAAGAAGGCTATTCACTAGATGATTTCAAGCAGGTTATTGATAACAAGTGTGCAACTTGGGCTCACGATCCCAAGATGAGTAAGTACCTAAGACCGCAGACGTTGTTTGGTACTAAGTTTGAGAGTTATTTAAACGAAAAGGTTCGTAATGTTCCACCGCAAAGAGATTTCAGTGTTCTTAAAGATGACACCATTGAGAATATTCCCGATGAAGATCTACCGTTTTAAGCACAAGGAGGAGTCATGAAAGAGATTAACAGCAACACCATGAAGTTAATTGAGCATCGATTGCATCGAACAAGCGAGACCTGCCCTAGACATCCTGAGTATCATCTGGTCTATTTGGACGGGTTTGACAAAATTAAGCCATTCTGCGAAGCGTGCGTTCTTGACAAAAACAAAGTTCAAGAAAAGCGGATGATTAATCAGGTCAAAGAGCAAGATACCAAAGGCTACTTACGGAGGCAGTCACTGGTGGATAGAAACGAAGTGTTTAATTACACGTTTGACACGTTTAAAACGCAGGGCGAACAGTCGCTTGAGGCAGTTGCCAAACAACAAGCTAGAAAGATTGCTGGTGCTTATTTCAAATACCCACACAAGAAGGGTAATAGCTTGCTCTACGGAAATGCTGGAGCGGGTAAGACACATCTAGCCATGGCAATGTTAAACGCCGTGAACGACAATTCTGAGCCAATGGTGAGGTGTCTATTTATTAGTGTTAACAAGCTGATAAGAGAGATGAAAAATTGGTTCAACGACAAAACGGGCGTATGGTCACCGAAACACGTTACAGACGTGGTTAAGAAAGCCAATGTAGTTGTTCTAGACGATCTGGGCGCTGAAAGTGCCAATAACATGGCTACGAGTTTCGTACAAGATACCATATTCGATATTTACGAAAGCAATCAACGCATCATCACAACAACTAATCTAAGCATGGACGAGCTATACAGCACCTACCATTCAAGATTAGTCAGCAGAATGCAGGAGGGCGACCGAAGCCGAGTAATAGATTTTACGAAAATTGAAGATAAGAGAACGAGGATTTAACAATGAAAATCAATGTAGGAAAGGCAAAGCCAGTAGTACAGGCAAGACCGGGTGACATAGCATATTTTGATGATGATTATTGGTTAATTGGTAGTTGGGACGGCGGCGGTGTTGATAAAAATAAGAATTTTTACTTCACATCATTGACAAAGTCGAATAGCACGAACGAGAACATGCGAAATGTTTGGATAAACAAGCCTGATTTAACATCATATTTAGAAGATGAGAAAGCAGTAATCTATGACGGCAGTAAGTCGAAATTAGATTTAGTCATCAAAGAGCCTGTAACTAATCATGATTAAGCACATTGAGACAGTAACCGACTGGGATGCTATTTATACCAAGCAATTAAAAGAGCGCGCAAAAGCACGTTATGAATACGACATACTGCAAGGTCACGGCATTGGAGCCTACGACCGTTCGCAAGAAAAGAAACTAAATAAGCTACATCAGTTCTTTGTCGACTTTGAAAAGAAGTACAGCAGCAAAAAGACACCAGTTAGATTTATTGGATAAGGGGAAGATTAAATATGCCTAATTTAAATGACAAAGAGGATAAGCCAGAAGTTAGCCAAGATAAGTGCCCTTACTGTGCAGGAGGGGAAGTAACATTAACTTCATTTGAGTCACAAGCAATTGAAGATAGTTATATTACACTTCTATTTGACCCAGAGGATAAGACATTAGATGTTAGAGATGATGCTAGTCATGTCGAGGGTTGTGTTGATATTGCTAACTGCCCAATGTGTGGCAGAGAGTTATGAGGTGCAGTAATGAGTGTGACAGCTAAACGAGGTAAATGGTTGGTTGAGATGTTTGAAAATTCAAATCATAAGTTAGAGCCTCGTTTTACTAGTAATAAAGACGCTGCATTTGAGTTTAGTAATTTAAATGCAGCAATTGAAAAGGTTAAAAAATTAACTGACTACAGTTTTGATGAGAGGGCATTTTATGAAGATGGAAAGCTAGTTGAGGAGAAACAAAATGGAAAATAACAGATCATGTCCTAATTACAATAGAATTTTCGACAAACGTAAACAGTGCAAATCTATTGAAGAATATCGAAATTTACTAACAGAGATAGCAATAAGATCTGTAGAAGATAGAATGTGGAAAAATGATGATAATTAAAGATGGAAAAGAAGAAACAGTCATGTGTACTAACTGCTATAAAGAGCTAGGCGGAAACGATCCAATTTTTATT